>JAKSJQ010000012.1 GCA_024402115.1 Bacteroidales bacterium | reverse complement strand
TTCTTGTTCTGTATACCATTGCCCAGATAGCGCGAAATAGACCAAAGAGTCATACAGCTAGCAGGTTTGGCATTAGGAATGTTTGCAATGCGATAATCATTAACATAAACCTTCAGTGCACGCTTGTTGAACGAGAGAGCGAAATGATTCCATGCATTTTTCTTAAGATTGAATGAAGCGTCAACTTCACTATTATTATCAGTCATAGCATTCGTGAAGAAAATGCGTGAGGTGCCTTGGAATTTAGGATCGTCTTCGCAAGAAAGACTAACTTGGAATGCTTCTTCGCCTCCCTTATCTCCAGTACGACCATAAACCTTGATATCATTGCAGTCATCCTGCTTTGCATATACATACCAGTCGAATTCGATGGTATATTCCTCTGGCAGATAGTTGTAGATATTCTTCATCAATGGCTGTATCTGACTATCCACATACTCGTCCTGAGTAGTAGCAGGAGGCAGACTGATAACGGTCTCGCCGCCGAGCTTGCTCACTTCGCAGTTACCCTCCATCAGGTTCCACTTGCTTGGGAATTCGCCAACCTGCTCGCCAATGACCTTATCTTCGAACAAAGTTACAGCGCCTGGCACGAAATCACTCTTGATCTGTTCACCGGCAGCCTCAGTCGGCTCGACAGCAACGGCACTGCCTGCACTCGGTCTCTTCGCTCCGCAGTCATCGCAGAAAGCACCTGTATTTCCCGTCTTGCCGCACTCCGGACATGTCCATGCAGCGACAGCTTCCTGAGAGCTTGCGGACGTTTCCTCCGCCTCGACAGCCGTATCACCCGCGCTGTCATTCTTACCCTTCTTGCCTACCTTGTCGACGGCATTGTTGACCGCATTCTCAATCTTGTTTCCCACTGCGTTCTCTGCAGCATTTTTTGCCCTTTCGGCAAGTCGTCCCAAGATGTTCTGTGCATCCGCGCTGCCACATGCGAAAAAAACGAGGGCAGCCACAAGTAAAAATCTGTTGCGATTCATAACATTATTATGTTTATAGAATATTCTCATCCTTGAGCATTGCAATAAGTTCGGAGAAATTTCTGGCGTCAGCTTTCCTGAGCATCCGCTTGCGATACCAACGAATGGTTTCCTGGCTCAGGAACATCGCCTCGGCAATCTCCTTCGCCGTCATTCCTTCCGCGGCGTAGCGAGCAATGATCACCTCTTTTTCACTTAGCTCTTGCATACTCAACTTTTTCTACAAAATTCAATATTATAACATTCCAAAACACCACCCGTTCGGGTGGAAATGAGCCATAAAAGTCCATTTTACGACAACAGGGACACATTATTGTTATATTTGCCACATGAGAAAATTGCTTTTGCTGCTATTGTCCACATTCTGCTTCAGCATGGTTGCCGAAGCAGAATATGTCGACCACCGTGGCCACAACGTGGATTCCCTCGAGACCGTGATGGCAGGCCTGACTGCCCTGGACATCGAGAATGCCGGCGACGACCAGCTGAAGCACATTGCCGAGGACCTGGAGGAACTGATGTTCGGATTCAACCAGACCAACGGGGTCAAGAGCGAGTACTATGCACGCACCCTGCTGCGGATTGCAACGCGCAAGGAGTGGCTTTCCAAGATCCAGAGCGCAGCGAAAGGCATAGGGCAGCATTTCTGGGCGAGGGAGCAGTACGACAGCGCGGCCGTCTACTACAGGATGGCGATGGATGCCGTCGAGAAGATGCCGCTCTCTGAGACGGGCGACGGTTCGGGAAACACATATACCCAGAAGGACATAGACAATGCACTGTCCCAGATGTACGGGACATTGGGCAACCTGTACAGCATGATGGATTCCATCTCCGTTGCCATGGACTATTACGAGAAGGCAGGAATCCTATTCAAGAAGCATGAATGGCACAACAGCTGCGCCGTTCTGTATTATAACATGGGAGAGACCATGCGTGAGGAAGGAGAACTGGAACAGGCAGAAAAACACTATCTCGAAAGCCTGGAATACTCCAAGCTTGCAAAGGATTCCCTCGCTGTCGCGACGTCATACAAGGGACTCGGAAGCCTCTACCTGGAGATGCACAAGACTTCCAAGGCGATGAGATTTCTCAACGAGGCAAACAAATATTTCGCAGACCACGAAGACGAGGAACTGCAGTACAGGATGGAGAGTCTGGATTATACCGGACAGGTTCTTTCCCTCCAGAAAAAACGTCTGACCGTCACCCTGCTCACATTCTTAGCCCTCATTCTGATGGGCGCACTGACCTATTACGTATACCTGAGACTGAAGCAGAAGACCAGGGAGAACACGGAACTTGCCGAAGTCCTCGAGGAGACCATGAATGACATTTACCCGACAAAAGAGAAGGTCGACATCGTTCTCAAGCCGAAGGAAAGGGAGGTTCTCGATCTCATCGCCAAGGGATACACCAACGCCCAGATCGCCGAGGCCATGACTCTCAGTCCAGAGACCATCAAATGGTACAAGAAAAAACTCTTCACCATGCTCGAGGCGTCAAACTCGGCAGAGCTGGTCACCATAGCAAAGGATGAAGGATTGCTGTAGGTTCACTGTTGTTTTATAGCTGGACAATCATTAAATTTGTCTCCAGATCAATTGAAAACTGAATTACTTATGACAAACAAAAGATTTTTAGGCAGGCTCTTTGCTGCAGCCATTGCCGTTGTATTTCTGGCAATGCCTGCTTCTGCAAAGGACAAGACTCCGAAATACGTATTCTACATGATCGGTGACGGAATGGGTATCAACGAAGTTGTGGGAACAGAAATATACAACAAGGCCACAGGATACGGCCCCGCACAGCTGAACTTCGCCCATTTCCCTATCAGGACCTATATCACCACTTTCTCCGCTTCTTCTCTTGTCACTGACTCCTCTGCAGCAGGTACAGCTCTGGCGACAGGTACCAAGACCACCAACAACTTCCTTGGTGTGGACCCTGACTACAATCCACTTTCCACTGTTGCCGAATGGGCGCACGCAGCAGGCTTTGGAGTAGGTGTCACTTCAAGCGTCGGCATGAACCACGCTACCCCAGCAGCATTCTACGGACACGTGAAGGACAGAGATTCCTATGAGGAGATTCTCCAGCAGTATATCGACACCGACGCAGTCGACTTCGCAGCAGGTTCTACCATCCTGACCGAAGGAAGGAAGACCGGACACACCGCTATGGACATGGTCAAGCTCGTGAAGAATGCCGGCATCAATGTCATGATCGGCCACGATGAGTTCAAGAACCTCGCAAAGGAGAAGGGCCGTGTTCTCTGCATCAGCACAAACAGCGGCGACCTCACCCCTGCAATCAACCGCAGAGGTGGTGAGACCAAGCTCTCTCATTTCGTCACTGCAGGTATCGAGTACCTCTACGGTCATTTCGCAAAGAAGGGCTTCTTCATGATGGTAGAGGGCGGTGCCATCGACCATGCCGGTCATAACGATGACGCAGCTGCAGTCTTCCAGGAGACCACAGACTTCGCTGAGGCAATCGACGTCGTTCTCGACTTCTACAACAAGCATCCGAAGGAGACCCTCATCATCGTCACTGCAGACCATGAGACAGGTGCGCTCATGCTCGGATCAGGAAGATACGAGATGAGCCCTGAACTCCTCGCGACCCAGAAGTGGGATGAGAGCAAGTTGACTGCCATGTATAATGAGCTCAAGAAGGACAGGACTCCAAGCTGGGACGAAGTCAAGGATTTCCTTAAGAAAAACCTTGGTCTCTGGGGTCCTATCGAGGTATCTAAGCCAGAGGAGGCTACCCTCAGGAGTCTCTATGACCGTGAGTTCAGCAGCAAGCCAGGCGAGAACACCGTACAGAGTCTCTATTTCATTACAGGAAGACTCATTTCCGAAGCTATCGACTATGCCGACAGGCAGGCAGGCTTCCTCATGCCTCACGGAACCCACACAGGCTCACCTGTAGGACTCTATGTCAAGGGAGCAATGGCATCAAGGTTCCTCGAGTGCAGCGACAACACCGACATTCCCAAGATGATCAAGGCGGTAGCAAAATACTAGGACCCGAATCATGAAAAGAATACTTTTAACCGCCGCCATCGCAATGGCGGCGGCATTTGCACTTAACGCACAGGAACCTCTCAAGGTATCCATACTCGGAGACTCATACAGCACCTTCGAGGGGAAAGTATCTCCATACTGGAATGCCATCTGGTACTTTGCCGAGGGCAGCGAACTCGGCTCTCAGGAGAATGATGTCAAGAAAGTCGAGCAGACCTGGTGGTATCAGGTGATCGACGAGATGGGATACAGGCTCGAGAAGAACAACGCCTTCTCCGGCGCGACCATCTGCTTCAGCGGATACAAGGACCGCAGCGGGAATTTCAGCGACTATTCAGACAGGTCATTCATCGTCAGGGCATCAGACCTCGGCCATCCTGACATCATCCTCGTATGCGGATGCACAAATGACTCTTGGGCAGGTTCCCCTATCGGAGAATACAAGTGGAAAAAGTGGACCAACGAGGACCTCTACACCTTCAGGCCAGCGATGGCAAAGATGTGTGACGAGCTCAAGACCCTCTACCCTAAGGCAAGGATACTCTTCATGCTGAACTCCGAGCTCAGCGACGAGATATACGAGTCAGTCCACACTGTCTGCAGACACTACAAGATCGAGTGTCTGGACCTCCACGACATAGACAAGCAGATGGGACACCCATCCCAGGCGGGAATGCGCGCAATCGCCGACCAGGTCAAGGCCTGTCTCCGATAATAATCCCGCAGGGCTCTAGCCGATACAGTTTCCCAGAGTGAAAAGAAGAGCCACCGCAAAGGTGGTCATAACCAGCATAGGGAGCATCGGATCGAGCGCCCTGCCGCTTCTGGTCCACACCGCCTTCAGGTGGAGTGCGGTAAGCGGAATCACAAGAACATACAGATAGGAAAACAGCCCCTCTGAGGTAAGGATGGTGTAAGCCAGCATCAGGACCCATCCGCAGCCGAGCAGGAGGCTGTGGTAGATGCGTGCATTCCTGGCACCCAGTCTGATCGCGACCGTCGTCCTCGTGGCGGCATCCGTAATCATATCCCTGATATTGTTAACGTTCAGCACGCCTACGCTCCAGAGGCCGAATGCGGCAGCAGGAAGCAGCCACATCGGAGAAAAGCTGTGGGAGCAGACATAGGCGGCGCCGAGAGTGGCGACAAGGCCGAAGAAGATGAACACGAAGATATCGCCCAATCCCCTGTAACCGTAAGGGTTCTTTCCCAAGGTGTAGTGCATCGCAGCCCATATTGCAGCGGCACCCAGAAGAATGAGGGCCGCAGGCTGGAATGCAAGCAGCGTTCCGAAGCTGAAATATATCATGGCAAGGCCGCTTATGCAGCACAATGCGGCAATCACGGCTATGAGCCTCTTCATCTGCGGAATTGTCATCTCACCATCCTGCAGAGAATAGTGCATGCCTGCACGCTCCTCCGTATCAGTGCCGTGCAGCGTATCACCCAGCTCGTTTGACAGGTTCGAAAGTATCTGGAGGAAGACAGTGGTGAGTACGAGAGCGGTCACGGTCGGAACATCCAGAGGACCGCATGCTGACGCCAGGCTGATGCCCGCTATGATCCCTGCGAGTGACAGAGGCAGGGTGCGCAGGCGCATCGATTTCAGGCAGGACTTTACTGTCATCTTACTTCTCTCCCGTATACATGCGGCAGATTCCGAAAGTGAAGGCCTTGTGCCTTACATCTCGATATCCGCAGGAACTCATTATGGACATCCACTCCTCCTTGCCAGGGAACTTGATAACCGAAGCTGGAAGATAGCTGTAAGCAGCCTTCTCTCCCGAAACGGCGCCTCCGATCCACGGAAGGACCTTCATGAAATAAAGCTTGTAGCACCACCTGAGGACAGCATTCGAAGGCACTGAGAGCTCCAGGATGACGAGCCTTCCACCAGGCTTCAGCACGCGGAGTATCTCCTTGAGTGCCACTTCCCTGTTCTCGAAATTACGTATGCCGAAGGCTATCGTGACCCTGTCGAAGGAATCGGCGGCAAAATCCATTGCCTCAGAGTTGCCCTGCTGGGTGAAGATTCGCTCGGAAAGGCCCGCCTCTGCGACCTTGCGGTCCATGACCTCCAGCATGCCGGAAGAAAGGTCAAGACCGGTGACTATGGTCTCCGGATTCGTATGCTCCGCAATCTCTATGCTGAAATCTCCCGTACCGCAGGCGACGTCCAGTATCTGCTGGGGACGATCCTCCGCGATGAGCTTTATGGCGCGCTTACGCCAGGTCTTGTCCACTCCGAGGGAAAGTATATGGTTGAGCTTGTCGTAGTCCTTTGCGATGGAATCGAACAATGCCCTGATCTTTTCGGTTTGAGGTCCTTTCATGGTTATTGAAATAATAGCTGGTAAAGATACTGAAAAATTGACTATATTAGCGTAATGTATTAAAATGCGGTAATATCCGATGAACATAGACCTTATCAACGAACGCATACGGAAGAGTCAGGGATTCGAGCACACAGTCGGCATGGAATTCATTTCGACCCCGGAACCTGACAGCTGCATGGGCAGGCTCCATGTGGACAAACGTGTAACCCAGCCGTTCGGCTATCTCAGCGGCGGAGCGATACTTGCCCTGGCCGAGACCCTTGCCGGCGTGGGTTCAGTTGCGCTATGTCCTGACTGCAAGTGCGTCGGAATCAACGTAAACGCCAACCATGTGCACTCCGCAAAGGAGGGAGAGACCGTCACTGCGCTCGGAAAACTGATCCACAAAGGAGGACAGACCCATGTATGGAGGGTGGACGTCAGCAATGAGGACGGACGTCTGGTCAGCACGGTCACCGTCACCAATTTCGTGAAACCGCTCTAGCCATGTCAACGCTCTCCTACGCATTCTACCGCTTACCCTATGCCGACACCTACACCCTGATGGAGTCGGAGCAGGCTCCCTTGATACTTGAGAGTCTGGACACGCTCGGAGACCTTCCGGGCTTCGTCCTCGTTCCCTTCAGCAGGTCCGCGGACACTCCGGCCTTGCTGATCCAGCCGGACAGCACCACCACACGCAGGCTGACTCCCAGCATCGTGCAGACAAGCGACTCCGACCTGCAGAGCTCGACCATTCCGAGCCAGCAGTATGTTTCGGCCTTCGAAGCCTTCCATGGCGCAGTGGAGAGCGGAGAATGCCTCAAGCTGGTGCTGGCACGCAACAAGAAGATGACGATGAGAGTGCCGCAGAACCTGGATGACCCCATGTCCATGCGCATACTCTTCGAACGCGCATGCCACCTGTATCCGAGGCTCATGGTCATGCTCTTCTCAACACCTCTTTCGGGCACATGGCTCATAGCATCGCCGGAGATCCTTCTGGACGGCAAGGGCCGAAGCCTGCACACCGTCGCGCTCGCCGGAACGATGCCTTTCCAGGAAGGACATCTGGACTGGAGCGAAAAGAACAAGCAGGAGCAGCACGTGGTCGAAGAGTACATAGAGAACATACTCGCCAACGCAAGTCCGGACGTGCTGAAGGACGGTCCGGTCACCATGCGCGCCGGGAACCTCGTCCATCTGCGCAGCGATTTCCGATTCCACCTGGCACAGGGACTCACACTGGGAAAGCTCATACAGCAGCTCCACCCTACCCCGGCAGTATGCGGAATGCCGAAACTTGAGGCGACGAACTTCATTTCGGAGCACGAAGGACTGGACAGACGCTACTACAGCGGCTTCGCAGGTCCGGTGGACATCCAGGGAGAGACACACCTGTACGTATCCCTGCGCTGCGCGGAGCTTTCGTCTTCGGAGAACGGGACCGACGCCGTGCTCTACGCCGGAGGCGGAATCATGCCGGGAAGCGAGTGCCAGTCGGAATGGATCGAAACAGAATCAAAAATGAAGACCATCCAGAATGTATTGCAATAAGAAGAACGTAAACATACTCACCGCCTTGCTCGTCAAGCACGGAGTGCGCCATGTGGTAGTGTGCCCTGGCAGCAGGAACGCAGCTCTGGTCCACAATTTCAGCCAGTGCGACGCGCTGATATGCCACCCTGCGACGGACGAACGCTCAGCAGGCTTCGTGGCCCTGGGACTTAGGCAGCAGTGCAAGTCCCCTGTGGCAGTCTGCGTGACGAGCGGCTCAGCCCTGCTCAACCTGCTTCCCGCCGTCGCGGAAGCCAGCTACCAGCATCAGGGCATCATAGTGATAAGCGCTGACAGGCCCGCAGAATGGGTGGATCAGCTGGACGGCCAGACCATACCGCAGCCTCAGGCGCTTGGAAGTTTCGCTGCGATTTCAGTTTCACTGCCGGAGGTAGGAGAAGACGCCACCCAGGCCTGGCACTGCAACCGCCTGGTGAACGAGGCCATCCTCATGAACATGCTCCCGGACCATCCGTCCGTCCACATCAACGTGCCCCTTTCTGAACCGCTTTTCGAGTTCACCGTCGAGGAACTTCCTGATGAAAGGATGGTTCATTGGGGAAGCTGGGGTGACGAGTGCGTCCGAAATGCGATCATGAGTTCTTACAAGACTTCACGCCGCCCTATGGTCGTGATGGGACAGCTGCCGCCGGAAAGCGCAATGGCTGCCGAAAGCATCACCGCGCTCCTTACGAAGGCCGTGGTCCTGTCTGAACCAATTTCGATGGAAGGCCTGCCGGCCTCATACACGGACCAGATACTCGCGACACAGGACGCCAGCGCTGAATCATACCGCCCGGATTGGGTACTCTTCGTGGGTGGCCATACCGTCAGCAAGCGTCTACGCAAGTTCCTTCGCGCATTGCCTGCGGAGACCGTGCAGATCCTAGTCAGCGAAGATGCACGACTCAGGGACATCTCCCAGCACACGGACTGGCTCATTCACGCCACCGCCCAGGATGTGCTCCAGAGCCTTGCAGAACAGCCTTCCGACGAGGCCAAAGACGAATTCATCAATCTGTGGAACGGACTGCGCCAGGACGTCGCCACACGTCAGGCAGAATTTACTCCTGCCTACTCCCAGCTGATGGCAGTAAGCCGTTTCGAGGAGCAAGCGCGCAGGGAAGGAGCCTTGATGTATTATGCCAACAGCATGTCCGTCCGCCTTGCCGCCCTATATGCAGAAGGATACTGTCAATGCAACAGAGGTCTTAACGGAATCGAGGGCTCGCTCAGCGTCGCAGCCGGAGCATCTCTCGCAGACCAGAACCGTCGCGTCTATTGCGTGATCGGAGACCTCAGCTTCTTCTATGACCAGAACGCCCTCTGGCAGCAGCTTGGAGGAAATCTTCGAATTCTCTTGCTCAACAACGGTCAGGGTGCCATCTTCCGCACTCTGGACGGCCTCGGAAAGAGCCCGGTTCGCGACACGATGATATCAGGAGGTCATGACACCTCGGCACGCGGCGCCTGCGAGGAGCACAGGCTCGGCTACCGACACGCCACGGACAGCGCCAGCCTTGAGGACGGCCTGAAATGGCTTGTGAACGACGTGTCCGAAAGGCCGCTCCTGCTCGAAGTGAGCACTTCGGCAGAAACTGACGAAAATGAATATAAACGCTTATACAAGTATATCGTATGTGGACAATAATGCATCCCTTCAAGGAGATCATCCTCGAGGAGTACAACGGAATCGCAAAGGTTACCATCAACCGTCACAGATATAGAAATGCCTTCACCCCTCTTACGACCGCAGAGCTGTCGCAGGCCTTCAGCATCATACGCGAGGCTCAGCACATCCGCGTGGTGCTGCTGACCGGTGCCGAGACACCGCGTCTTCCGGGTCAGAGCGAGGAGGAATGGCTCCGTACCCAGGCATTCTGCTCCGGAGGAGACATGAACGTGAAGGGACGAGGCGGATACATCGACGAGGAAGGCACCCCGCGCTTGTCGGTGCTGGACGTGCAGATGCAGATTCGAAGGCTGCCGAAGCCGGTGATCGCCATGGTGAACGGATATGCCATCGGAGGCGGCCATGTGCTGCACCTTGTGTGCGACCTCACCATCGCTGCGGAGAACGCGCGCTTCGGTCAGACAGGTCCTAAGGTCGGTTCATTCGATGCCGGTTTCGGAGCATCTTACCTTGCCCGCATAGTGGGTCAGAAGAAGGCTCGCGAGATCTGGTTCATGTGCCGTCAGTACACCGCCGCAGAAGCGGAGCAGATGGGCATGGTGAACAAGGTCGTACCTCTTGCCGAGCTGGAGAAGGAGTGCATCGCATGGGCGGAGCACATGATGGAGCTGTCGCCGCTCGCGCTGCGCATGATAAAGATGGGCCTCAACGCCGAACTCGACGGAGAAGCAGGAATCCAGCAGCTCGCCGGAGACTGCACAGCCCTCTATTACATGCTCGACGAAGCTCAGGAAGGAGGACGCGCATTCTTGGAGAAGCGTAAACCAGATTGGGGAAAGTTCCCTCTGATTCCATAGGCCATGCGAATCGACGTCGAAGAGCGCACCCTGCACTTCAAGAAGCCCGCACGGACTTCCCGAGGAGCCTACACCGAGCATAGGATCTTCATACTCAGACTGGAGGATGAATCCACCGGCCGTGTGGGTCTGGGAGAATGTGCCCCGCTGCCGGATCTTTCCTGCGACCGAAGTTCATATCCGGACGCGGCTACCGTGCGTCGTCTCGTCGACGAGGCTCTTGCAAGCGAGGACTACGCCGAGTACCTTCGCCCTTTCCCGGCTCTGCTTTTCGCGCTCGAATCGGCTCTCCATGGCTGCAGTCATGATCCTCTGCTCTACGACACTCCCTTCGCACGCGGAGAGGAAGGCATCCCGGCGAACGGCCTGATATGGATGGCTCCGTTCGAGGACATGGCGGCTCAGGTCGAAGCTAAGCTGGAGATGGGATTCCGCTGCATCAAGCTCAAGATCGGAGCCATAGACTGGGAGGACGAGCTGAAGCTGCTCCGCATGATACGCTCCCGTTTTTCTGCCGACAGCTTGCAGCTGCGCGTGGATGCGAACGGAGGATTCACTCCCGAAGACGCGCCCAGAAAGCTGGACCAGCTCTCTCGTCTGAACATTCACTCGATCGAGCAGCCCATACTCGCGAGATGGCAGCAAGGAGAGGATGCCACGTGGGACGCCATGGTCCGTCTCTGCAGCCAGACTCCGGTTCCTATCGCCCTGGACGAGGAACTCATCGGAGTGAACGATGCCTCAGAGCGTGTCGCGCTGCTTGACAGCATACGTCCTCAGTACATAGTGATCAAGCCGACCCTCCACGGAGGTATTTCCGGGAGCATGGATTGGATAGAGCAAGCTGCTGCCCGTGGCATAGGTTCATGGATAACCTCTGCGCTGGAGAGCAATGTCGGACTGCGCAATGTCGCGCTCCTTGCGGCGCATGCCTATGGCCCGAAGGTGGAATTCGCGCAGGGACTCGGAACTGGACTCCTCTATACAGACAATATCGACCAGGGAGTGGAGCTCAGAGGTCATCAGCTCTGGCTCAGAAAAAATTGAACATGACTTTGAAGGAATTCATATCCCAGTGGGAATCTCCCGATACCAGACTGCTGGTCCACACCAGCGGAAGTACCGGCACGCCCAAGCCCATGTGGGTTGAGAAGGCCTGGATGATGAATTCTGCACGCATCACCTGCGATTTCCTCGGTCTTGTACCCGGAGACAACGCTCTGCTCTGTCTCCCTCTGGAGTACATCGCGGGCAAGATGATGGTGGTACGCAGTCTCGAGCGCAGACTGAATCTCATTCCGGTAGAGCCGTCCAACCATCCGCTGGCCGATCTCACTGAGACGACCCTGGATTTCGCAGCAATGGTTCCGTCCCAGCTTTTCTGCTCTCTCCAGGAACCACGGGAAAGAGAGATTCTTCGGAAGATAAGGCATCTGATCATAGGCGGAGGAGCAATCTCAGCTGAGCTTCAGGAAGCCATCGACGACTTGGATTCGGAAGGAGCCATCTGGAGCACGTACGGGATGACCGAGACCTTGTCCCACATTGCCTTGCGAAGACTGAACGGACCCGATGCCAGCGAATGGTATGAGCCTTTCGACAATGTCAGCATTGCCCTGAACCCGGACGGCTGCCTGACCATCGACGCTCCCCTGGTACATGACGGTATCCTTGAGACCAACGACCTTGCAGAGATTAAGGACGGACGTTTCCGTATCCTGGGCCGCAGGGACAACGTGATATGCTCCGGCGGAGTGAAGTTGCAGATAGAGAAGATAGAAGCTCGGCTCCGCCCGTTCTTGCCTGCGCCGTTCTGTATCACAAGGCGCAAGGATCCAAAGTTCGGAGAGGTCGCTGTGCTGTTGATCGCCGGCGCTCCCGTTGCTGAGGACACGCTCAAAAAAGCCTTTTCGCATCTGGACCATTATGAAGTGCCGAAGGACGTCATCTACGTCCCTTCAATTCCGATGACCGAGACTGGCAAGATCGCCCGCTCCGAGGCCGAGAAGCTTGCTCTTTAGGAGCGGTGCCGCGGTGAGCCGATTGCCCCATGAGAATCTACAAGAAAAGCGGAGCGCCCGATGACGCCCCGCTTTTCTTATTGAAGTTTAAGGTCAGTATTCTACTAGAATCCGCCGCCGAACTGCTCGCGCATAGCCTTCTGCTCGTCAGAGTACTTCTTGTACTGCTCAGCGGTGAGGATCTTCTTGACAGCCTCATCCTGCTTCTTCATATTCTCCTGCATCTTGCTCATGTCCGGCATTCCGCCGCCTTCGAACATCTTCATCATTTCCTCTGACTCCTTCTTGAAGAGGTCGAGAAGCTTGGTAGCCTGATCCTTGTTGATCTTGAGGGTCTCCTTCATGTGGTCAACACGCATCTGAGCCATCTGAGCTGGATCAAAGTTGAAATCCTGAGCGCTTGCGTTGGCAGAACCGGCGATGAACATCACAGCTGCTGCCATGAGAGATAAGATAAAACGTTTCATAATAGAGAGTGATTTGGTATTAATGACCTTTTGACACGTATCTATGACGAAGGTTTAAAAGAGAGCCTTAACTTTCTTGACGATAACGTCAGCCGGGAGGTCGGGACTGAGCACGAGGTCAGGTTCCTTCTCCACATAGCCCTCGTTCTTTGCGATGAGCATGCCACCACCGGTGACATTGATCATGACTGTGTCAGTCTTCTTGATCTTGCCTTCCTTGAGTGCCTTCTCAACGCTGGCGACAGCAGTTGCCGCTGCAGGGAGGATATCATAGCCCTCGCACTGGAAGAACTTGATGATCCACTGTACGATCTCGTCGTTGGTAACGGTGAACATGTCTCCGTCGGTATCCTTGAGGACGTCATAGAGTCCACCGGCAAGGCTGTAAGGTGGTTTTCTGTTGGAAAGAACCTTTGCAAGGATGACCTCACAATCCCTTCTTGACTGCTCTGGAGAGTAGTCAACGAGGGCACGTGAATCGGCCTTCCATGAATCGTACATGAGGGTGAAAGGAGCGTTCTGGGACACGAATATCTTCATCTTGTTGCTGCCGAAACGACCGTCCTCGATGAGTCGGAGGTTATTCTCCCACGCCGCGATGGCACCTGTGCCGCTGCCGACAGCCTGGAAATATGCATCCGGAATGCGGCCGATGGTCTCGACAGCACTGAGGAGAGTCGTTCCCATACCGTCACGACGGGCGACGTTCTTTGCGCCACCCTCCGCGAGGAACATAGGGTCAGTACAGATCTTCTCGCCGAGTGCGATTGCGTCGAAATAGTCTGAGCCTGCAGGAGCAGCCACGATCTTCACGCACTTGTTGAGCTTCTTGCGGAACCACATATCGTGCTTGTTGTCCTCAGGAATACAGATCACGATAGGAATCCTGTTGTCCGAGCAGACCTGAGCGAACGCACGTGCGGTGTTGCCGGCTGACTGGACTACGAGCACCTTATCGCTGTTCTTAGGGAGTCGTCCGCATACGGAGTAGGCCTCGGTCTCCTTGAATGAGCAGGTGCTCATGCCTGCACCGATCTTAGGATTGTATCCGGAGAAGGTGATGTAGAGGTTGTCCATGTCGAGGAGCTTCGCGAGCTTCCTGCTCTTGTAGGTCACAGGGGCGTGCGAGTTCTTCAGCGTACGGCTGATCGGAAGCCAGTTGGCATATCTGTAAAGACCGTCGAGGTCTTCTCTTGGAGTGAACTGCTTTGTTTCGTATACAGCCCTGACGAGAGACGGAGCCGGAGCTTCCGGATCTGCAAGTGTCCATCCCTCATCCTGGAGCACCCTTCCGGTACCCACATTGATGAGCTGGTATTCAGTTGGTTTAAATCTCATAGTAACCTGGGGGTTTAGTACTGTCCTACAAATATAAAAATAATTAGGTAACTTTGCACATCCTTACAGGATAGAGAATGAAACTTACCATACGAAACTATTACACGTCGCTGATCCTTACAGCCTTGCTCTCCATAGCATGCGCTGCACTCATTCCATTTGTGAACGTCAACAGCGACATGACCAAATATCTTCCGGACGACTCTCCGATGAAGCACGGAATAGACGTGCTCAAGAACGAGTTCGGACGTTCGGAAATCGACGGAGCCGACATCAGAGCGATGTTCGGAGCACATACTGAACCCGAGAAGAAGGAGATTGCCGCCAAGCTCGGCAGTTACCCGGACGTCGAGGCCGTCTCCTACAGGACCAGCTGGGACGGGCAGCACACGCTGTTCGAACTGACCGTGCCGAAGGAGGTGGACCAGAAGGCGCTCGGCGCGAAGATCCGCAGCGACATGGGCAGGGAGACGGTCGTTGAGACCAGCCAGGACGGAGCGACTCCGCCGGCCTCGGTGATGGTCATCGCAGCGATGCTGATCCTGATCATCCTTTTCCTGATGTGCGAGTCGTGGATAGAGCCTGTGCTCTTCATGGGTTCCACCGGCATGGGCATATTGCTCAATGTCGGCACAAACTTCTTCCTTCCGAGCGTATCTATCACGACCAACTACATCGTTGCCATACTCCAGCTCGTGCTGTCCCTGGACTATTCGATAGTGATGATGAATCGCTACCGTCAGGAGCGCAGAAACGGCATGGAGCCTGTCGAAGCACTGAATTCTGCCATTCCTAAGGCCGCTACCGCAATCCTGAGCAGCGCCACCACGACCATAGTCGGCCTGCTCATGCTCTGCTTCATGAGGCTGAAGATAGGTATGGACATGGGCATAGTGCTCGCAAAGGGTGTCGTATTCAGCCTTATCTGCTCGTTCACTGCACTTCCGGCCTTGATATTGATCTTCCGCAAGCTTGTGGAAGCAACAGAGAAGAAGGGCTTCCGCATCCCTACCGGACTGTTGGGAAGGATCAGCGGAAGGTTCAGGATTCCTCTCGTAGTGATGTTCCTTGCCCTTTTCGTGGGTTCGGCATTCCTGCACCACAAGACCACCATCCGTTTCTCGACCAACGGTCAGTCGCGCATCGACGAGGTATTCCCTCGCAAGAACACAGTCGTGATGCTCTATGACAATGCGGACGAGGGCCTGGTCAACGAACTTGCTGACAGCATACGCACCATCGACGGTGTGGAGTCCATCTTCTCCTACCCCACCATCCTTCTCAAGGAGTACACCGCTGACGAGATGGTCGACGCAATGATGGACATGGCAAAGGATCTCGAAGGTGCACCGGGCGCAATGGCTCCGGACATGGCAGACATTCCTGCGCTTGATCTCCTTTCTTCGGAGACCCTCCGCATCGCATATTACATGAAGGAGAGTGGAGACGATGAGCTGAGCATAGGATTCCCTGAGCTCGCCGAGTTCATCACCGAGCACTGTCTGAACAATCATCTCATCTCCAGCATGATAGACGACAGTATGAAGGAGAAGGTCAATCTCCTCAATGACCTCACGGGAATGGACTTTGCCGGCATGCTCGAGGAAGAGGAGAAATTCTTCGCGGAGACTGAAGACGCCATCCCTTCAGCCGAGCTTGCAAGCAAGGAGGAAAGCCGTCCTGCAGAGACCAAGAAGGAGGCCGAAAAACAGGAAGAGAAGCCTGTGGAGATCGTGATTCCAGTCGTAAAGAACAGCGGAGAGATATCGATAATCGAGTTCGTCAGGAAGTTCCACGAGAGCAGAAACGACGAGCTTTCGGCAGACATCCTGACTCTTGTCGACACGACGATGCTGAACTCCAAGCTCGCGGCTCAGGCGATGAGCAAGTTCGTAGGATCGACGCCTACCCAGACCAGGATGGTATTCTCCTTCAGCAAGAGCAAGTCGATGACCCCTATCGAATACGTCCACTTCCTCAACGACGACCTCTTCAACCGCAAGGCACTCCAGTCAATGGTCAGCGAAGGCCAGAAGAACGAGCTGAGGTCCAGGATAAGCGTGATGGATTCCGCGAATTCAGATGCGAAGCTCTCCGCCGGAGACATCGCAGGAATGATGCGCAAGCTTGGAGTCGATGACATGGATGAGGCTGCCGTGAAGAACCTGATGTTCCCTCCTGTGATAGAAGCACCGGTTGAAACAACCACCGTGGCAGAAGTTCAGGCGGAAGAGCATGAGACGGTTCCTGAGCTCGTAGCGACGGACAGCAGCATCACGGTCGCCGCGATAAAGGACATGCCTGAAGTGGCTCCTGTCCCTGTGCGCAAGGCAAAGCCGGTAAAGAAGAAGAGTCCGGACGAGATTCGTCAGGAGATGTTCACCAACATGATGTACTCCGGTAAGACCTACACGGCGACCCAGATGGCGAACAACTTCAAGGAGCTCGGCGAAGAAATCGATCCTGACCTCGTGAAGATGCTCTACACATATTACGGCAGCGTCAAGCAGTATGACGAGCAGTGGAAGATGAGCATTAAGGACATCATAGACTTCCTCTCGGAGGCTATCATCAACAATGATGCTTTCTCAGTATTCGTCGACGAAGAGACCCGAAGCGGCTTCGAGCAGATGAACGGAGTCATTGAGGAAGGCGTGGGCATGATGAAGAACAAGGACCACTCGATCGCAGTCGTGTTCGCGAATCTTCCTGACGAGTCCCCAGCCACCTATGATTTCATCGAGAAGATTGACCGATACGGATCTGACATCCTCACGAAGGAGCATTTCATGGTCGGAGAATCAGTGATGTTCGACGAGATGAAGAACAACTTCAGGAACGAGATGAACCTCGTGACCTGGCTCACCATCATCTCGATCTTCCTCATCGTAGCCTTCACCTTCCAGTCGCTCATCGTCCCAATCATACTGGTGATGACAGTGATGACCAGCGTATTCGTGAACGTGATTTTCAGCGGCTTCGGCGGCAACACCATGCTCTATCTCGCATATCTGATTTCCCAGAGCATACTCATGGGAGCGACCATAGACTACGGCATACTCTACACCAACTACTACAAGGAAAAGAGGAAGACTCTCGACATCCATGAGTCCATGAAGGAGGCTTACAAGGGTTCGATCAACACGATCATGACCTCCGGTCTGATCATGGTCGTAGCTCCAGGAGTGATGTCGCTGCTGGTCAATGACCCTACGATCTCCGCAATCGTCGGATGTATCTCGGTCGGTGCATTCGTAGCCCTGGTGCTCATCCTCCTGGTTCTCCCAGGTCTCCTCGCGACCTTCGACAGGCTGGTCGTCTTCGGATGGGCCGGCAGGCGCAAGCTGAAAGATCTTAGATAACCTCCAGGCTCTCGGTCCTTATCCAACCCTGACGTCCGTCTGCGAGCTCGATATTCGTCCACTCTGCGACATTGTCGAGTATCTGAACCTTTGTACCCTCATGGAGTACGAAGAGGTCCGATGACGACTCCGAAGAAGGAGAGCTCTTGACAGGAGCAACCGGCCTCATCACGATGGCGCTGTCCGCCTTGAACCAGTCGTGCTTCTGCTGTATGGAGAAATTCAGGGCCATGAAAGTGAGAAGAAGAGCTGCGATACCGGTGAAGAATCCCACCTTCTTGCCTGCTGATGCAGGTGCAAGGAGGAAGAGGAGCACCATCGCGAGGGTGAGTGCGAAGAAGAGTATCGCCAGCACTGCCCACGCAGTAGAATCGGTGACGTAGCAGAGCTTTCTCCACCATGTCTTGAGCACGAACTCCGGAACAGGCTCGATATCGTCCTGCACGAAAGCCTTGGCTACTTCGAGATTGTACCTTGCGTCTGAATATGAAGGATCGAGCTTGAGCGCCCTCTCGTAGTAGAGTATCGCCTTCGCATAGGATTCTGACTTATACCAGGCATTTCCTATGTTGTAGTAGAGTTCAGGAGACTGGAGTCCGGCCTCGTCGATGGCATGCCATCCTTCGAGAGCCTCTGTCCACCTGCCTTCCGCGTATGCTCTTGCAGCATTCTCCCACTGAGTCTCGATATAGTCTGACTGCTGCGCTGAGGCAGAAAGAGGAAGCATCATGAGCATGGCGATGATAACTGCCATGGTGCCCTTCGGCGTATTGTTCTTCTTCATGCTGGAATCAATTGAGGAAATGGTGTCGATGGCCTTCTGGTAATGTGCCTGCATTGCGTCATGACCTGCGTCAGGAGCATAGCGTGCGTATTCGCATGCATCGAGCACCTCGATGAAGGATGCGACGGTCGCTGCATCTGCTCCGCCAGCGGTAAGCCTCTCCGCGATATTGTCCTTCGAGAGGTCAGTAGCCGGCATGTTGAGCTTGTCGGATACGAATCCGAGGAGCGCCTTGTGGAGTTCCTCGTAGAAGGCGGTATAGAGGTTCTGCTGGAGGAAGGTCTCAGTAAGCTTGAGACGCTTCATAGCCATCTTGGTAGCCTTTCTGGTCTTCGTTCCGACGACGTCTGCGCGTCTAGAGTACATGCTCCTGAGAACAGCCCACGTCGCCGCAGCCGCAGCGGCAAGAAGCGCCATGAGGGTCCAGAAGAGTCCTGATCCTGCAAAGAAATCGCCCTTCGCGCTGAGAGAAGGCTTCTTGGTATTGATATATCGTATATCCTCGCCTAGGTTCTTCACGCCCTTCTTCGCCACGCCTGGGACGACCACGCCCTGAGCGGAGCCCGAAGTCGCGTCACTGTCGTTTCCACGAAGCACGGTGAATGGGATGGCCTCGGTCTCGAGGGTCACATACTTGCCCTTGCTGATGTCGTAGTACGAGTACTGGATCGGCTCAATCTCGAAATCTCCATGGCTGCGAGGGATGAACGGATACTCGTAGGTCTTGCTGCCGGTAGTGCTGCCTGAAGCCTTGTCCACATTCTCTGTCACCTTGGTGTCATATACCTCGAAGTCAGGAGGGAAATTGATCTTCGGAGCCTCGAGAAGAGCGACGTTTCCGCGTCCGCTGACAGTCACGATGAGAGAGCCAGCCTCGTGGGTCGAGAACGAGTCCTTGTTGAGCTTCGCGCTGATGTTAAACTCACCCACTCCACCGCCGAATGATGCCGGAGCACCGCCCGGAAGAGCAGTCACATGGAGCCTTGTGGCAGGTGTGGTGATACGCTTGCGGATGGTAGTATAGTCATCGAAGAATCCGTCGAAGATGCTGTTGCCACGGCTCGGAACCTTCTGGTATATCCTGCACACGAGTTCCGATGGATCGATGGTAAGGTCACCTGCCATCTGAGGGATGATCACATAGCGCCTGATGACTGCAGTATTGTATATCTGGTCACCGACCTTCTCCCTGGTGAAGTGGATGTCGCCCTGAGGTGTGACGTCCTGGCTCCAGAATCCGTTGAAAGAAGGGAACTTCGCATCGTCGAAACCGGCGATATCCACTCTCTGGAAGAGCTTGATGGTCGCAGTCACAGGCTGTCCTACGACCGCATTGTTGCTGCTGAGCATGAGCCTCATGTAGAGGTCCTCACCGCTGACCTGACCTACCTGGGCCTGATTCTGCTGAGGCTGCGAAGACTGCTGCCCGCCCTGCTGCGCACCAGCTGCCGCACCACCGGAAACTACCTCGAGGGTAATCGGTGACGAGCTGATGGTGTTTCCCTTGACCTTGGCGGTAGCCGCAGGAAGGGTGAACTTGCCCGCCGCCTTAGGCATGAGGATATAGGTGTATGTGCTCGTGCTCGAAGAGCTTACCTTTCCGTTCACTATGCTGGTAGATGAGGAGAAGCCTTTCTGAGGTCCCCACACAAGCTGGAAATCGTTGCCGCTGTTCCAGTTGAAGTCGGACGGCTTACCATCGCCTTCTATCGAGAAGGTGATCTTGAACTGCTCGTCCGCAGCCACGAGGTTCGGCGCACTGACCTTGATGTCCTGCGCAAATGCCGAAAGCGGCAGAAGCGCCGCCAATATGAATAGGATTCTCTTCATCATCTTACCAATTCTTCTCTTTCTGCCTTGACTTGAGGACAGCGGCCTTCTCCTTGTTGACCTTGTCCTGAGTCTCCTTCTCCTTAGCCTGGATGGCCTGGAGCATCTGCTGTGCCTGCTGAGGGCTTATACCCTGCTGCTGAGGTTGTTGCTGCTGTGGCCTATCCTGGTCGTTCTGATTGTTCTGATCATTCTGACCGTCGTTGTCGTCCTTGTTCTGGTCGTTCTTATCCTGGTCACCATCGCCATTCTGATCCTGATTCTGGTCCTGGTTCTGATCATTCTGATTGTCGTTCTGGTCCTGGTTCTGGTCTTGGTTCTGATCCTGATTCTGATCCTGATTCTGGTCATTGTCGCCACCGCCGCCGTTCTGCTGCTGGTCCTCGAGCATCTTCTTTGCGTAGATGTAGTTCTCCTTCGCGTCGATATCCTCCGGACGCATCAGAAGCGATTTCTTGAAAGCATCCACCGCCTGCTGATAATTCTTCGATGCCAGAGCAGCATCGCCGACGTTGAACCAATAGTCAGCACCGTAGGCAGAGACCGAAGCCTGTCCCTCGACTGCCTTATAATACTTGTCCGCCTCTTCCATTCCGCCCTGCGCCTGCTGACCGCCTGCCATCTTGTAGAGCGTGTTCGCAAGGTTATAGTTGGCGGCAAATGAGGTGGAGTCACGAAGGATGGCCTTCCTGTAATCCACGTCCGCAGCCTTGTAGTTCTCCTTGCGGAAGTCACGGTTACCCTGACGCACCTCATGCCTGTCCGCCTGCGCCATTGCGCTGAGGCTCATGCATGAAGCCGCCACGAGGGCAAATATGTGTCTGTACAATCTCATACTCAATCAAAAAGATTCCTTCTGTGCTTCCTCTCACCTATCAGCATCTCGAGCACAAAGAGGACGAGAGCGATGGCGAAGAAATACATATACTGTTCGTCGAACTCCTCGAAGATGATGGAATTGAACTCTTCCGCATCCATCTTCTTGATGCTGTCGACTATAGGCTGAAGTCCGAACTCACTGTTGCCGGCGCGCACGTAGGCACCGTTTCCGGCCTGGGCGACCTGCATGAGGATATCCTCCTCGAGCCTGGTCACGACTATGTCTCCGTTCCTGTCCCGGAGAAGCTCGCCGTTCATCGGGATAGGCTTTCCTTCAGGGGAGCCGATACCGATCGTGAACACCCTGATTCCGAGTTCCGCCGCCTGGGCCGCTGCCGCGACAGGGTCGTCCTCATGGTTCTCTCCGTCGGTGATGACGATGATAGCGCGGCTCTTCTCGCTCTGGGCGCTGAAGCTGCGTATCGCGGTATTGATGGCCGCTCCCAGCGCTGTACCCTGGACAGGCACGGACTCGGTGGATGTGGTTCCCATGAACATCTTCGCCGACACGTAGTCAGTGGTGATCGGCAGCTGCACGAAAGGCTCTCCGGCAAAGACGATGAGACCGATACGGTCACCGCTGAGCCTGTCCACAAGACGCGAGAGTGCCAGCTTCGCCCTGTCGAGTCGGTTAGGAGAATAGTCCTCGGCCAGCATGGAATTCGACACGTCGAGACATATCATGATCTCGACACCCTTGGTCTTGTGTTCCTTGAGCTTGGCTCCGATCTGCGGACGTGAGAGACCGATCACGAAGAAGAAGAACGCGAGCGAGAAGATGCTCAGCCTCACCCATCCCTTCGCCGAAGAGACGGACGGCATGAGCCTGCTGACCTGCTCAGGATCGCCGAACTTCGCAAGACGCCTGCCGCGAAGCCTGCGCATCAGCGCATACACGATGAAGAATACCGGGATGAGCAGTATCAGGAGAAGAAAATCAGCTTGTGCAAAATTCAACATATCTCTTCCCTCCTATGGCAATCTTCTGAGGAAAAGGTCGAATCCGAGCGCCAGCAGCAGGCAGATGAGCGCCGCTACCGCATACCTAGTGAAGAGTTCCTTGTAGATAGGGAAACTGTCCACGGTGGTCTTCGCCTTCTCCATCTTGTTAATCTCGCCGTAGATCTCCGCGAGCTTCGTATTGTCCGTAGCCCTGAAGTACTTTCCGCCGGTCGCATCCGCGATGCCCTGGAGAAGTTCCTCGTCGATCTCGACTTCTATGTTCTGTACATCCGGTCCCCAAGGGGTCATGACCGGATATGGCGCGGTACCTCTGGCACCCACGCCAATGGTGTACACCCTGATTCCGTAGGTCTGAGCAATCTCAGCTGCGGTCTGCGGGGTGATCTCGCCCATGTTGTTCACACCGTCGGTGAGCAGGATCACGACTCGGCTCTTGGCGTCCGAATCCTTCATCCTGGCTACGGCTGTCGCGAGTCCGTTTCCGATCGCGGTACCATCCTCGATGAGGTCAGTCTGCACTTCCTTCATCATGTTGATGAGGGTCGCACGGTCAGTGGTGAGAGGACACTGGGTATAGCTCTCGCCTGCGAAAACGACTATTCCCATCCTGTCGTAAGGACGCTGCGAGATGAACTCGATTGCGATGTCCTTCGCCGCACTCAGGCGGTCAGGCTTGAAATCGCGTGCGAGCATACTCGACGAAACGTCCATCGCGAGTACGATGTCGATTCCCTCCGTATCTATCCTCTCGAGCTCCTCGGAAGAGCGCGGACGGGCGATGGCGACTATGATCAGAGCGATCGCAGCCGTCTTCAGGACGAATGGCAGATGCCTGGTCGCCGCCATCAGGGAAGTATCGGTCTTCTTCCACGGCACTATGGTGGAAACCCTCATGTGAGGCTTCCTGCCGCATAGCTCGAGATAGAGATAATGCGCCACCAGAAGCAGCGGAATCACCTCCAACCAGAGCAGACCGGGATATTCGAAAAACATTTGTCTTCCTCCTTAGTTTACATGTTCATTCTTCCCCGCGGCAGCCTCGTCCTCGACTTCCACCTGGTAGGTAGAGGTCACGAAACGCACTGCGAGCGGGATGACTCCGGAATTCTCCTCGCGGTCAGCCGCATGCTTGGCGAACTTCACGAAGTCGGCCCTCTCGAAGAGTTCCTTGAGCGGAGCCTTCAGATCGTCAGGGACATCGGTACCCTTGATGGCATCGAAAAGCTCCTGAGTAGTCATCTCCATCGCCGAGATGCCGTAACGGGCGTCGATATATCCGCGAAGTGCATCGGTGACGCCAGAATAGAAGGCCTTCTGCTGCGAAGGCTCCCAGGACTTGTCACCATGCCACTTGTGGATTTCTCGCCGTGCCACGATGTGGGCAGGCTCCTTGCGTGCTGCTTCCTCCCCGGCCCTCGTCCTGCGCTGGCGTATGATCAGCCATGCCGCAAGGGCAATGAGTCCGCCGATGAGGAGTGCCGCGAGAATATATGGGAGCACCTCCCTGAAGGTGACAGGATAGCGTACCTGATCCTTGATCTCATGCACCACGAAGGTCGCGGTATCCACCGGAATGGTGGTCACCACGAGCTGGTTCGCCGAGTAGGTCAGCGTATCCACGACACCGTCCGGAGCCCATCTCACCATGAAGATGCCCGGAAGGTCGTGCAATCCCTCCTCGAAGGAGGTGATGACCATGTAGGCCTCCAGGTCCATGGTTTCCGGCATGCCCTTCCCCTGCTTGTGCACGCTGACCGTGTCCATCTGCCATGGCCTCACGACCTCGACGTTCCTGCTGAGGGTGTCCTTCCAATCCGGGAGGAGCAGCCTCGTGCCCTTAGGGACGTTGTTCAGTCGAACGCCATATCTGAGCTGGTCTGCGATCAGCACCGAATCCCTCTGCTGCAAAGGTCTGAGGAACGCACCGTCGGCTACGCTCTTCTCGCGGTCGCGCGCGAAAAGCATGGTCGGCAGGCACAGGAGCACCGCAAATATCTTGATAAAGCTTTTCATCTATCGTTTCTGAAAAAATGTCATCAGACCCTTGACATAGTCCTGGTCCGTAGCGATCTTGACGCTGTCTATGCTGTATTTCATCAGCATCTTCGAAGTCGCCTTGTCGACGTCATCGAACCACTGGGCATAGCTTCTTCTCATCTTCGCCGACGAAGTGTTGACCCAGGCCGTGCGTCCGGTCTCGGAATCCTTCACGTTCACCAGACCGACGTCAGGAATCTCCCTCTCCCTCGGGTCATAGACCTCGATCATGGAGATGTCGTGCCTGTTCACGGCCACCTTCAGCGCATCCTCATACTTTGGAGTGCACTCCGAATCGACGTCGATCAGGTCAGAGAGCACGAAGGCCGTGCACTTCTTCTTGATCGCGTTCGTAAGGTACCTCAGAGCCTCACCGACATCGGTTCCGTCGGACTCGGGAGTGTACTCCACGACCTCGCGGATGATGTGCAGGAGATGGCTGCGGCCCTTCTTCGGCGGTATGAACTTCTCGACCTTGTCGCTGAACAGCAAGGCACCGACCTTATCGTTGTTGATGATGGCGGAGAAAGAGAGCACCGCGGCAATCTCGGCGATGAGGTCGCGCTTGTTCTGGGAGGTGGTTCCGAAGAGACCCGAGCGGCTGACGTCTATCAGCAGCATCACGGTCATCTCCCTCTCCTCCTCGAAGACCTTGACGTAAGGAGCACTCAGACGCGCGGTGACGTTCCAGTCCATATTGCGCACGTCATCCCCCCACTGGTACTCTCTCACCTCGCTGAAGGTCATACCCTTGCCCTTGAAGGCGGAGTGGTACTCTCCGGCGAAGACCTGGTGCGAGAGCGCCCTGGTCCTGATCTCTATCTTCCTGACCTTCTTCAGCAGGTCGTTTGTTGTCTGTCCGTTCATCTATTAAGGATCCTCGACCGCATTGATTATTTCGGCAATGATCTGCTCCGTGGTCACGTTCTCAGCCTCAGCCTCGTAGGTGAGACCTATCCTGTGGCGAAGCACCTCGTTGCACACCGCACGTACATCCTCCGGAATCACATAGCCGCGCCTCTTGATGAAGGCATAAGCCTTTGCTGCCATCGAGAGCGAGATGCTGGCACGTGGAGACGCACCGTATGAGATGAGATTCTTGAGCTTGCCGAGACCATACTCCTCAGGAGTTCTGGTCGCGAACACGATATCCACGATGTAGCGCTCGATCTTCTCGTCCATGTAGACCTCACGCACGAGCTTGCGGGCACGGACGATGTCCTCCGGCTTGAGTATGGCGTTCGCCTTAGGGAACTCTCCGGTATTGTTCATCCTGACGATGAGCTTCTCCTCCTCCTTCTTAGGATAAGTCACCACGACCTTGAGCATGAAACGGTCCATCTGGGCCTCTGGAAGAGGATATGTACCCTCCTGCTCGATAGGGTTCTGGGTAGCCATCACGAGGAATGGCTCAGGAAGCTTGAAGGTCTCGTCACCGATGGTGACCTGACGCTCCTGCATGGCCTCGAGGAGTGCTGACTGCACCTTCGCAGGGGAACGGTTGATCTCATCCGCGAGCACGAAGTTCGCGAAGACCGGACCCTTCTTGATCTGGAAGGTCTCCGACTTCTGGGAGTAGATCATGGTACCGATGAGGTCCGCTGGAAGGAGGTCAGGGGTGAACTGTATACGGCTGAACTTCGCATCCACTGCAGAAGCGAGAGTATTGATAGCCAATGTCTTCGCAAGACCAGGAACACCTTCGAGAAGGATGTGGCCGTTGGCGAGCAGACCGATCATGAGGTTCTCGATGAGAGATTTCTGGCCGACGATGACCTTGTTCATCTCCATCGTAAGCAGGTCCACGAAAGAGCTTTCCTGCTGGATCCTGTCATTCAATTCTTTGATGTTGACGCTGTCCATTTATCTATATTTTTGGTATTTTTGCAAATCTAAAAAAGTCAGCAAATTTAGTAAATTATGCGATATATCATCAGGCTCTCATACGACGGTTCAGCATACTGCGGCTGGCAGATTCAGCCGAGCGCCGTCACCGTCCAGGGCGAGGTCGAGAGATGCCTCTCAACTCTCCTTGGGACAAGCATTTCCGTCACCGGTGCGGGAAGGACGGATACGGGCGTGAACGCGGTCAACTACGTACTTCACTTCGACGTTGAGGAAAAGCTTCCTATGGAGCCGGAGCAACTTGCCTACAAACTAAATGCCATTCTGCCCCTGAAAATAGTGGTACATGAGCTCGTCCCTGCGCCCGTGATACCTCGCCCCGAGGACGGATCGTTCAGCCAGGACTGGCACGCCCGCTACAGTGCAGTCAGCAGGGAGTACCATTACTTCATCCATCAGGGCAAGGATCCTTTCGTCAGCGGATGGTCCTGGTGGTGCAGGTATCCGCTCGACATGGACCGGATGAACGAGGCTTGCAGATACCTCCTCGGAGAGCATGATTTCAGCTGCTTCGAGAAGACCGGCGGCAACAACAAGACCTCGATTTGCACGATATTTGATGCACGCTGGGAGCATTACGTCCCCACCCATGTCGGAGTGCTCGGATATCCTGACCAGGGCTATCTCGTATTCACCGTCAGGGCGAACCGCTTCCTCCGGAACATGGTCCGCGCAATCGTAGGATCCATGGTCGAGGTGGGCCGCGGCAGGAAGGATCCGGAGTGGTTCGCGGAGCTCGTGGACAAGGGCACGAGGTGCGACGCGGGCGAATCCGTACCGGGCCACGCATTATTTCTCAACAAAGTTGAGTATTGACAAGGTTTATTGACAATTTTTCGCTAATTTCGCGGGATTTAAAAACGAAATAAAACAAACGAGATATGTTTACACTTCTTCAGGCAGACACACTCGCCACTGCAGCCGCTGCAGAGGCTGTTCCACAGCAGGAGCTCACCCTTTCACTCATTGACATGTGCACCAAGGGTGGTTGGCTCATGATCGTACTCCTCCTCCTTTCAGTTATCGCAATCTACCTCTTCGCAAAGAAGTTCTGGATGATCCGCAGGGCCGCCAACGTCGACAAGCGCTTCCTCCAGGAAGTTCGTGACCTCATCCACGAGGGCAAGATCAAGGCTGCGACCAAGCGTTGCGAGGAATATGATTCTCCTGTCGCTCGCCTCGTCGAGAAGGGCATCGAGAGAATCGGTCGTCCACTCTCAGACATCCAGACCGCAGTCGAGAACACTGCCAACGTCGAGGTACAGCGCCTCGAGAAGGGTCTTCCTTACCTCGCGATGATTTCCGGAGGTGCTCCTATGATCGGATTCCTCGGTACCGTGACCGGTATGATCAAGGCCTTCTTCAACATGGCCCAGGCAGGCAACAACATCGACATCGCACTCCTCTCGAGCGGTATCTACCAGGCAATGGTGACCACCGTCGGCGGTCTTGCAGTCGGTATCATCGCATACTTCGCATACAACTACCTCACCGCAAAGGTGTCAGACGTAGTATTCCAGATGGAGAACAGCACCATCGAGTTCATGGATATGCTCAACGAGCCAGCAGAGAACAAGTAAGATGATCAAGAGAAGTACAAAAGTAGATGCCGGATTCTCGATGTCGTCCATGACTGACATCGTCTTCCTGCTCCTCATCTTCTTCCTGGTGACTTCGACGCTCGTCAACCCTAACGCGTTGAAGCTCCTCCTTCCGAAGAGCACGGGACAGGTTGCGGCCAAGGCTACGGTGTCCGTGTCGGTCAAGGACTGGCACAACGGCACATACTCATACCATGTGAACGGAAACCAGACTCCGATCATGTTCAACCAGGTCGAGGACGAGCTCATCGAACTCCTCCAGACCGAGGATGACCCTACCTTCTCGATCTATGCGGACGAAACCGTCCCTGTGAAGGAAGTCGTCGCCCTCATGAACATCGCGAAGAGAAACCACTACAAGGTCATAATGGCCACATCACCGGAATAATAGATGGATTACAGGGAACAGAGAAAGAAGCAGGAGAAGAACTCCAGACTGACGGGCATCGTGGTCACGGTGGCCGCTCACGTCGTGGTTCTCAGCGTTGGCGCATTCTCCGGCCTCAAGTACATCTACCCACCACCTGAGGAAAAGAGCATCCTCATCGAGTTCGAGCAGGAATCCGTCCAGGATCCGCTCAGGGCGCAGAGCAGCACCCAGCCGAGGGCTCTCGACGCCGACCCGACCCAGCCTATCAACCTCGTCAAGCGCTCCGAGGCCCAGCTCGAAGGAACCAGGGCCAATGAGGCTCCGGAGGCGACCGTAGGTCCTGACGGGGACGTGGAGGTTCCGGAGCCACCACGTGAGAAGGAGATCAACAGAAGAGCTCTCTTCCACGCGGCGGACAACAAGACAGACAAGGATACGCTGGCTCCTCAGACCAGCACCCAGACCAGCGACAAGCTCAGCGCAGGACATGCTTCGGGCAACGCCAAGACAGGAAAGACGGTCGGCGAGCCTAACGCAAGGCTCAAGGGAAGGACAGTCCTCGGAGGGCTTCCAAGCCCAGGCTACGCAGTCGAGCGTGAAGGTGTCGTCGTGGTTCAGATATGGGTAAACAACTACGGAGAGGTCACCAAGGCCATCGCCGGAGCTGAGGGAACGACAGTAACTGACAAGACCCTTTGGGCCGCAGCGAGAAGTGCCGCCATGAGCACACATTTCAACATGGCAGCGGACGCTCCGGTACTCCAGGAGGGCACGATCACATATAATTTCAAACTCAAGTAGAATAAGAGTACTCTATTCAATTCACTTTTTAAAAGATTGCCGTGAGGCAAAAAGACAATGGAAAACAACAACGAAAAGGTGCGCAGGCCAAGGATTAGCCGCAGCACCAGCGGTTCTGAGAACAGGACCTACGGCGAGCGCCGTAACTACAGCAACGAGGGTCGCAGCTTCGGCGGTGAGCGCAGAAGCTACAGCAGCAACGGCGAGAGCCGCAGCTATGGCGACCGCAAACCATCTTATGGCGAGCACCGCTCATTCAACGGCGGCGAGCGCAGAAGCTACAACAGCAACGGTGAGGGACGCAGCTATGGCGACCGCAAGCCTTCTTATGGCGAGCATCGCTCATTCAACGGCGGAGAGCACAGGAGCTACAACGGAAACGGCGAGGGTCGCAGCTATGGTGACCGCAAGCCTTCTTACGGCGAGCACCGCTCATTCAACGGCGGCGAGCGCAGGAGCTACAACAGCAACGGCGAGGGACGCAGCTATGGCGACCGCAAGCCTTCTTACGGCGAGCATCGCTCATTCAACGGCGGCGAGCGCAGGAGCTACAACAGCAACGGCGAGGGACGCAGCTATGGCGACCGCAAGCCTTCATTCGGCAGGGGCGGCAACAACCGTGGCGGCAAGCCATTCGGAAGGAAGCCTTTCAACAGGACCATCGACGCGGCTACCGCTGGTATCAACAAGATGATCAGCGATCGTCCACAGCTTGATGCTGACCTCTATTCAGACAACGACATCGTAAACA
Organism: Bacteroidales bacterium; assembly: GCA_024402115.1. Next base: position 20,414 of record JAKSJQ010000012.1, on the reverse strand, counting down.
TTCCTATCAAGAACGAAGTACGCCTCAACAAGTACATCGCTAACTCAGGTATCTGCTCGCGCAGGGAGGCTGACAACTACATCCTCGCAGGCGTGGTCACCGTCAACGGCGAAGTGGTTACCGAGCTCGGAAGCAAGGTGAACGTAATCACCGACGACATCCGCTTCAACGGCGAGAGGCTCAAGGGCGAGGAGAAAGTATACATCGTGATGAACAAGCCTAAGGGCTATGTCACCACCGCAAGCGATCCTCACGCAGAGAAGACCGTGATGGAGCTCCTCAAGGGCTGCAACACCAGGGTATTTGCTGTAGGTCGCCTCGACAAGAACACCACCGGCGTGCTCATGTTCACCAACGACGGAGAGATCGCAGAGAAGCTTACCCATCCTTCTTACGACAAGAAGAAGATCTACCAGGTGAGCCTCGACCACGACCTCAAGCAGGAAGATTTCGACAAGATCATGGCTGGCGTGACCCTTACCGACGGTGAGGTTGCGGCAGACGATCTCCAGTATATCGACGAGAACGACAAGCGCAAGCTCGGTATCGAGATCCACTCAGGTAAGAACCGCATCGTACGTCGTATCTTCGAGAGCCTCGGCTACGAGGTCAAGGGACTCGACCGCGTCTATTTCGCAGGTCTTACCAAGAAGGGCATCAAGCGTGGTGGCTGGCGCTACCTCACAGAGGGAGAGACCAACATCCTCAGAATGGGAGCTTACAGGTAATGGCTGAAGAAAAGAAACATCGCGCAGGTTTCGTAAACATCGTAGGTAACCCCAACGTCGGCAAGTCAACTCTGATGAACGCCCTCGTCGGGGAACGCCTTTCGATAGTTACCTCCAAGGCTCAGACAACCAGGCACAGGATCATGGGCATCGTCAACGGTGACGACTACCAGATCGTGTACTCGGACACACCTGGCATCCTCAAGCCCAACTACAGGCTCCAGCAGAGCATGATGAACTTCGTCGACGAAGCTCTCGGCGACGCCGACATCATTCTCTATGTGACCGACACCGTGGAGAAGGGCGACAAGAATGCCGAATATATCGAGAAGCTCAGCCGCATCGACTGTCCTGTCGTGCTCGTGATCAACAAGATCGACATCAGCACCCAGGAGAAGGTGATGGAGCTCATGCAGTGGTGGAAGGAGCAGCTTCCCAAAGCCATCATATATCCCGCATCGGCGCAGGAGAAGTTCAACCTCGACAACATACTCGACGCAATCGTGAGCAGGCTTCCGGTCGCTCCTCCATGGTACGACAAGGAGACTTTCACCGACAGGAACATGAGGTTCTTCGCTTCGGAGATCATCCGCGAGAAGATCTTCCTCAACTACAGCCAGGAGATTCCTTACAGCTGTCAGGTCGAGATCGAGGAATTCAAGGAGGGCAAGGAGCGCTATGACATCCGTGCCATCATCTATGTGATGCGCGACTCCCAGAAGGGAATCATCATCGGCAAGGGCGGTGCTTCGCTCAAGAAGGTGGGTACCGAGGCGCGCATCGACATGGAAGACTTCTTCCAGACCAAGGTGTTCCTCAGCCTCTATGTCAAGGTCGACACCGACTGGAGAGAGAACAAGAAAGAGCTCAAGCGCTTCGGCTACGAATACTAGTATCATCTGCGGCATGCCCCTCGGGGCAGCTGCGAAGCAGCGGGGGTGATAACGATACCGAAGGTATCCATTTTTACGGGTACCGACAGTGGAACTAAGAACAAATACCCTGTAAAGGCCGAAGGCCGACAGCAAGTCCCTTCCCCGAGGGAAGGGATTTAGGGATGGGGTAACGTGGGTATCCATTTTTACGGATACCGCGGACGGAATATTGAACAAATGTTGAAGTAAAAATGGATATTGAAGATCAGGACCTCCCAGTAGAGGAAATAGACGAGACCTCGGGAGAAGAAGCCGTCTCCAATGCCAAGGAAGGCAGGTTTGACAAGCTTCTTGACGTAAACAGCAGAAAGTACAAGCTTTCCGGAATGTTCAAGGAGTGGTTCCTGGACTATTCGTCTTATGTGATCCTGCAAAGAGCCGTGCCACACATCGTGGACGGTCTCAAGCCGGTGCAGAGACGCGTTCTCCAGGCCATGTTCGTCAACGACGACGGCACGCTCACCAAGGCGGCCAAGGTCGTTGGCCAGGTCATGGCGTACCATCCACACGGTGACCAGTCAATCTTCGGAGCACTCGTCCAGCTCGGTCAGAAGAACCTTCTCATAGACACTCAGGGTAACTGGGGTAACATCATCACAGGCGACTCCAACGCAGCCGGCCGATACATCGAGTGCCGACTCTCGAAGTTCGCCAAGGAGGTGGTGTTCAACCCTAAGACCACCAACTTCATGAAGACCTACGACGGAAAGCTCGACGAGCCGGTCGAACTTCCTGTCAAGTACCCTCTCCTGCTCGCACAGGGAGCCGAGGGTATCGCAGTCGGACTTGCATCGAAGATACTCCCGCACAACTTCAACGAACTCATCGACGCATCCATCGCCATCCTCGAGGACAAGCCGTTCGAGCTCTACCCGGACTTCCCAACCGGAGGTTTCGTGGACTGCAGCAAGTACAACAACGGCCGCAGAGGTGGCGTCGTGAAGGTGCGTGCCAAGATCGAGAAGATCGACAAGAACACCATCGAGATCACCGAGGTGCCTTACGGCAAGACCACCGGTAACCTCTGTGACTCCATCCTCAAGGCTAAGGACAAGGGAAAGATCAAGATCAGGAAAATCGATGACCTCACCACCAAGGTAGCGAAGATCGTCATCCACCTTCCTAACGACGTCTCTCCGGACAAGACCATAGACGCGCTCTACGCCTTCACCGACTGCGAGGTCTCCATCTCGCCTAACGCCTGCGTGATCGTGGACCACAAGCCTGAATTCCTCGGCGTGGACGACGTCCTCAGGTATGACACCGAGCACACCAAGTACCTCCTCGGATGGGAACTCCAGATCCGTCTGGACGAGCTCACCCGCGACTGGCATTACAACTCACTCGAGAAGATCTTCTTCGAGAACAGGGTCTACAAGCTCCTCGAGAACGACTCAGCCCGCACATGGGAAGAGCAGCTCAACGACGTGTTCGCAAGGATGAAGGAATTCCAGAGCCTCCTCCGCAAGGAGATTGTGATGGACGACATCCTCAAGCTCGTGGAGAAGCCTGTAAGGAAGATTTCCAAGTTCGATGCAAAGGCCATGGAAGACAAGCTCAAGGGCATCGAGAAGGAAATGGCACAGGTACAGTACGACCTCGACCACCTCGTGAGGTATACCATCAACTGGTTCAAGAGCCTCAAGAAGAAATATGGTGAGGCATTCCCACGTCGCACCGAGGTCACAAGCTTCGAGTCCATCGCTGCGACCAAGGTCGTAAGCAACAACGCGAAGCTCTACGCAAACCTCGCTGCCGGCTTCGTCGGAACCAACCTCAAGAGAGAGGACAATGGTGAATATATCTGCGACTGTTCTGACCTCTCCGAGATCATCGTCATCGGCAAGGACGGAAAGTACAAGATCACCAAGGTCACCGAGAAGAACTACTACGGCAACGACCTTCTCTATGTCGGCGTGTTCGACAGGAACGACACCAGGACCATATACAACTGTATATATAAGGACGGCGAGACCGGCATCAGCTATGCCAAGAGATTCGCTGTCACATCCGTCACCAGAGACAAGGAGTACGATATCACCACAGGAACACCTGGCAGCAAGATACTCTGGTTCACCGCGAACCATAATGGTGAGGCAGAGAGCGTGAGGATTCGTCTTCGTCCTCGTCCGAAGCTCAAGAAGCTTACTGACGACTACGATTTCTCCACCCTCGCGATCAAGGGTAAGACCAGCCGTGGTAACCTCGTGGCAAAGACACCTATCCAGAGCATCCTCCTCAAGAGCAAAGGAGTCTCTACCATCGGAGGAAAGGATATCTGGTTCGACGAGGACATCCAGAGGCTCAACGAGGACGGCCGTGGCCGCCATCTCGGACAGTTCAACGGTGATGACCATATCCTCGCAGTATTCAAGGACGGAACTTACTATACCACTGGTTTCGACCTCAGCGCGAAGTACCAGGGTGACCTTATCCGCCTCGAGAAGCTCGACACATCGAAGACCTACACCGTCATCTACTGGGACGGCGAGGCGAAGTGCTACTACATCAAGAGGTTCGGCTTCGAGGTCAGCGACAACAACCCGGTATCTTTCATCAGTGCAGGAAAGGGCTCACGCCTTATCGAGATCAGCGATGACAGGCATCCACAGGTAGAGATCGTATTCGACGGCAAGTGGGAGCACCGCGAGCCAGAGAAGATCGACGCAGAGGAGTTTATCGCCAGGAAGGGCCTCACAGCGAAGGGCAAGAAGGCCAGCCCGATGGATCTCAAGAAGGCATACTTCGTAGAGCCGCTCCACAAGCCAGAGGACGACATCGTGCCTGAGGAGGCAGAGGACGTAGAGCCTGAGAATCTTGCGGCTGAAGAGATCGAGCCGGAGGTAGTCGGAAAGAATCCTCTCCTTGAGAACCTTCCGGAGAAGCCTCTGGAGGAGCAGAAGCCGGAGGAGCCTGGCGACGATGAGCCTCTCGACCTCAACATCGACGGAGAACTCACCTTATTCTAGGATACCATGATAGTAAGTCTCACAGGATTCATGGGAAGTGGAAAGACCAGCGTCGGAAGATATCTTTCGACGCTGATTCAATATGATTTCCTCGACCTGGATGACTATATCGTAAACGACCAGCAACGCCCTATTCCTGAGATATTCGCAACCGAAGGAGAGGCTGCATTCAGAAAGATAGAGCGGGATTGTCTGGAAAAGGTGCTGGACGATTATGAAAGCAACGGAAAGTCACTGATCCTTTCTCTCGGCGGAGGTGCGGTGACGACCCCAGAGTGTCTGAAGATGGTCCAGGACCGCACTCAGTGCATATATCTCAAGGGTTCAGCATCTACGATACGTACCCACCTTCTAGGAGGACGAAGCCTCGAGGAGGCCGCAAAGACTCGTCCGCTTCTCGCTGGCAACGGAATAGAAGAGATGATGGAGAAGAGATCTCCTATCTATGAAGCCGCCGCGCACAAGGTCCTCCTGATAGACGGACGCAATGTCCCTACCCTCGCCCACAAGATCCAGGAATTCCTGAATCTCTAATATCCCCGCAATAAGATCTATCTACGGACCAGAATTCTCCAGCCCCACGGTTCGAGAACAGGGCAGATAAGCTCATCTTCGAGAGCCTCTCCGCTCACGGCATCCTCCCAAGTCATCTCCTCAGGAAGAGCACAGGTGAGATAAGTGTCGGTGAAGTTTGCCATGACGAGTACCTGCTCTTTCTTGAGCGACCTCGTGAAAGCGAACACTCCGTCAGGTACCCACTGGTCCTCAAGTATGGTGAAGTCACCTTGCCTGAGCGAAGGACGCTGGTGACGTATAGTCGTCAACGGCTTGTAATCGTAAGTGGTGTCCTGTCCGAAGGCAATCATAGGATGTCCCTGAGGAAGGGTGAACGAGAGCATCGCCATATTGTCCTCAAGCCTGCCAAGACCTTCAGCAGTCACATCTGACCTGTCTTCGGTATACAGTATCGCACGGGCTGGGTCAGGATAACGGGACGCCTCGGAACTGACGAAAGCGCTCAAGGCGGAAACAGCCGCACTGTCAAGAACCGGGTCTTTCGTCAGGGAATAGAAGCTTCGTCCCAGCCTGACGTCGTGGTCGAAGGATTCGCTATAGTTCCAGGCAATCACGGTCCTCAGGCCCAGCTTACGGGCTGCGGCGTCGAAGGCTTCCAGGCTATCGCTGTCCGCACGCCTGTCGCTGAGCCACAGAATGTCAATACCGAGATCCTTCAGCCGAGGTAGCTCCGCCACGGCTGCGGCATAGGTTCCTTCCTGGGTGAATTGACGCACATCCATCTCATATATCACGTCCGCAGAATTCCTGCAGCATCCCAGCGCAAGAAGCGCAAGGGCAAAGAATGAGGCAAAACGTTTCATAGTATCTCTGTCTAGCATCGTCCGGAAGCCGCGATGAGCTCCGAAACCATCTTGTTGAAACAATCCGACGCAAGGATATCCTCCATGCAGATATGCATCCTGTACCTCCAGTTGTATGGGCAGATAGCAGGGATGTTGATCCTCTCGTCTTCCACAGGACCGTCAAAGCAGAGCTTCGCATCTAGCGCAAGCCAGTCCTGAAGAGGGAGTATCACGAGCTTAGCCGGAGACGCGAGATGTTGCTCGATTATCATTCGGCAGAGCTTCTCGTCGCAGCTTACCGGTGCATCACCGTCCATCCCGAGCATCTCGTTATAGAAACGCTGAGTGAGTTCCCTGTCTTCCTCCCACCATGCCCTGATAGGGTTCATGTCATGGGTTGAGGTGGTGCAGACGCAGGCATACGGGTACTTCGCCGGATTACCGAAAGCCACGCCATATTCCTTTGGCATGCGCTGAATCTCGAGCGATATCACGTTGAGACGATCCATCACCTCCGGCACGCATGCAGGAATCATTCCGAGGTCCTCGCCGCATGCAAGCATGTTCGTCGACCCGAGCAGAGCGGAAAGCTTCTTGAGCGCGGTCTCCTTCCAGAACTCGTTGTGCCTGTGGTAGAAAAAGTCCTCATAGAGGTCGCCGAGCTGCTTCTGGGCATCGATCCGTGGATGGTACCAGCCGGCCCTGTGCGGATCCTCGATGAAGTATTCCATCTTATCCGCATAGCCCATCTTCCTGAGTTCCTCCTCCGAGTAAGGCATCGCAGGGTTGAAATGTCCCTCGAGACCGCTCTTGATAGGCATAGGAATCTCCCAGATGCGGAAGAATCCGAGTATGTGATCGATGCGGAATGCATCGAAATAGTCGCTCATCTTGCGGAGGCGCCCCTTCCACCAAGCATAGTCATCCTTGGCCATCTCCTCCCAATTGTAGGTCGGGAAGCCCCAGTTCTGGCCGTCCACGGCAAAGGCATCAGGCGGAGCACCTGCCTGCGAATCCATGTTGAAGAGCCTTGGATTCTGCCATGCATCCGCGCTGGTACGGCTCACTCCTATAGGGAGGTCTCCCTTGAGGAAGACGCCATGGGCATGGGCATAGTTCCTAACCTCGCGGAACTGCGCATCGAGGTGGTACTGCACGAAGCAGTGGTACGCGATCTCCTTCTTGTTCGCGTCGCAGTAGACCTGGACCTTCGCAGGAGTATATACTGCCATGTCACCCCATCTCGAGAATTCTGCAGTCTTGTACTCGTCCCTGAGCGCACAGAAGGCAGCATAAGGGATGAGCCAGCTCTTGTTGGCCTCAACGAAATCCTTGTATGCCTTCCTCCTTGCCACGGCTGCACCATTGGCTGCGAATGCCTTGCGAAGGTAACGGTTCTTGGCCTGGTTCACCTTCACATAGTCGATCTTCTCGAGAGAGTTGAGTTCCTTCTGGAGAGCCTTGAACTCCTCGTCCTCCTCGATACCGAGATCCGGGAGATGCAGGAACTGAGGATGGAGGGCAAAGGTGGAATTGGCATTGTAAGGGTATGAGTCCATCCAGTCCCCGGTCATGGTGGTATCATTCACCGGAAGGATCTGAATGAGTGTCTGGCCTGTCTTCTGGGCCCAGTCCACGAGCTTCTTAAGGTCCCTGAACTCACCCACACCGAAGTCGTCCGCCGTACGCAGGGCAAACACCGGAATCGCGGTACCGGCTCCCTTCCATCCAGGGATGTCCGACCAGGTGTCCCTGACCGAAGCCTTCGCGGTCTTCAGGTCGAGGGTATGGGCACGCCACTCGTGCCTTGTCGAGAGACCGTCGGTCACGACCTCGTAGAAGTATTCCACGGAGTCCTTCTCTGCGAAGAGGGTGGAAGCCTCAACGTCTACCGACCATATTCCGTCTGCGACATAGTCCATAGGAAAGGCCTTATATCCCGAGCGGAGGACGAGATTCTCACCCCAACGGGTCCAATATTCTATGCTGAAATTGATTTTCATTCTTTTCGCCTTATTTCTTCAACCTCTTCCAGTTCACCACCGGAAGCACGAACGCAAGGAAAGCTGCCACGAGCCAGAAAATCGACACCGGAACGAAGTCATAGCTTCCGTCGATAGCCTGATAGCCTTCGATCAGATAGCCGCTGACCACATCCTGTATTCCTGCAGCCACATAGCTCGAGATTCCGACGATACCGAGTGCCGCGCCGGTAGCCTTGCGAGGGACGATGTCCAGTGCCATGAGACCTGCCACGATACAGTAGAGGACTCCGACCGCGAGACTGAAGAGAGAAACGTAAACTATGTTCATCGCATATCCACCTTCAAGGAAGAGGAAGCCTGCGAGAGATGCCATTCCGATGAAGCCGGAAAGAAGGGCAGGCTTTGCTCTGTCACCCTTGAAGACCTTGTCCGAGAGCCAACCTGCAGCTATGGTTCCGAGCACGCCGGATGCTGCCGACCATGCGATGATCTGCGTCGCCGACTCGAGGCTGAAGCCTTTTGCCTTCTGGAGGAAGAGCACTCCCCAACCGGAAAGCGCGTACTTGGTGATGTAGATGAAGGCGCTGGAAAGAGCGATCACCCAGATGCCCGGATGGAGCAGCACCTTCTTCTGGAGTATGCTGACCTTCTCCTTGTCCTCGGTGGTCACTGCCTCGTCAGAAAGCTCCTGGATCGAGCGGAGTCCACGGCTTTCGGGAGTATCGGTGACGAAGATGATGATTATCGCCGCGCCGATCATTCCTATGACGGACGACACGATGAAGCATGACTCCCATCCGAGCTTCGCCACGAGGAAGCCCAGAAGGTTGAAGGTAAGGAACTCACCCAGGTAAGGGGTAGAGCTCAGTATGCTGTACCATGTTCCCCTTTCCTTGAGAGGGAACCACCTCGAAAGGCTGATCACCGCCGGTGCCGATCCCATCGACTGAGCCCAGCCGTTCGCACCCCAGAGGATCGCGAAGAGCAGCATGAGAGCGAAGGAAGGTATGGTGATGATATCCGAGGCATATCCAAGTCCTCCGAGCAGGAGATTAATCAGGGACGACACGAGGAGTCCGGTCGCCATGAACCTCCTGATGTTGCAGTAGGCCGCGACGAAACCATTCATGAACTTGCCTATGGCATATACGAAGAGCATCGCAGAGCCTATCAGGCCGAGCTGGCTTGCGCTGAGCACGCCGCCGTCGATAAGAGGCTGCTTGACCACGCTGAGCGCCAGGCGGCACACATAATAGAGGCTGTAGGCCGTGCAGGCTCCCCAGAAAGTCCTGTTCCTGAGCTGTCGGTACACGTCCTTCTCCTTGTCTGCAGGAACCTTTTCTGCAGACGGAAGGCTGACCTTATATATCGATAATAGATTCATTCCACTTCAATTACGCGTGCAAAAGTAATAAAATATATGAAAAAAGCCGGTCCCCTCCCCAAGGAACCGGCTTCGTATATAAAACGAACTTAACAAATAGACAAGGAAAAGAGTTTTCACATGTCCGAGGACAAAGTTAAAGATTTAAAACCAAAATCCAAGTTTTTGGTTAAAAATTTTTAGAGCGCCTTACGATTAAGTTCATTGACGATATTCTTTCCTTCAGGAGTGTAAGCAAATGCCATTGCCTGAGCAGCAGCTTCTTCCACTTTCCTGCGGACTACCTTAGAGGTACTGTTGAGCTGACCGTTTGCTGCGGTGAAAGGCTCAGGAAGCACAACCGTAGCTGCTGGGAGCCACTTCTCAGGGAACTGACCGGCATGGCTGCCACCCTTGCGGAACATGTTCACTTCCTCGCCGAGCTTTGCAAGCATCTTGTCCTTAGCCTCTGCAGACTCGATATCGAGGGTAGGGAACTTCTCCTTGATGTACTCCTTGAGTGCATCCTTGTTCGGAACCATGAGGAGGATGGTGTATGGATCCTGGCTGTTGTGGAGAACTGCCCCGTCGATGTACTTTGAACCCTCGACGTATGACTCCTCCATGAGCTCAGGAGAATACTTCTCTCCGTCTGAAGAAATGAGGAGAGCCTTGAAGCGGCCGACCACGTAGAGAATCCTATGATCCTCTGGCCAGATGTAGCCCATGTCTCCGGTGTGGAGCCAGCCTTCCCTGACGGTCTCGGCTGTACTCTTAGGATTCTTCCAATAACCTGCCATCACGTTCTCGCCCTTCACGACGATCTCGCCGAGCTGACCCGCAGGAACCTCGTTTCCGTCACTGTCGCAGATCTTGCACTCCATTGGCTGCACGAGACGGCCAGAAGAGCCCATCACGTAACGGACAGGAGAGTTTGCACAGATGATAGGAGTCGCCTCGCTGAGTCCGTAACCCTGGAAGATAGGGACTCCGATGGCGTAGTAATATCTCTGGAGATCGATGTCGAGGAGCGCACCGCCGCCTACGAAGAACTTCATGCGTCCGCCGAAGCCAGCCTCACGAACGCTCTGGAACACGAGCTTGTCGAAGAGGGCCATGAGAGGCTTTCTCCACCAGTTGAGGATACCGCCGGCGTTGTAGACCTCCTTGTTGTATGCGATAGCGTTCTTGACAGCGAAATCGTAGAGCTTCTGGATGGTAGGGCTCTTCTTCTTGATTCCGGCCTCGATACCCTTCTTGAAGTTCTTGCTGAGTGCAGGAACTGAGAGCATCACGTGCGGACGGATCTCCTTGATTGCGATAGGAATGTTGCGGAGAGCCTCCATTCCGCCCTTTCCTGCAGGAACGGTGGCGATAGAAGCACCCGAATACATCATGATGTAGAATCCAGCGACATGTGCGAAGCAGTGGTCGAGAGGAAGGATGATGAGCATCACGTAATCAGGTGGGATGGTGATTGCGGTAGATGCCTGCTCTACGTTCGCGGTATAGTTGCGGTGGGTAAGGAGAATACCCTTAGGATCAGCTGTGGTACCTGAGGTGTAGCTGATGGTAGCGTAGTCGTCAGGAAGGATGGATGTGTACCTTGCGACGAACTCGTCCTTGTGCTCAGCAAGGAATGCGTCACCGAGCTTCGCAACCTCGTTGATGCAGATTTCCTTGTCCTGGTATGAGTCAAGCTCATCGAGGACGATCACCTTCTCTAGCGCAGGGCACTGGTCGAGGGTCTTGCGCACCTTAGAGAGATGGTTGCGGGAAACCAAGATATATCTGGCCTCAGAATGGTTGATCCTGAAGAGAAGTTCATTCTCGTCGAGGCTTACCGAAAGCGGAACGTTTACCGCGCCTGTATAGAGGATTCCGAGCTCGCCGAGAATCCAAAGATTGCGTCCTTCCGAGAGAAGGCATACCTTGTCTCCCTTCTGGAGGCCAAGGGACATGAAGCCAGCAGCTATCCTATATGCCTGCGCCTTGGTCTGGCTGAATGTTGTCTCTGTCCACACGCCGTCAACCTTCTCACGAAGGAAAGTGTTCTGAGCGTACTTTTCGCAGTATTTCTCCACGAACTGGACGATGGTAAGTCTTTCTGTCATCTTATTGTCTGTTTTTGATAATAATGTTGTGTATTCCTGTTGGCACGCCTACTCTTGAGGGAAAAGGCCGAAGAGTTCCGCGTCAATCTTGTCGCAAACCTCCTGGAAATCCTCAGGACGGTTCTCGAACTTGATCCTGTCGACATCGAGGATGAGGAGCCTGCCCTTGTAGTCCTTCACCCAGTTCTCATATCTCTCGTTGAGTCCAGTGAGATAGTCGATCCTGATACTCTTCTCGTACTCGCGGCCGCGCTTCTGAATCTGCGCCACGATGTTCGGGATTGACGAGCGAAGATAGATCATCAGGTCAGGCGGATTGACAAGGGACATCATCAGGTCGAAGAGATCCGAATAGTTCTCGAAGTCCCTGGTGGTCATCAGGCCCATGCCGTGGAGGTTGGGTGCGAAGATGCGTGCATCCTCGTATATGGTCCTGTCCTGGATGATGACCTCGCTGCTCTTCGCGATGTCAACGACATCCTTGAAGCGCTTGTTGAGGAAGTAGATCTGGAGATTGAAAGACCACCTTTCCATATCCTCGTAAAAATCAGAGAGATACGGATTGTAGTCCACAGACTCGAACTTCGGAGTCCAGCCGTAATGGGCTGCGAGCATCTTGGTGAGCGTCGTCTTGCCGCTGCCGATGTTACCTGCAATTGCTACGTGCATGATTTCTATTGTATCAATTCGGCAAAAATAGTAAAACTATTTCGTATTTTTGCAGTAAACAAGTCCAAGCAGATATGAAGGGAGCCAGAATATACCGTTTCAACGATTTCCAGTCGAATTGCATAGTCCTCTGGGACGCCGCAGGAAAGTGCGTCGTAGTGGACCCGGGATTCATCGACAAGGAAGAGAAAGCCGAACTCTATGACCATTTCAGGGAAGAAGGTCTCACACCCGAGAAGATCTTCCTGACCCATGGCCATTTTGACCACATCTACGGAGTGGCCGAGCTCGTGAAGGACTACGGCATCCCTGTCTATATGGCACCGCAGGAGAAGGAACTCGTCGCCGCACAGGGACAGTCCGCAGCTCTCTTCGGCCTTCCGAAGCCGGATTGCAGCTTCGAGACCGTCGACATCGCGGACGGTGAGATCGTCAGCGTGGGAGACATGAACTTCAAGGTCATCGCAACCCCGGGCCACACCCCCGGAGGAGTGTGCTGGTATGAAGAAAAGGCCAAGCTCATTCTCACCGGAGACACCCTCTTTGCAGGAAGCATTGGACGCACGGACATGCCCGGAGGAGACTACGATGCGATCATCCGCAGCCTCCTCGAGAAGCTCATGCAGATAGACGGGGACGTCGACGTGCTCCCCGGCCACGGCCCATACACCACCATCGCTGACGAAAGGACCAAGAATCCTTTCCTCCAGCCCTTCAATGAGCCGTACGAAGAAGAATAGGAGATGAGTGACAAGTTCATAGAGATACACGGGGCGAAGGCCCACAACCTCAAGGGAGTCTCGCTCAACATTCCGAGGAACGAGTTCATCGTGATCACCGGACTCAGCGGAAGCGGCAAGTCGTCCCTTGCGTTCGACACCATATACGCGGAAGGCCAGCGCAGGTACATGGACACTCTGTCCACCTACGCGAAGCACTTCATGGGCATACTCGAGAAGCCAGAGGTCGAGAGCATCGAAGGACTCAGCCCTATCATCGCGATCGAGCAGAAGACTACGGGAAGCAATCCTCGCTCCACCGTCGGCACCATCACCGAGATATACGATTTCCTGAGGCTCCTCTATGCGAGGGCATCGAAGGCCTACTCCCCTGCGACAGGCAAGGAGATGGTCCGATACACCGACGAGCAGATCGTGGACCTCATCATGGAAAGCTACGCAGGGCGCAAATGCTACCTCCTCGCACCGCTGGTACGAGGCAGGAAAGGACATTACAAGGAACTCCTCGCCCAGCTTCGCAAGCGCGGCTATACTCATGTCCGCATCGACGGCGAGATCACCGACCTAGCCACCACAGAGTCCCTGGACAGGTACAAGGTCCATTTCGTGGACCTCGTCGTGGACAGGCTCAAGCCCCAGGAGGGAGACGTCAAGAGAGTTCGCGAATCCGTCGCATCCGCCCTCAACTTCGGTAAGGGATCGGTTGCAGTGATGGACATGGAGACAGCGGAGGTAAGACACTATTCGAAGAACCTCGTGTGCCCGGATACCGGTCTCTCGCTCCCGCAGCCAGAGCCGCACTCATTCTCCTTCAACTCCCCTCAGGGCTACTGTCCTCACTGCAAGGGACTGGGAATGATAGTGGACGTGAACATAGACACCATAGTTCCAGACAAGAGCCTCTCCATCGCCGACGGCGGACTCGCCCCTATCGGCAAGATGCGTGAGAGCCGCAAGTTCGACATCATACGCGCAATCTCGAGGAAGTACGGATTCTCTCTCCATGAGCCAATCGCAGACATTCCGGAGGAGGCGCTCGCCCATATCATCTACGGCTCCGACGAACTCTTCCGCGTGGGAGAAGGCTCGCTCTCGGAGATGGTCGCGTTCGACGGAATAGTCGAGGACATCGAGGAAAAGGTCGTATGTCCGGTATGCGGCGGCACCAGGCTCAACAAGGAGACGAGCTACTTCAAGATCGACGGCCTGACCATCTCTGAGGTGGCGGCCATGGAGATCAGCACACTCCACGAGTGGATTTGTTCGCTCGACGGCAAGTTCGACAACAGGGAGAAGACTATTGCATACGACATACTCAAGGAGCTCAAGGAAAGGACAAGGTTCCTCATCGACGTTGGACTTGAATACCTTTCTCTCGACAGACCTACCGGCTCGCTTTCCGGAGGAGAGAGTCAGCGAATCAGGCTCGCCACCCAGATCGGCTCGCGCCTGGTGAACGTCCTGTACATACTCGACGAGCCTTCGATCGGTCTCCACCAGAGGGACAACCGCAAGCTCATCGCATCTCTGAAGAGCCTCCGTGACGAGGGCAACACCGTGATGGGCGTGGAGCATGACGCCGAGACCATGCAGTCTGCCGACTGGCTCATCGACGTCGGCCCCGGAGCAGGATCCCAGGGAGGAAGGATATGCTACAACGGCCCGTCATCCGCTGCGATGGAAGCCCCACACGGCGGGAAAGCCGCGGACTCGGAAGAAGGCGTTACCGCAGAAGACGAATCATTGACCCTGAAATATCTAAGGGGAGAATGCTCGATAGACATTCCTGCGCAGCGCAGGCCAGGCAACGGAAACATCCTCCAGCTTAAAGGCTGTACGGGAAACAACCTCAAGTCAGTGGACGTGGACTTCCCTTTGGGCTGCCTGATTGGAATCTCCGGAGTCTCAGGCAGCGGCAAGTCTACGCTCATCAACGAGACCCTGATGCCTATACTCAAGAACAAGTTCTACCGCAGCAAGCTCAAGCCTCTTCCTTACGAGGAGATCCACGGGGTGAAGCATCTGGACAAGCTGATCGAGATCGACCAGTCCCCTATCGGAAAGACACCGAGGAGCAACCCTGCCACCTTCACTGGAGTATTCAACGACATTCGCAGCCTCTTCGAGGACACCCCTGACGCCAAGGTACGCGGATTCAAGGCAGGAAGGTTCTCCTTCAACGTCGCCGGAGGCCGCTGCGAGGAGTGTAAGGGTGCAGGTATCAAGGTCATCGAGATGAACTTCCTGCCGTCGGTGAACGTGGTCTGCAGCGAGTGCCGCGGACGCCGTTACAAGGACGACACCCTCGCCGTCAAGTACAAGGGCAAGAGCATCAACGACGTGCTTGAGATGCCTGTCAGCGAGGCTTACGAGTTCTTCAGGAACATCCCGAAGATAGCAGACAAGCTCAAGGCGATGGTGGACGTGGGTCTGGGATATGTGCGCCTCGGACAGTCCGCAGTCACGCTTTCCGGAGGAGAGAGCCAGCGAATGAAGCTCGCCGCCGAGCTCGGCAAGAAAGGCACCGGCAACACCCTCTACATCATGGACGAGCCGACCACCGGACTCCATTTCGAGGACATCAAGATACTCCTCGGAGTGATGCAGCAGCTCGTGGACCAGGGTAACACCGTGATCGTCATCGAGCACAACCTCGACATACTCAAGAGCGTGGACTACCTGATCGACCTCGGCCCGGAAGGAGGAAAGAGAGGCGGAATGATAGTCTCCCAGGGCACGCCTGAACAGGTCGCCAAGGATCCCGGATCAGTGACCGGACCATATCTCGCAGAATTATTATAGAAACAGAAAGAACACATACGATAACATGGAAAACATCACCAAACTCGAGGCAGCTCAGATCGATTACGAGAAGTGGAGCGAAGCGATAGGAATCAAGAATCTCGACGACCTCCGCGAGGCAATCAAGGACGGCCGTGCAACGGAGATCATCAATATATGCGAGGCTCGCCAGGAGCGCAAGTACGCCGAGATCGCCGACGAGATCTTCTGGAGGAGAAGCAGCCAGAAGATAGTCATGATGGCAGGTCCGTCATCAAGCGGCAAGACCTCATCCTCACTGCGCATCGCACAGCAGTGCAAGGTTCTCGGGCTCAACCCTAAGGTAATCGAGCTCGACAACTACTTCGTCGATCGCGAACTCACCCCTAAGGACGAGAACGGAGAATATGACTTCGAGTGTCTCGCCGCCATGGACACCGAACTCCTCAACAAGCACCTCAACGCTCTCCTTTCCGGAGAGGAGGTCGAGATACCAACCTTTAACTTCGTCGAGGGAAGGAAGGAGTACAACGGCAAGATGCTCAAGCTGGAGACTAACGACATACTCATGATGGAGGGTATCCATGCCCTCAACCCTGACCTCACCTATGCAGTGGATCAGAACAAGATCTTCAGAGTCTACATCTCTGCCCTCTCTGCCCTCAAGGCAAGCGACACCGACCAAGGATCGACCACCGACAAGCGTCTTCTCCGCCGCATCATCCGCGACAGCCGCACCCGTGGCCATAGCCCTGAGGCAACCATACTTCGCTGGCCAAGCGTACGCAACGGTGAGAAGAAGTGGATCTTCCCGTTCGCTGCCAACGCGGACATGGTATTCAACTCATCCATGCTCTATGACCTTCCGGTTCTGAAATATTACGCAGAGCCTCTCCTCTACGAGATCAAGGAGACCTCTCCTGCATTCGGAAAGGCCCAGGAGCTTCTCTCTCTCCTCGAAAAGGTGATCGCTCTCCAGCCAAAGGAAATCGGAATCATCCCTCCTACCTCGATCATGAGGGAATTCGTAGGCGGTCAGACTCTTTAACCCAATCCATCATGTCAGAAATTCTCATCAGGAACGTCCTCCACGAAGGACAGCCATCGGACATACTCATCAAGGGCAACCGTTTCTCCAGCATCACTCCTGCAGGTTCGGGCATGAGCGCGGAGACCGAGATCGACGCCAGCGGAATGGCAATTCTCCCGCCGTTCTACAACACCCACGGCCATGCAGCCATGACCCTGCTTCGCGGCTATGCTGACGACATGGAGCTCTTCAAGTGGCTCAGCGAGTATATCTGGCCATACGAGGACAAGCTCACCCCGGAGGACATCTACAACGGTTCGAGACTCGCCATCCTCGAGATGATAAAGTCCGGTACCGTATTCTTCTCGGACATGTACTTCGAGATAGACGAGACCGCACGCGCCGTCGACGAGATGGGAGTCCGCGCCGCGCTTGGAGTCACCTTCATGAGCAACCACTCCCTTGCGCTCCGCGATGAGAAGGTCGCATACATGAAGAACTGGAAAGAGCGCACGAGCGGAAGGATTCAGCTCGCCGCCGCTCCGCACGCAATCTATACCGCCGATGCAGGCCAGCTCATGCTCGCTGCCAACACTGCGAGGGAGCTCGGGATGAAGATCCACATCCATGTCAGCGAGACCGCGACGGAGGTCCAGAACAGCATCAAGGAATTCGGCGACACTCCTGTCCGCTACCTCGAAAAGCTCGGCTTCCTCGGTCCAGACGTGATCGCAGCGCACGTGGTGCATGTGGATGACGAGGAGATCGAGATACTCAAGAAGCACGGGGTCACCATCTCCCACTGCCCATGCTCGAACATGAAACTCAGTTCAGGAGCATTCAGGGCAGACGCGATGGTCAAGGCCGGAGCGAAAGTCACTATCGGAACGGACGGCTGCTCGTCTAACAACAACCTGGACATGAGGGAGGAGATGAAGTTCGCATCTTTCCTCGCAAAGGTAAGCAGCGGAGATCCAGAGCTGCTTCCTGCCCAGCAGGTGCTCGATTGGGCTACCCGCAACGGTGCCGAGGCATTCGGAATCGACGCCGGAGTGATCGAGGAAGGTAAGCTCGCGGACGCCCTTCTCGTCCGTCTGGACGATCCGAAGATGACTCCTAACCACAATCTCATCTCCAACTGGGTGTACGCCGCTGACACCAGCTGCATCGACACGGTCATCTGCGACGGCCGCATCATCATGCAGGGCCGCCACGTCCCCGGCGAAGAGGAAATCCTCGCCTCAGTCAGACGATATTGATCAAAGAAAACTCTAGATGACCTCGTCGCGCTCGCGGAGGTCCTTCACACGAAGCTGAAGGTTGGCGATTCCACGGTAGTAGTTCTCGACTATCGAGTAACATACGTCTACCGGATTACCAGCCTTTATGTATTGGAAGTAATCGGACATGTTGAACGCTATGGCCGATATCGGCTGGGTGTACTGTGACTCCTGTATGAGCTCCAGCTTGAGGTGGCCTCCCTCTGCGCCGAC
Source organism: Bacteroidales bacterium (assembly GCA_024402115.1). The sequence continues at coordinate 2,246 of JAKSJQ010000012.1, read as the reverse complement.
CTTGCGTCCGTTGCCGTTGTCGTAGACGTTCTCGGTAACGAAGATAGGGGCGTTGTTGTCCGGGCCGAAAGGCTGGAACTGCTTGAGGATGCGGAAGAACTTAGGGGTGATCTGCGAGAAATTGAGTCTCGCGTCTATGCTTACGACAGGAGTCAGCATGCGAGGAAGGATCTTACCTTCGATATGGGCCTCCATCCTGCTGCAGAACTCGGCGAGATTCTCCTCCCGAAGGGTGAGTCCGGCCGCATAGAGATGGCCTCCGAAGTTCTCGAGGAGGTCCGCGCAGCTTTCGATGGCTTCATAGAGGTCGAATCCATGTACGCTTCGCGCCGATCCCGTCACCATACCGTTGGACTTGGTGAAGACCACGGTAGGACGATAGAATGCCTCTACAAGACGTGATGCAACGATGCCCACGACACCCTTGTGCCATGACGGGTTGTACACTATCGTGGCGTTCTTCGCAGAGAGGCAGTTGCCGCTGCGTACCATTTCGAGAGCCTCCTGGGTTATCTCTCGGTCTATGTTCTTGCGTTCGTTGTTGTGCTCGTTGATCTCGTTTCCTATGCGCATCGCCTCTGCCTCATCAGTTGCTGTGAGGAGCTCCACGGCGATGCGACCCGACTCCATTCGGCCTGCGGCGTTGATGCGTGGACCGATCTTGAAGACGATGTCGTCGATGGTGATGTGGGATGGGTCAAGTCCTGAGAGAGTGATCATCGCAAGCAGTCCCTGGCGAGGATTCTCGTTGAGCTGACGGAGTCCGAAGTGCGCGAGAACACGGTTCTCACCGGTCACGCTCACGAGGTCTGACGCGATGCTGACCACGAGCAGGTCAAGCAGTGGCTTGAGTTCGTCGAAGGCGATGCCGTAGCGCTGGGAATAAGCCTGCACGAGCTTGAAGCCCACGCCGCAGCCGCTCAGGTCGTCGAAAGGATAGTGGCAGTCCTCCCTCTTAGGATCGAGCACAGCCACAGCCTTCGGAAGTTCATCTTCAGGAAGATGGTGGTCGCAGATGATCACGTCCACGCCCCTCTCGCCTGCATACGCCACCTTCTCGTTGGCCTTGATGCCGCAGTCGAGCGTGATAATCAGGTCGAACTTGTTCTCTACGGCCCAATCTATGCCCTTGTACGACACGCCATAACCCTCGTCATAGCGGTCCGGAACATAGAAATCGACCTTCGGAGTAAGTTTCTTGAGGAAGGAGTAGACAAGGGACACGGCAGTGGTTCCGTCGACATCATAGTCGCCATATACAAGGATCTTGTCACCCTCGACGACAGCGCGGCGCACTCTCTCGACAGCCTCGTCCATGTCCTTCATGAGGAAAGGGTCATGGAGATTGTCGAGCGAAGGACGGAAGAATTCCCTGGCCTCCTGGAAGGTACGGATACCGCGCTGGACCAGGAGTTCGCCCAATACGGGGTCTATTCCCAGTTCAGCAGAAAGCCTGCTCACGACCTCGCGGTCAGCCGCCGGCTTCAATTCCCACTTCTTGTCCTTAGCCATATCCTACAAAGATACTCAAATTGTTCCTAAATACTCAAAAAATTAATTATTTGTAGTAACTTTGTGTGCTTTAAACAGATAATGATGGAACAGACTTTCAACGAGCAGGAAACCCTGCGTAGAGAAGCCCTCGGTAAGCTCAGGGAGCTCGGCATCGAGCCATATCCGGCACCACTTTACCCAGTCAATGCGACCTCTGCCAGCATCAAGGCTGAGTTCGATCCTGAGAAGGAGAACCTCCAGGACGTATGCATCGCCGGCCGCCTTATGAGCCGCCGTATCATGGGTGCCGCATCCTTCGGTGAGCTTCAGGACGAGACAGGAAGAATTCAGATATATGTAAACCGCGACGAGATCTGTCCAGGCGAGGACAAGACCATGTACAACACGGTATTCAAGAAACTCCTCGACATCGGTGACGTCATCGGTATCAAGGGATTCGCCTTCATTACCAAGACCGGACAGCTCTCGATCCATGCAAAGGAACTCACCCTCCTCAGCAAGTCCCTCCGCGTGCTTCCTATCGTGAAGGAGCAGGACGGAAAGGTATTCGACGCATTCTCTGATCCGGAGCTTCGCTACCGCCAGAGGTATGTGGACCTCATCGTAAACCCTCAGGTGAAGGAGACCTTCATCAAGAGGTCACAGATCATCGCAACAATGCGCGAGTACTTCAACGAGGCAGGCTGTCTCGAGGTTGAGACTCCTATCCTCCAGAGCATCCCGGGCGGTGC
>JAKSJQ010000011.1 GCA_024402115.1 Bacteroidales bacterium | reverse complement strand
GCTCTTTTCTTCTGCTCCATACTGGTTTTAGATCGCTTTTGTGAGTTTCAAATCGGATGCAATAATAGAACAATTTTTTCTAATGCAAATAACTATTGTCACTTTTTTTTGAAAAAGAAGGACTTCTGCATCTTCTTGCGGTCCATGTTCCTTTCCACGAACACCGGTTTCATGGTCCTAGGATCGATTCCGCTGTAGAACATCACCGACGAGGTCGTCATCGGAGTCGGAGTGAAATCCTGCACCTGATCCATATAAATGCCCCTCAGAGCCGGCTTATGGCAAAGCTTGTCCATATGCTGCATGGTACAGCCAGGGTGAGACGAGATGAAATACGGAACAAGCTCGCAGTTCCTGTCAGAGCTTCTCACGATCTTGTCAAACTCGACCCTCAACCTCTCGAAAAGCTTGAAGGAAGGCTTTCCCATCATCTTCAGGACATCGTCCTCGGTATGCTCCGGAGCCACCTTGAGCCTGCCGGAAGTATGCTGGAGCACGAGTTCCTTGAGATATGGATATGACGTATCGTCTATGAATCCGTTCTCGTCGAGGAAAAGGTCATAGCGAATTCCGCTGCCTATGTACGAATGTCTGATGCCCTTCACCGTTGAGACCCTGCCATATAGACCGAGCAGACGCTCGTGCGAACGGTTCATGTTCTTGCATGGAGAAGGGAAAAGGCAGGACTGACGCACGCACTTCGAGCACAGTTCCTGATTCTTTCCATGCATGCCGTACATGTTCGCGGTAGGAGCGCCGAGATCGGAAATGTTTCCCGCGAAATCAGGCAGTTTCTTCAGGCCCTGGACCTCTCGGATGATGGAATCCTCGGAACGCGACTGTATAAACTTTCCCTGATGGGCTGCGATGGTACAGAAATTACATCCTCCGAAACACCCGCGATGGGTGTTGATGGAGAACTTGATCATATCATAGGCCGGGATACGCTTGCCCTTGTATCGAGGGTGAGGAAGTTTGGTGAAAGGAAGGTCCCAGAACGAGTCCATCTCCTTCTCGCTTGCTGGAGGATAGGTCGGATTGATCTGCACGTAGCCGTCCCCCACCGGTTCTATTATCACCTTGGGATGCATCATGTTGGCCAGCAGTTCCACATGGTGGAAGTTCTGAGCGAAGGCCTTCTTGTCCCTCTTGCAGACCTCGAATGAATTCAGGTACAGGGCATCCTGATTCTTGCAGCGTCCCTTCATCAGGAAGGCCAGCTGAGGAATCTTGCGAATGTCGTTTACGTTCCTGTCCGCCTCTATGGCCTTGGTCAGTTCGAGCATAGGTCTCTCACCCATTCCGTAGCACAGCCAGTCAGCCCCGCTGGTGAAGAGTATGGACGGCATGAGCTCATCCTTCCAATAGTCGTAGTGGGTGACTCGCCTGAGGCTTGCCTCGATACCGCCAATGACCACCGGGACATCCGGAAAGAGCTTCTTCAGGATCTGAGTATACACCGTTACGGCATAGTCTGGGCGCGCCCCTGCCCTGCCCTCCGGGGTATATGCATCGTCGCTGCGCAGCCTCTTCGATGCGGTGTAGTGGTTGACCATTGAATCCATCGCTCCGGAATTGACCGCGAAATAGAGCCTCGGCCGTCCAAGCTTACGGAAATCCCTCAGGTCGTCCCTCCAATTGGGCTGGGGAACAACGGCAACGCGATAGCCCCATTTCTGAAGCCATCGCGAAATAACTGCCGTACCGAAGGACGGATGGTCAATGAAAGCGTCACCGGTAAAGAAGATGACGTCTATGTAATCCCATCCAAGAGCCTGAACTTCCTTGATGGAAGTCGGTATCATGTATGTGTTGTCCTCGGACATTACATTCTGTATGGGAGATCGATTCCGAGAATGCCCATAGCCTTTACGAGCACCTTGGCAATCTTCTCGATGAGAACGAGCCTGTACTTGAGGAGAGCCTGATCCTCTTCACGGAGGATAGGAGTGTCATGGTAATACTGGTTGAAATCCTTGGCGAGCTCGTATGCATAGTTTGCCACGAGTGCAGGAGAATGGGCGGCGCCAGCCTCTGCGATCTTCTCAGGGAAGTTGCTGAGGATTTTGATGATGCGTATCTCCTTTGCACTGAGTGCAGACTCAGGGCAAACATCAGCAGCGCCGAAGCTCAGGCCCTTCTCTGCAGCCTTGCGGAGAATTGACTGGATACGGGCGTGAGTATACTGGATGAACGGACCTGTGTTTCCGTTGAAATCGATACTCTCCTTAGGATCGAAGAGCATGGTCTTGCGAGGATCCACCTTGAGGATGAAATACTTCATCGCGCCGAGGCTGAGCATCCTGAAGAGCTCGTCCTGCTCCTTTTCGTCCATGCCGTCAAGCTTGCCGAGCTCGAGAGAGGTCTCCTTCGCAGTGTTGTACATCTGCTCCATGAGGTCGTCTGCGTCGACTACTGTTCCCTCGCGAGACTTCATCTTACCCTCTGGAAGCTCTACCATACCATAGCTGAGGTGATAGATGCTGTCAGCCCAGTCGAAGCCGAGCTTGCCGAGGATGAGCTTGAGCACCTGGAAATGGTAGTTCTGCTCGTTTCCTACGACATAGATATGCTCGTCGAGGCTATACTCTGCGAAACGCTGCTCAGCAGTTCCGAGATCCTGGGTCATGTACACTGAAGTACCGTCGCCACGGAGAAGGAGCTTGCGGTCGAGGCCGTCCGCAGTAAGGTCGCACCAGACCGAATTGTCTGCCTGACGCTCGAAGATGCCCATGTCGAGACCCTTCTGAACGAGAGCCTTACCGAAGAGGTAAGTCTGAGACTCGTAATATGTCCTGTCGAAGCTGATTCCGAGGTTCTCGTAGGTCTGGCCGAAGCCTTCATAAACCCAACCGTTCATCATCTCCCAGAGAGCGCGTACCTCAGGATCGTTGTTCTCCCAGCGGAAGAGCATGTCCTGAGCTTCCTTGAGGCTTGGAGCTTCCTTCTTCGCCTCATCCTCGCTCATGCCCTTGGCCATGAGCTCCTTGACCTCGGATACATAAAGGTCATTGAACTTCACATAATAGTCTCCGACGAGGTGGTCACCCTTCTTGCCTGAGCTGGCAGGAGTCTCGCCGCCACCGAGCTTCTTCCATGCGAGCATGGACTTGCAGATATGGATACCGCGGTCGTTCACGAGGTTCACCTTCATGATGTCGTGACCGTTCGCAGCGAGGAGCTGTGACACTGACCATCCGAGAAGATTGTTGCGGATGTGACCAAGATGGAGCGGCTTGTTCGTATTAGGTGAAGAGAACTCCACCATGATGGTCTTGCCGCTAGGTGCATGCTGGCCATAGTCCTCCACTGCCACGATGGAAGCGAAGACATTGTTCCAGTATACCTGAGAGAATGATATGTTGAGGAATCCCTTCACCACGTTGTATGCGGCAATCTCAGGGAAGTTCGCCACGAAATAGTCGCCGAGGGCCTTACCTGTGTTGTCCGGAGATGCGTGGGAAACCTTGAGAAGGGGAAACACAACGAGTGTGTAATCCCCTTCGAATTCCTTTCTTGTAACCTGTACCTGAAGGAGGGATGCCTCAACATCCGCTCCGTAAAGTGCCTTGACTGCCTCTGCAGCCTTGGCGATGATAAAATTTTCTGGTGTCATTGATTAGCCAAGGTAGCTCTTGAGAAGCTTGCTTCTCGAGTTCTGTTTAAGTCTGCGTATCGCCTTCTCTTTGATCTGGCGGACACGCTCACGGGTGAGGTTGAACTTCTCGCCTATTTCCTCGAGTGTCATTTCCTGACAGCCTATGCCGAAGAAATACTTGATGATGTCCCTTTCGCGAGGTGCAAGAGTGGAAAGTGCACGTTCGATCTCCCTGTTGAGCGACTCGTTGACAAGTCCCCTGTCCGCACTCGGTGAATCATCGTTCACGAGTACGTCGAGAAGGCTGTTGTCCTCGCCCTCAACGAAAGGAGCGTCTACGGACACGTGACGGCCAGATACCCTGAGGGTGTCTGCGATCTTCTCCTTCGGAACGTCTATCATCTCGGCGAGCTCCTCGCTGGATGGCATACGTTCGTTCTCCTGCTCGAACTTTGAGAGAGCCTTGTTGATCTTGTTAAGGGAGCCCACCTGATGGAGAGGGAGTCGCACGATTCGTGACTGCTCTGCAAGTGCCTGGAGGATTGACTGACGAATCCACCATACTGCATAGGAGATGAACTTGAAACCACGTGTCTCATCGAATTTCTCTGCGGCCTTGATCAGTCCGAGGTTGCCCTCGTTGATAAGGTCAGGAAGGCTGAGGCCCTGATTCTGGTACTGCTTTGCCACAGACACCACGAACCTCAGGTTCGCCCTAGTGAGTTTCTCGAGAGCCACCTGGTCGCCCTTTCTGATACGCTGGGCGAGTTCGACCTCTTCCTCTACGGTGATTAGTTCTTCCCTGCCGATCTCCTGGAGATACTTGTCAAGCGACGCACTCTCACGATTGGTGATCGACTTAGTGATCTTAAGCTGTCTCATTTATCTTGTTCGTTTTACCTTCTATTTGGCGAAGCCGAAATAGGAAGCCTTGCCCGCAGGTGTGATACCCTCGACATAGACAGCCCTCTCGGACTTCTTGACGATATCCGTCACGTCCTGAGGCTTGCTTACAGGCTTGTTGTTGACGAACATGATGATGAAGCCATCACTCACGCCAGCCTCCTGAATCTTGCCAGGAGCTACTGAGACGATCTCCACTCCATGCTTGATTCCGAACTTGGCAAGGGTCTCCTTGTCCGCCTCCCTGATCTTCGCGCCGTAGAAAGCAACCGCTCCCTCGTCGTCGATTGCGCCATTCTCCGAAGACTGTGCAAGGAAGGTCACCTCCACGTCCTTGGTCTTGCCGTCCCTGATGACTGTGACTTTCGCCTTGTCGCCAGGATGGTAGGTGCTCACGAGAGCCTGAACCGATGCACCGTCAACAACCTTGACGTCATTGATCGCAACGAGCACGTCTCCCTTCTTGATGCCTGCCTTGTCGGCTGCGCCGCCTGCTGAAACCTCATAAACATATACTCCGTTCGCAGACGAAAGTTTCAATTCGTCAACTATTTTTTTATCAACATTTTGCATGGTGATTCCGAGCATCGCTCTCTTCACTGAGCCGAAGTCGATGAGGTCATCCACGATTCTCTTCACGATATTGACTGGTACAGCGAATGAATAACCGGCATAAGAGCCTGTCTGTGAAATGATTGCGGTGTTGATTCCGACAAGCTGTCCGGCCTTGTTCACGAGGGCGCCGCCACTGTTTCCAGGATTGACCGCCGCGTCCGTCTGGATGAATGACTCGATCTTGAATTCGCCGGTGTAGTTAGGCATCGAACGGCCCTTTGCGCTGACGATGCCGGCGGTGATGGTCGAACGGAGGTCATAAGGGCTTCCGATAGCGATCACCCACTCTCCGAGACGGAGCGCGTCAGAGTCGCCGAAAGGCACTACTGGAAGGTTGGCCGCGTCGATCTTGATGAGGGCGACGTCGGTTGCCGGGTCTGTGCCGACCAGGGTCGCCTCGTAAGTCTCGTTGTTGTTGAGGGTGACCTCGATCTTGCTTGCCTTGTCGATCACATGGTTGTTGGTCACGATGTAGCCGTCCTCGCGGATGATGACGCCGGAACCGCTGCCGGTGCGCTCACGCTCCTGAGGAGTGCCTTCGTATCCGAAGAAGAAATCGAAGATCGAGCTCGGTGAGGATGCCACCTTGTCAGTCACGGTCACTTTGACATATACGACTGCGTCGACCGCCGACTCTGCGGCATATGTGAAGTCAGGATAATCTTCGAGGTTGAGGTTCACTGTCCTGTAGGAACCGGCTGCAGGAACAGACATTTCAGATGCTGGGTCGCCGGCATAGGCTGCCTTTGCCACACAGAAGGAAGTAAGCCCGGCAATCAGAGCTGAGCATACTGACATTGCTATAAGGGTCTTTTTCATATTGATGTTGTTTTTAATTGTCCGTATTTGTTTTCTGCACCTGATTTTTCAAATTATATGCCATAACATTCATGCAAATTCCTTATATTTGTGACCTATATATACCACCGATTATTGATCAATAAATCCCATACTTATGAAACTGGTTATTTCTAGTTCCGAATTGCTCAAGGGCACCCTGGCCGTTTCGAAGGCCATCCCGGCAAAGTCGTCGAACCCGATTCTCGAGAACTTCCTCTTCGTGCTTGCTGACGGCAGGCTCGAGATCACAGCCTCAGACACCGAGCTCACCCTTAAGACCACCATCGATGTCGAGAACGCGGCATCAGAGGGTAGGATCGCCGTGCCTGCAAAGCATCTGATCGAACTCCTCAAGGAGCTTCCTGACCAGCCGCTCACCATCAACACCGTCAGCGACAGCTCGTTCGAGTGCATCTGGGCAAGCGGTCAGTCAACCCTCCCATATTTCCCAGCAGAGGATTATCCTGACATCACCGGTACCGATGAGACTGCAGTAAGCGTTCAGTTCCCTGCAGCAGCGCTCGTAGAGGGTATCTCAAGCACAATATATGCGACTGCCGACGACGAGATCCGTCCTACCATGAACGGTATCTTCTTCGACATCGACACTGACTCCACCACTCTCGTAGCTTCAGACGCGCACAAGCTCATCTGCTACACTACCAAGGACGTGAAGTCTGAGCAGAAGGCTTCGTTCATCCTCCACAAGAAGACAGCTGCCATCCTCAGGGCCATCATCGGCAAGGATGTAGAGGACGTAACCGTGGCATTCGATGCCAAGAACGCATCATTCAGCTTCGACAAGACCCTCGTGATCTGCCGCCAGATCGTCGGTCGCTACCCTAAGTACCGTGACGTGATCCCTCAGAACAACGCGAACACCCTCAAGATCGACCGTGCGCTCTTCCTCAACACCGTACGTCGTATCGCTGTATGCTCGAACAAGGCTTCGAACCAGATCAAGTTCGACCTCAGGGAGAACTCTCTCGAGATTTCCGCACAGGATCTCGGATTCTCCATCGCAGCATACGAGAAGGTTGCCTGCCAGTATGACGGTGAGGAACTCACCATCGGCTTCAAGTCGACTTTCCTCGCCGAGATTCTCAGCAACATGTCATGCAACGAGATCGTGATGAAGTTCGCGGACAGCAAGCGCGCTGCCCTCATCGTTCCTGCAGAGGACGAGGCAGAGAGCGAGAAGCTCTGCGGCATCATCATGCCTATCATGTTCTCTTAGTCATAGGCCATGGAACTCAACCTCAAGAGACCGCTGCTCTTCTTCGACATAGAGAGCACCGGTCTTAACATTGCGTCCGACTGCATCGCGGAGCTCAGCTTCGTAAAGATACTTCCAGGTGGCGAACAGCGCATCAAGACTTGGCGCGTCCGCCCATGGGACTATGTCAACAACTGCCAGAAGCCGATGAACCCTTCAGCTCAGGCCGTACACGGAATCAGCGACGAAGAACTCGCAGACAAGCCACGCTTCTTCGAGATACTCCCAGAAGTCTGCGAGTGGCTTTCCGACAGCGACCTCGCAGGATACAACTCTGCGAAGTTCGACCTACCTCTCCTCGCCGAGGAGATTGAAAGGGCAAGGGCAGCTGTGCCGGGGCTCGCAGTAGACATTGACCTCCACCAGAAGAAGATGGTGGACGTTCAAGTCATCTACCACAAGAATGAGCCTCGAAACCTCAAGGCCGCCTACAATTTCTATGTCGGTGGCGACTTCGAGAATGCGCATGCGGCAGAGGCAGACACACTCGCGACATACGCAGTACTCAAGGGTCAGCTCGACAAATATCCTGAAGAGGTTATAAAGAACGACGTAGACTGGCTTGCCAACTACACAGAGAACCAGAAAGTCGTCGACTACGCCGGAAGGATAGTGCTCAATGCCGAAAAGGAGCCATGCATCAGCTTCGGAAAGCACAAGGGAAAGACTTGCCGCGAGGTCTACATGACAGAGCCTTCATACTTCGCATGGATATCCAACGGTGACTTCACCCTCGACACCAAGAGGCAGTTCGCCCTCCTCAAGGAGAAGTACGACGCAGAGAAGAAGGCTGCCAGGACAAGACCTCTGAGCGAACAGCAGATGAGCGATGCTGCAGCCCAGCTCCGTGGGAAATGGGGCGGCACCGGCAGATCTGGAAGTCTTTTCTAGGACAAGGATATGAATATCATCGTAAGGACAGCATCGGGGGCAGTCTGTTGCAGACCGGACACCACCTGGGAGAGAGAAAACAAGGACCTCTTCGTCCCAGACGAGGTGGCTGGCTATAGCTATGCGCCTGTATTGTTCGCGAGAATCTGCAAAGCTGGAAAATGCGTCAGCGAAAAGTTCGCGGAACGCTACTACGACAGCTTCAGTTTCGGTGTGCTGCTCTATGTAGGTGATGATCTCGCCACGGGCTCATGCTATGACCACAGTTCCGTACTGCCAACTCCTATGAAGGACAAGGCAGAATTGTCGAAGGCTGAGACGACCTTCTCCCTAAGCTTGGACGGAGGAAGGATATACGGAACCACATTAGGAGAAACAGCTGCAGCAGATATATGCAAGGCCATTTCTGCGGCGTCGAAGATAGTGTCGATGAGAATAGGAGACTACATCGCGATCGAACTCCAGCCAAGGGAAGCTCTCACAGAGAGAACCCAGCAAGGCCGAAGGCTCAGCGCTGAGATGGATGGAGAAAGTCTATTTGACTTCAACGTGATATTCTAGGCCAGAGTCTTCTCCAGAAAAGATTGACACAAGATCCCTAAGGATCAGGTCAGGTCTCATCGCACCGCTCTCATAGAAATCATTACCACCCTCGGGATTCATCCTGAGGGTGTTGTTATATATCCTCAGGTCATTGCGGCAGAACTTCTCGAAGGACGGATGCATAGACTTCAGCGCATCCTTGCTATCCGCATAGCCGGGATTAAGCCAGACATCAGCCTCTCTCGAGAACGCATATGCGGTCTCCAGAGATATCATGGAAGACTCGAGCCCGTCCTCCGACCCGAGGAGCTTACCCCCGGCATCGCTGATGAGCCTGTTCATATAGCTACCCTTTGCCGGAACATACCATGCATCACCGTAAGGGGCGTTGATCATCACCTTGACATCGGCGCCTACGGCCATGCTTTTCACCGCATTATACTCCGAAGATACGGATGCGAAGATAGAGTCGGCCTTTTCTATCTCGCCGACCAAGGCTGCGCACAACCTAATATATTCCGCACGCGCGAGAGGATGGGACTCGAAATTGTCATACACCATCAGTACATTCACGCCCAGAGAACGGAGTTTCTGCACATATGCAGGTTCAACGGAAGATACGGCATATGCAAGCACTACATCCGGAGACAAGGAGACTATGGTCTCATAGTCCATCGCAGACTCATACCCGACCTCCCGCACCTCAGGATTCCCATAGACCTGCGGATTTGAGACATAGCTCTTGCCAGACACGCCCTTCACCACATCCACGCAGCCAAGTTCAGCAAAGCCGGCGACGAGGGTTGTGGACATACATACTATGCTCTCCATCGGAGTGAGCACGACGAGGGAATCGGCGCTTTCATCGAAGGGCGAAACGACTCTTACGACTGTGCCGTCCAGACGTTGTTCTACGCTGAAATAGAGTGCCGCTTCAGAACAGTCCTCCGAAGCAGGATTGGAACATGCGCAAAAAAAGAAAGCCGCGAAAAGCGGCATTATGTATCTCAGGAATGTCATTAGAGAGCCACCTATGGGAATCGAACCCACGACCTTCGCGTTACGAATGCGATGCTCTACCGACTAAGCTAAAGTGGCTGATGCGTTTTTACGAGCGCGGTGCAAATATATGTTATTTTTTTTAGATATTTGCCGTGATATGAAAGAAGCAGGAATTATTGTAATAGGTGCAGGTGCGGCCGGTCTCATGGCAGCCTGCGGAGCTGCAAGCTGTGGAGAAGACGTGGTCGTCCTTGAGAAAATGCCACGCCCGGGAAGGAAGATCATGATCACCGGAAAGGGCAGATGCAATTTCACCAACGTCAAGGAGTGGAACGATTTCCAGGAGCATGTGCACCCTAAGGCAAACTTTCTGCGTCCTTCATTCCAGAACCTCACCCCGGAGAAGCTCATCGCCTTTTTCGAAGAGAACGGCATGGCAAGCGTGGTCGAAAGAGGAGACCGCGCATTCCCGAGTTCGCACCTCGCTTCTGATGTCGTAGACACACTCGTATATGCGACCAGCCATGCAGGAGCAAAGGTGATATGCGACTGCACGGTTACCAACGTAATCGACGACAGTCAGAAAGAAGGCTTCATAGTAAATTGCGGTGATGGATCGTCTTGGCATTGCAGGAAGCTCATCTTGACCACAGGAGGACTCTCCTACCCTAAGACCGGCTCTACAGGAGACGGATATGGATGGGCAGAAGCATTCGGTCATAAGCTTACACCTCGCTTCCCTAGCCTTACTGCCATCACTCCGAAGGACTACAGGTTCACTGAATGGATCTCGCTCAAGAACGTAGCATTGAGCACCATCATCGACGGAAACCTCTCTCAGGAAGAGTTCGGAGACCTCGACTTCACCAACGGAGGAATTGAGGGTCCTATAGGATTCAAGGTCAGCAGGAAGTGCGTAAAGGCCCTGCTCAACGGTTCCAAGGTCCAGGCCGTCATCGACCTCAAGCCGGCGGTCGATGACGAAGATCTCGACAAGAGAATTCAGAAGCTCTGGGACGAGGTCTGCAAGGACAAGCGCAGCGACGGTAAGCCATATAAGACCCGTTTCGGCGTGCTCCTCGGAAAAGTCCTTCCCATGGAAGTTATCCCGATGTTCATGGCTGCGAATCCGGAGCTCGACCACAAGCGACTCGCAAAGGCACTCAAGAACTGGAGGATGGACATAGTCGGAAATGTCGGCTATGAGAGATGCGTGATCACTGCCGGTGGAGTCAGTCTGGACGAGGTGAACCAGAAGACGCTCGAGTCAAAGAAAAGGAAAGGACTCCACCTTGCGGGCGAAGTCCTTGACCTTGATGCCGATACCGGCGGTTATAATCTTCACATTGCCTTTTCGACCGGCTATCTCGCCGGCCTTTCGGCTGCTCGTTCCTAATATCCGAAGATATCCTCGAGGCTGACGATCTTCACGTCGCCGAGAGTCTTGAGGTATGCAACGTCGAGATCCTTGATGTCACCGAGGATCGCGTAGGTGTAATCACGTCCCTTGACCCACTTCTGCTGTGTTGCGACCACGTCCTCGAGAGTCATGCCCTGGAGGGTTTCGAACACCTGCTTGTCGAGCGGTTCGTCAAGACCGAGCTCGCGGCAGCTGCGGTAGGTGCTGAGGACGGCAGAACCGACAGTCCTGTCCGTACGCATGCGTGAGATGATAGCCTCCTTTGCGATTGAGAACGACGACTCTGACTCCGGCATCTGATTGATGATATCGTCGAAAGCTTCGATGGCGATGCGCATCTTGTCGTTCTGGGTAGCGATGAATGCCATATAATAGTAGTCGCTCTTGAGATTGCTTGGCTGATAGAGACGTGCCCATGCAGAATATGCAAGACCACGGGCCTCACGCATCTCCTGGAATACGACTGTGTTCATGCCGCCACCGAAATACTCGTTATAGAGGTTTACAGCCGCAGCCTCAGGAGCCATGAACTTCTCTCCTCTGTTGGAATACTGGATGTAGTATATCTGCTTTGCATCATACTGAGCCATCACCACTGAGCTTCCGTTGTTCTGATTGAGAGTAGGATATGACTTCTGGAGAGGAGCAAGACCGGCATTCACCTTATGGCTTGCAGAAAGGAGATCCTTTGCCGCAGACTCTGACGCAGGGCCGTAGTAGAGAATCTCATGAGCCTTGGTATAGAGCTCTGAGAACTTAGAGAGGAGCTCCTCTGACTTGAGAGCGGCTACCTGAGGGTTGCTGAGAGTGATCTTGTCGATGAACTCACCTCCGTAGACAACATAGTTGGTGAGAGCTGAATAGCATGATCTCTGGTTGAGTTTCCTGTCAGCCCTTGACTTAAGGAGGTCCGCCTTCAGGGCTGCGAGTATGTCCTCGTCAGCCTTTGCATTGAAGAGGAGATTCTCAACGACCTTGATGGCCTCTGGGAGGTTCTCATTGAGACCGCTCACGCTGATGGAAGTCTCACCGCTGCCGACCCTTACGGTGTAGCTGCATGCAAGCTCATACATCTTGGTTGCGATCTGCTCTGCGCTCATATCCTCGGTTCCGAGGTAGTCGATATAGTTCGCTGCAAAATCAAGGGCAGGATCATTCTCCGAACCTGTATTGAAAACAAACGATACGCTCGCGATGTCATTGAGTTCGTTCTTCTTGTAGAGCACATGTACTCCCTCTGCAAGGTCGAACTGGTTCATGTCCTTGCTGAAGTCCACAAACACAGGCTCGATAGGCTTCACCTGAGAATTTGCCATCTCCACAAGGAAGGCGCTCTGCTTGTCACGGTTTGTTGCGATTGGAGTGATGGCTGGTGCTGAGATCTTCTGGATGTCCTTATCCTCACCCATCCTCTTGTAGATGACAACGTAATTGTCGTCGCGGAGGAACTCGTTAGCCCATGCGACCACATCATCCTTGGTAACTGCCGAGTAGCGCTCAATGTCCTTGCAAGCGTCTGCCCAGCTGATACCGTTGATGAAGGCATCGATGTAGAGCTGCGCACGCGAGCCGTTATCCTCGAGCTCCCTCATCTTTGAAAGCTTGATATTGTTGATGGTGGCCTCGATGAGAGACTCGCTGAAATCGCCTGAACGAAGCTTTGCTACCTCTGAGAGAAGGAGTGAGCTGAGTTCCTCGAGAGACTGGCCTGCCTTAGGGTTACCCATGGCGATGAAACTTGAGCAGTCTGGCTGGATCTGGGTTCCAGCATATGCCGAGAGCACCTTCTGCTGCTGATTGAGGTCAAGGTCCATCAGACCGGCCTGGCCGTTCGAAAGGATAGAGCCGGCAATCTCAGCGACTGCGGTGTTCCTAAGATCGGTAGCTGCAGGAAGACGCCATCCGAGTGCGACGTTCTCAGACTCGAGACCGTAGATATCACGTACGATAGGACTAGTGATAGGAGTCTCCTTCTCGTACTGGAGGGCTGGAATTGAAGGATTTGGCTTCCACTCACCGAAGTACTTCTCGATGGTCTTCACCATCTGGTCAGGATCGAAGTCGCCGGAGAGGCAGATACGTATGTTGTTAGGCACATAGTAAGTGTCGTGGTACTTCTTCACATTGGTGATGGAAGGGTTCTTGAGGTGATCCTGGAAACCGAGCACATCGTGGATTCCATAAGGATGGTGAGGATAGAGAGCATTGTCGAGTGCCTGCCAAACCTTGCGGCTGTCCTGGGTAAGCGACATGTTCTTCTCCTCATAGATGGTCTCAAGCTCGGTATGGAAACCGCGGAGCACAGGATGCATGAAGCGGTCTGACTGGATGCGAGCCCAATTCTCAATCTGGTTGGAAGGGATATCCTCAGTATAGACGGTCTCATCATGAGAGGTCCATGCGTTGGTACCGTCTGCACCGATGAGGGCCATAAGCTTGTCATACTCGTTAGGGATGGCAATCTGCGAAGCAAGGTAGCTGACTGAGTCGATCTTGTGGTAGATAGCCTCGCGCTGAGCAGGGTCCACAGTCTGACGATAGACCTCGAAGAGAGCCTCAATCTCGTCGAGGAGTGGCTTCTCCGCAGCATAGTCAGAGGTACCGAACTGCTCTGTTCCCTTGAACATGAGATGCTCGAAATAGTGTGCGAGACCGGTGGTCTCGAGCGGATCGTTCTTCGCTCCGACCTTTACTGCGATGTAGGTCTGGATGCGCGGAGTCTCCTTGTTCACCGTCATATACACCTCGAGTCCATTGTCGAGGGTGTAGATCTTGGTGTTGAGAGGGTCGCCTGCGACGGTCTCATACTTGATGCCGGAGCATGATGCTGCAAGGAACATGGCTGCTGCGGCAAAAACTGCTGTGATTATACGTTTCATGGTAACTTGTTGATTATCCAAAATTAAAGACCGGCAGGCTGTCTGGGACATGCCACCGGTCATGGAGCGGAAAACGGGTTTCGAACCCGCGACCTTCGGCTTGGGAAGCCAACGCTCTACCAACTGAGCTATTTCCGCAAAGAAAAAAGGGTAAGCTGATTACATCGCACCGCTACGACCTCCTACCCTTGCTGCCTTCCGACCCTGGGGGAATTCAGAGGGAGCTGGTCGTGTAAGACTTACCCCGATGCAAATTTATGTAAATTTTAGAGACTGTCAAAAATAAATGGAAGAATGCACTCCACCCTTTCGAATTTGAGCACTTTCTTCTTGCCGACGAGAATGATCTCGAGCGGATGGCCGGACTTGGTCTGGAATTCCGCCATCACCTGGCGACAGGCTCCGCAAGGGGTTGCAGGAGAATCGAGAAGCACTCCTCCCTGACATGCAGCGATTGCCAGCTTGCAGAAGTGAGCTCCATCTGCATGTGCATTCGCATAGAACATGGTCGTCCTCTCCGCGCAAAGTCCGGAAGGATATGCAGCGTTCTCCTGATTGGCGCCCGTAAAGATACGACCGTCGGAGAGAAGAAGAGCAGCGCCCACATCGAATTTTGAGTATGGCGCATAAGAGTACTTAGTGGCATCAACTGCCATTTCCGCAAGTTCCCTGTCTCCCTGCTGAAGTTCCTCGAGGGAGCCATACTCCTCATAGGAGATTTTTAGCTCTTTGTTTGTCATTGGAGGTCAATTAGTGTTATCTTTGCATGTCATCATGCCTAACAAAGTTAAACATAATATCCAAAAGTCAATGAAAGTTTGCATAGGTCTGTCCGGAGGCGTTGACTCCAGCGTCGCAGCACTCCTGCTCAAGCAGGCAGGTTATGACGTCTTCGCACTTTTCATGCAGAACTGGCATGACACCACAGGCACCCTCCATGGCGACTGCGAGTGGGAGGAGGATCGTTTCGTCGCAGAGCTCGTAGCGCGCAAGATCGGCATCCCTTTCTATTTCGTGGACCTCAGCAAGGAATATCGCCAGAGGGTCGTAGATTATATGTTTGACGAGTACTCCAAGGGCAGGACCCCTAATCCGGACGTGCTCTGCAACCGAGAGATCAAGTTCGACGCCTTCCTCAAGACCGCAGAGAAGCTCGGTGCCGAGATGGTGGCTACCGGCCATTACTGCCGAAAGGAAAGCGCAGTCGATGCCGATGGCAAGGAGATTCTCGGAGCGGATGGAAAGCCCGTGTACAGGATACTTGCAGGAAGCGACCCGAACAAGGACCAGAGCTATTTCCTCTGTCAGCTCACACAGGAGCAGCTTTCGAAGGCAATGTTCCCTATCGGAGACATCATCAAGCCCGAAGTGAGAAGACTTGCGAAGGAAGCGGACCTGCCGTCAGCAGAGAAGAAGGACTCGCAGGGCATCTGCTTCGTCGGCAAGGTCGACCTCCCTACCTTCCTCCAGCAGCAGCTCAAGTCAGTAACAGGAAACGTCGTCGAGGTATTCGACCCTTTCTACGAGACTTCGGAACAGTATTCCTACCTGAAAGATACGCTCCAGAGCCTTCTCAAGGAAGGTGCGGGAGAAGTGAACATGGTCACCAGCTACATCTCCGAGGACAAGGGTATGGTAACCGACCCAGGCATAATCAACGACTGGGATCAGGCGAAGATGGCTCAGCTATCGGACGAGGACTGGATGAGGCTCTCTATGCCTGTGCGCCACGGATCAATCAAGTTCGAGACCGAGACCTACCGAAGCGGTAAGAAGCACGTAAAGAAGACCAGGTACAAGGAGAATCCTTATGGAAAGATAGTCGGAGAGCATGTGGGGGCCCAGTTCTACACGATAGGACAGCGCAAGGGTCTCAACATAGGCGGTCATCAGGATTCCATCTTCGTGATAGAGACAGACATAGAGAACAACATCATCTATGTCGGTGAGGGACACAAGCACAAGGGACTGTCCCGAAGCGTTCTGCGCGTGGCTCCGGAGGAAATACACTGGATACGCGAGGACCTGAAGATGGAAGTGGGAGAAATCCGTCGCTACCGCGTCCGCATCCGCTACCGTCAGCCTCTGCAGGAGGCGACCCTCATTCGCAGGGAGAATGGTCTCTACATTATTTTCGACACTCCTCAGAGGGGCATCACCCCTGGTCAGTTCGCCGTATGGTACACTCCAGATGACGAAATGATAGGATCAGGTGTAATCTAGAACTACATCCTTAGCAAAAAAATTGCTATCTTCGTGAGGGTAGTACAATTCCAGTGAAAGATTATTCGCAATATGGTCCGGCCTACAGAGGGTTTACCGTGGAAGATGACGTCTATGTGCCAAAGCCTGTAGACAGCTTCTCCGGGGAAGATCCTTTCGTCAGGATGGCAAAGGTCAGAGGTCAGTCGAAGGAAATCGCCTTCGACGAGACATACCCATATCTTGACAAGTCACTTCGTTTCCGCATTCAGCACGCCATCTGCTATGCAGCCCTATGGACAATAGCATTTCCCGTCAACAGAATACGCTACGGATTGAAGATCAAGGGACGTTCCAAGGTCTTCAAGAACAGGAAACTGCTTCGTGGCGGAGCCATGACAGTATGCAACCATGTGTTCAGATGGGATATGATTTGCGTGCTCCAGGCCATACGTTTCCGAAAGAGCTGGATTCCTATGTATGCTCTTCCATTTACCGGCAAGGACTCCATTTTCATGAAGAGCATCGGAGGCATTCCTATCCCCGAGAACAGATCCGGGCTCAAGTGCTTCAACGAAGCCATGAACGAGATACGCGAAAGGAAGGAATGGATACATATCTTCCCTGAGAGCTGCAGCTGGAAGTACTATTCCCCTATCAGGCCATTTAAGATCGGACCTTTCAACATGGCGTACAAGTACGGCATGCCAATACTCCCATGCGTCATTTCCTTCCGCGAAAGGACTGGCATCTACAAGCTTTTCGGAAGCACAGACGAGCCGCTCGTGACCATCAGCATAGGCGATCCTATCGTACCAGACAAGGACAAGCCAAGAAAGGAGGAATCCGAGCATATGCGCAAGCTCGCCCACAAGACCATGGAAGAAATGGCGGGCATCATCTCGAACCCATGGCCGTCAGCCATCGACTGACAGCCACAGTTATACCCAAAGAGTATTTATCATGGATAAGATTATAGATCCCGTTCCTGTCGAGCTGCTCAAGGCAGAACTCACTAAGTCCAAAAAACTGCAGGACACGAACAAAGGCCACAATGAACTTTATGTGGTCACATGGCAGGACTCGCCAAATGTGCTTACGGAGATTGGTCGTCTTCGCGAGGAGGCTTTCCGCGCCGGCGGCGGCTCTACCGGAAACGCCATCGACCTCGACGAATACGACAAGATGGAGAAGCCATACAAGCAGCTCATCGTATGGGATCCTGACGACGAGGCCATCATCGGTGGATATCGCTTCCTGCTGGGCTCAGACGCGAGTTTCGGTGAGGACGGCCAGCCTATCCTGGCAAGCTCACATCAGTTCAGGTTCTCACAGAAGTTCATAGACGACTACCTTCCATATGTGATGGAGGTTGGCCGTTCATTCGTGTCCCCTGCATATCAGAGCTCGAAGATGGGTGCAAGATCCATCTTCGCGATGGATAACCTCTGGGACGGTATGGTCGCAATCATCATCCAGAATCCTGACATTCTCTATTTCTTCGGAAAGATTACCGTATATCCTTCGTTCGACCACATCTCCAGAGATCTTATCTACCATTTCCTCTGGAAGCATTTCGGAGACAAGGAGGAGCTCGTGCGTCCATGGCCGGATCAGTCTGTAATGCCAGACTCGACGCCAGAGCTTATGGACCTCATACTGAACAAGGAGGAGGTAATCGAGGACTACAAGATCCTCAGGAGTTCCGTCAGGATGCGCGGGACAAATGTTCCTCCGAACATCAGCGCATATGTAGCCATTACCCAGAACATGGTAATGTTCGGCACTGCGGTAAACCGTCTCATGCATAACATCGAAGACTCGGCTATCCTGATTCCATTCGATGAAATATATCAGGAGAAGAAGCACCGTCATGTCGGAGCGTACCTCCGCTTCAAGAGGAGAAAGCGCATGCCGGAGATGGACGGCGAGATGGAGAGGATAATGGTGGAGAGGTGGCTCGCAAAGCGCCGACGCCAGATAAAGAAACTGCAGAAAGAACGCTTTGCTAAATAAAACAAATAAGGGTGGCGTCGAAGCCACCCTTATTTTATATCACTGGGATACTATTCCATGAGTTTCTTGTACTTGAACCTCTTAGGCTCCTCATTGCCGAGGCGCTTCTTCCTGTTCTCCTCATACTCGCTGTAAGAACCCTCGAAGAAGTATACCTGAGAGTCACCCTCGAATGCGAGGATATGGGTTGCGATACGGTCAAGGAACCAACGGTCATGAGAAACAACCACTGCACAGCCTGCGAAGTTGTCGAGACCTTCCTCAAGTGCGCGGATGGTGTTTACGTCAACATCATTGGTAGGCTCGTCGAGAAGGAGGACGTTGCCCTCGTCCTTGAGGGTGAGCGCAAGATGGAGACGGTTTCTCTCACCACCGGAGAGTATGCCGCACTCTTTCTCCTGATCTGCGCCAGAGAAGTTGAACCTTGATATATATGCGCGCGCGTTGATCTCCCTGTTGCCGAGCTTCACGAACTCTGAATTGTCTGCTATGGTCTCGTATACGGTCTTCTCTGGATCGATGCTCCTATGCTGCTGATCCACATAGGCAAGCTTGACGGTCTCACCTATCTTGATCTCTCCGGAATCCGGCTGCTCTATGCCCATGATAAGACGGAAGAGAGTGGTCTTACCTGCACCGTTCGGGCCGATGACTCCGACAATACCTGCCTGAGGGAGCACGAAGCTGAGGTTCTCATAGAGAAGCTTTCCGTCATACGACTTTGCCACGTCCTTGAACTCGATGACATTGGTACCGAGACGCGGTCCGTTAGGAATGAAGATCTCGAGCTTGCTCTCCTTCTCCTTTGCATCCTCATTGGCAAGTTTCTCATAGGCACCGAGACGAGCCTTGGACTTTGCCTGGCGTGCCTTAGGAGCCATACGAACCCACTCAAGCTCCCTCTCGAGAGTCTTACGACGCTTGCTTTCCTGCTTCTCTTCCATCGCGAGACGGTTGCTCTTCTGCTCGAGCCATGAAGAGTAGTTTCCCTTCCATGGAATACCCTCTCCCCTGTCGAGCTCAAGGATCCAACCTGCGACGTTGTCGAGGAAGTAACGGTCATGGGTAACTGCGATGACGGTACCCTTATACTGCTGAAGATGTGCCTCAAGCCACTGGATACTCTCGGTATCGAGGTGGTTGGTAGGCTCGTCGAGGAGCAACACATCAGGCTGACGGAGAAGAAGGCGGCAGAGTGCGACACGACGCCTCTCACCACCACTGAGCGTAGCCACGTTCGCGTCCGCAGGTGGACACTGAAGAGCGTCCATCGCCCTTTCGAGCTTGGAATCTATCTCCCATCCTCCGCAGGCCTCGATCTTCTCGGTGAGATCACCCTGACGCTCGATCAGAGCCGCCATCTCATCGTCTGACATAGGCTCGCAGAACTTGAGATTCACCTCTTCATACTCCTTGAGAAGGTCTACGACTTCCTGAACTCCCTCCTGGACGACTTCAAGGACTGTCTTGTTAGGATCCATCTGAGGTTCCTGCTCGAGATAGCCGACCGAGTAGCCTGGAGCCCATACGACCTCGCCCTGGTATGATTTCTCGATACCTGCGATGATCTTCATGAGGGTAGACTTACCTGAGCCGTTGAGACCGATGATTCCGATCTTGGCGCCATAGAAGAAGGAAAGGTAGATATTCTTGAGGATTACCCTGTTGTTGTGCGGCAAAACCTTGCCCACACCATTCATTGAAAAGATGATTTTCTCGTCTGCCATATAACATTTACTTATGTTGCAAAGATAATCATTTTTTCGTTTGGGCACGACGCATGGCCATCCACTCGGTCGGTTTCATACCAGTGACATTCTGGAAGATCACGTTCATGGAAGCCTCGTTCTTGAAGCCGCTCTGAAGTGCCAGCTGACCTGCCCTGAGTGACATATCCGTCTCGAAGAGCTGCATCGCATGTTCCACTCTATACTTACCGACGTAGGTACAGTAATTCATGCCAGTGAATTTTAGTATGGCCCTGCCGACATAGGCCTTGTTCACATACACTGCCCTTGCCACCTCAGGCTCTGAGAGATTGGGATTAAGATAATTCTTCTTGACAACGACATAGTCATGTACCCTCTGGTATATCTGACGTGAACTGTCATCTGCATTAGTAACGATATCGTTCCTGACATAGGTGAGAGTATGGTTCTCGATGTCGCTTACCTTGTCTTTCGCGAGGAATAGCATCCTGCCGTGGAGGCAGCGGAGATACAGAATCTGGAATGTAACGCAAGCCACTGCGCTTAATACCACACGAACAATTATCCAAAGCTGGTCATCACTCCAGTACAGAGCCAGAGAGACAGCCGCCACAAGTAACGACAAGGATGCCAGGATAGCGCTCATCCAATCCGATATCAGCATTGAAAGTGCCTGTTTCTTCACCAGGTTCTTTATGTCCCCGAAACGTCTGACATAAGAAGATATCAAGACTGAGAACGAAATCACGGCTCCAGCCAATGAGATCAATATCGGATGGGACGTTGCAGCCATGGCTATCACCGCGGCAAAATATGGGATGAGCATTATCGCCTTGGTCTTCGAATCGAGAATAGACAAGGCACAGGCAAAGCAAGCGAATGCCACGCTCATGGATGGCAGGCCGTAATCAGATCCGACTACGATTCCTGTCAATAAGACAATCAAGGCTGCGACTGAAGGAACGACCAGAAAGGCCATATCTTCTTTCTTCCTACCTTTTGTTGCAAGAAATCTGATGATTGAAAAAATAGTTGATGGAATGATAACAAGTGTAATGGTTACGTCAATAAACATGTTTTGATTGTTGTTAGGTTGGAAATTATAGACGCATTTGTCTTTTGACAAATGTATAATAAAAAAGGCCCCAGGATAGCCTGGGGCCGTGATGATGAATCAATATTGAAAATCAATTACACTTATTCTCAGCAAATTGATTTTTCCATAGTAACAACGAATTTATTACGAGTTCTCTGCAGACTTTTTGACAAGTTTCTTCGCATCGATTCCTGTCTTGATTTCGTCGAATCCTTCGCCGTAGACATTGTTGGCTGGAGACACTGAGACGAAAGCATTCCTGTCGATTTCCTTAACGGCCGTCGTGATATCCCTTAGGCTCTTGCGACGGACTATTGCTATAAGCACATCCATATCCTGCTTCCTGTAGCAGCCCGTTGCCTTAAGCGCAGTCACGCCCTTGTCGAGTTCATGCATGAGACAGTTGGCGATCTCGTCGCTTTTCTCCGAGAATATGAGAACCTGTACGGATGACTTGTTTCCGACAATCACAAAATCAACGAAGAAGGATGACACGAACATCATGAGATAGCCGTATACCATATCCGCGAAAGTCCTTCCCGGAAGGAGGAGCACCATGGCGATGATGACGGCATCGGTCACCAGATAGAACTTTCCCGGAGATACAGGCCAATACTTGTTGACTATCATTGCGAAGATGTCACTTCCTCCTGTACTTCCTCCGAAGCGAAGCACGATGCCCAGACCGACACCTTCAATGATACCGGCAATCACCGGAATCAGTATAGCGTCAGGGACGTAGAGCAATCCTCCTTCCACGCAGTACATGGACTCCCAATTCGGAAGGATGTCGAAGAAGAGCGTGGACACGGCGATACAGTAAATGGTGCGTATGCCGAAGCCCTTGCCGAGAATGGCAAAGGCCATGAGCAGCAGCAGCGCATTCACGACCAGGTAGGAAGTTCCTACCGGAATCGCACCGTTCGTCGCGTACTGAAGGAGAGTGAGAAGACCTGTTACTCCACCGCTGGAATAGTCGTTGGGGATTACGAACCAATCCCAAGGGACACAGTAAAGGAAAGTTCCGAGAGTCAGAATAAGATATTCCCCGAATACCTTAAGTATCTTTTTCCTATCCAAAACCATGTCTCGCGGTTTATTTGAGTACTATGTTGACAATCTTGCCAGGCACGACGATCACCTTCACGATGTTCATGCCACCTACATACTTGGCTGTCTGCTCAAGGCCACGCACCTGAACCTCGACCTCCTCTCTGCCTGCAGACTTCGGAAGATCGATGGTGAAGCGGGTCTTGCCGTTGAATGATACGGCGTATGTGCAGCTGTCCTCCACGGTATAGGCCTCGACATACTCAGGGAAATGCGCATAGGTGATTGTATCCTCATGTCCGAGTGCGTGCCAGAGTTCCTCGGTGATATGTGGAGCGAAGGCTGAGAGGACGATGATGAGCGGCTCGAGAATCTCACGCTTGTGGCACTCTCCAAGCTCGTTCACTGCAATCATGAACGCGCTGATGGTGGTGTTGTATGAGAATGTCTCGATATCTGACTGAGCCTTGCCGATAAGTTTGTGGAGAGCCTTGAGCTCGGCAGGAGTGGCCTTCTCGTCAGTCACCACGAGACCGTCACGGTCATAGAACATCCTCCAGATCTTCTTGAGGAAGCGGTTCACGCCGTCGATACCCTTGGTATCCCATGGTTTGCTCTGCTCGAGAGGGCCGAGGAACATCTCGTAGAGACGAAGAGTATCCGCACCATAGGTGTCGCAGATCATATCCGGATTGACGACGTTGAACATTGACTTGCTCATCTTCTCGATCGCCCATCCGCAGACGTACTCGCCGTTCTCGAGTATGAACTCGGCTGTCTTGTAGTCAGGCATCCAGTTCTTGAAAGCCTCGATATCGAGCTTGTCGTTGTGGACGATGTTCACGTCGACATGAATCTCGGTGGTCTCATACTGATCCTTGAGGCCACATGACACGAAGGTGTTGGTGCCTACGATACGATATACGAAGTTTGAACGTCCCTGGATCATACCCTGGTTGATGAGCTTCTTGAAAGGCTCCTTCTCGCACACGTAGCCGAGGTCGAAGAGGAACTTGTTCCAGAAACGGGAGTAGATGAGGTGACCGGTAGCATGCTCTGTACCACCGATGTAGAGGTCCACATTACGCCAATACTCGTCTGCCTCCTTGCTTACGAGTGCATTCTCGTTGTGTGGATCCATATAACGGAGATAGTATGCAGAAGAACCTGCGAAGCCAGGCATGGTGCTCTTCTCGAGAGGGAAACCCTCATATTCCCAACCCTTGGCACGGCCGAGAGGTGGTTCTCCTGTCTCTGTAGGCTTGAACTCGTCGATCTCAGGAAGCTCGAGAGGGAGTTTATCCATAGGGAGAGGATTGGCGATGCCGTCCTTGAAGTACATAGGGAAAGGCTCACCCCAATATCTCTGCCTTGAGAAGATTGCGTCACGGAGACGGTAGTTGGTCTTGCGGCGGCCGAGGCCGTTCGCCTCGACATAATCCTTGGCAGCCTCGATAGCCTCCTTCACAGAAAGACCGTTGAGGAAGCCTGAGTTGCACATTGTACCCTCCTTCGCATCGAAGCTCTGCTCGCTCACGTCGCATCCCTCGATGAGTGGAATGATTGGAAGGTCGAAGGTCTTCGCGAACGCGTAGTCGCGGCTGTCATGTGCAGGTACCGCCATGATCGCACCTGTACCATAGCCGGCGAGGACATACTCGGAGATCCATACAGGGACCTTGTCGCCGGTGAGAGGATTGATTGCATATGAGCCTGAGAACACGCCGGTAACCTTTCTGGTCTCCGACATTCTCTCACGCTCAGTCTTCTTCTTCGCAGCAGCGAGATAAGCCTCAACGGCCTCCTTCTGCTCAGCAGAGGTTAGCTTCTCCACCCACTCGCTCTCAGGAGCAAGGACCATGAAGGTAACGCCAAACACTGTGTCTGCGCGGGTGGTGAAGATGGTGATATCATATTCCTTGTCACCGTTGATGGTGTGGAAGATCATCTCTGTACCCTGACTCTTACCTATCCAGTTACGCTGCATGTCCTTGAGTGAATCGGTCCAGTCGAGTTCCTCGAGATCGTCAAGGAGACGGCCGGCATATGCAGACACGCGGAGCTGCCACTGGGTCATCTTCTTCTGCTCTACAGGATATCCGCCACGAACTGAAAGACCGTCCTTGACCTCGTCATTTGCGAGTACGGTTCCGAGCTTTGCGCACCAGTTCACCGCAGTCTCGCCCTGGTATGCGATACGATAGTTCATGAGGATGGCAGATTTCTCCTTCTCGGAAGCGGCATTCCACTTCTCCGGAGTGATTCCATCATAGCCCTCAGTCTCGAACTTGGCAACGAGCTCCTCTATAGGACGAGCCTTGTCCTGTGCCGGATCATACCAGCAACCGAACATCTTGAGGAAAGCCCACTGGGTCCACTTATAGTACGCAGGATCGCAGGTGCGGACCTCACGTGACCAGTCATATGAGAAACCTATGCGGTCAAGCTGCTGACGATAGCGATTGATATTGTTGACGGTAGTCACCTCTGGGTGCTGACCAGTCTGGATAGCGTACTGCTCTGCAGGAAGACCGAATGCGTCGTATCCCATAGGATGGAGGACGTTGAATCCGCAGAGGCGCTTGTAGCGCGAATAGATATCGCTGGCGATGTAACCGAGAGGATGACCTACATGAAGTCCGGCTCCTGAAGGATATGGGAACATATCCAGCACGTAATACTTTGGCTTGCTAGAATCAACCTCTGCCTTGAAGGTATGGTTCTCTGCCCAATAGGCCTGCCATTTCTTCTCGATTTCTTTGAAATTGTAATCCATTTTCTCTTATGTTGTTTCTTAATATCCGTTAATTCCGAATCTGCGTCTCTCGTTCTTCTTCTGGAGCCTGAACTCTACTCCTATGGTGAGCGATGAACGCACCTTCTCCCCCCTGACCCTTGCAGGCTTCCACTTTGGAGAAGCACTGATGACCTTCACGGCCTCGTCGTCGAGCAGCGGATGGACTCCCCTGACGACGGTGACATCGGTCACCGCACCGTTCTTGTCAATCACGAAGTTGACCTGGACTGTACCCTGGATTCCCTGCTCAACCGCAGCTGCAGGGTACTTCAGAAGCCTGTATACCCAATCCTTCATGAACTTGTTGATGTCCGCACTGTTCGAGAAGAGAGGCTTCTGATCACAGTCATAGTAGGCAACTACATCGCTTCCGTAGCTGGTACCCTTCTTTCTGTCGCTGACCTGGACAGGATAGAAGAGGATCTCACTACCGTTGTTGGCGAGCGTCTGGGTGAAGTTATATATGTATTCGAGTTCCTTCTCCATGGATTCGTACTCCAGGAGAGAAGCGGTATCCTTCGAAGTATTGTGTTCCGAGTACCTGCCGGTGGTGAAGAGAACGGATGGGATTTCCTTCGCATAGAATGTCCTATGGTCAGAAGGATATGGCTCCGCTGCCGTCACTTCCGGGAACACTGGCTGGAGCGAGCCCTTCATCGACGCGAGGAGTGTGTTCATGTCCTGATTCGAAGAAGTATATGCATAGAAGCCCTTGCTTCCGATTCCGAGCATGTCAAGGTCGATCATTGCATCCACCTTTCCCTTGAAGAGGCGGTCGGCAAAATACCATGAGCCGGCAAAGCTCTCGCATGACGCACCGAAGGCGACGAACACCACCGACCTGCGGAATATGATGGAATTGGTAGCCACCATACGTGCAAGCTCAGCCATCATCGCAAGACCCGAAGCGTTTCCGTTCGCACCGAAATAGATGGACTCGACCCTCTGGCCGTCTACCGTCATGGTCCTTGTTCCGAGATTATCCAGGCGAGCACCGACGACGATGTAGTGATCCTTCAGAGACTTGTCGTATCCTTCTATATAGCCATACACGTTCCTCGATACGAGAGTGTCCTGCTCCGAAGCGATGCCGAACTCGGAACCGCTCTTCGGAGAGATCATATCCACGCCATAGGAAGAAAGCACGTCATAGATGTACTCTGCAGCCATCTTCTCACCCTCGGAACCTGCCTTACGGCCTTCCATCTGGGCAGAAGCAAGGTATGACACATGCTCCTTGAGAGCAGATACCGTCTCGCTGTCGTAAAGATTATCGTAATTTGCTCCCGCCCTGAACTGGGCGAAGAGCGGTGCGCTCGCTATTGTGCATAGAGCAAGCGCGATGATGTTCCTGAATGCTGCCTTTCTCATTTCCTGTTCCAATTAGAATCATTGACGAGCACCCAGGCTTCCTTTGGACAGAGCGGATTCTGCTTGACCATCATGAAAGCCTTGAATGCATCCTGAACCTTGTCGGTCGGACAGACAAGAACAACATTGAGGCCACTGCCGGTGAAAACGACGGTAGGGCTGTATATTTCTGCATCGAATTTCGAAGCAAGACGCTGTGCATTCTCCGGAGACTTGAACGCGCCGACGGCAACATAGAAACGGTGGTCCACGACACCCGACTTGATGCCGCGCACCCTTTCAGGAGTACGCACGTACCCTGGCATCTGGGCGAATGAATCGCACGCAGCCACAGAATCGGCCTTGGCCTTCTGGGCAGCCGCCTCGGCGAGCTTGATAGAATCGGCAATCGCCTTCTCTCTGGCCTTGTCCCTGGCTATCCTTTCGCGTATCTCCTGGATCTCCACGCTGGTTGGGCGTCCCGCAAGCCTACGGATCTGATCGCACGAGCTAAGAGAGGCCACCAAAGCGAGGCCTGCAGACAGGGTCAATATTCTGGTTTTCAAATTCATGTCCATTATACGGGTAACTTGCAAATTTACTCAATTAATGGTGGCTCACAAAAAAAATGTATATTTGCATTGAATGAGGATCAGAGCATTCGCAATACCCATGCTGCTCATGTCAGCAGTAGTCCTTTGCGCCTCCAGCCGACCACGCCGGAAGCACGAGCCATCTGCGCCCGTCGAACTCCGGATAACTGTTCCCGAAGTCCAGATCGACGAGAGTTTCATCCCCCTCCAGCCCTACGTTCTACCCAAAGACACGGTCACTATCAGAATCATAGGCGACGTGATGCTCCACAGCGCACAGATCGACAGAGACTACCGTTCGTTCCTTTCCGGGATAGAGAGCGACCTACGTTCCGCCGACCTCGCGATAGCGAACATGGAATTTGCCCTCGGCGGGGAGCCCTACTCAGGATTTCCCGCATTCTCCGCACCCGACAGCTATGCTGAATATGTAAGAGACCTCGGAGTCGACGTGTTCCTCACTGCCAACAACCACATCCTGGACAAGGGAACACGCGGATTGAGGAGAACGCTGAGCGTGTACGACTCCATGGACAGAGTGCTCCACACGGGATCAGGAATTGACGAAGAACATTACCGGGAGCACAACCCCCTCATCATCAGAGTAAACGGAATAAAGCTAGGAATAGTGAACCCGACCTACGGTACGAACGCCGACCAGAGCGACGGCTACCCTATGGTATTCAACCTCGGCGACATGAGCGAACCCTGCCAGGCAGTCCGAAAGGCAAGGAAGGATGGCGCAGAAGTCGTACTCGCCCTTCCCCACTGGGGCAACGAATATGAGCTGACACACAGCTGGTACCAGACTTATCAGGCACGCGACCTTGCGCAGGCAGGAGCCGACTACATAATAGGATCACACCCACATGTCGTACAGGACATGACAAGAGTAAGCGTGACCGACAGCGATGGAAAAGAGAAGTCCGTACCTGTGATCTACTCGCTCGGCAACGCGGTATCCAACATGAGTGCAAGGAACACTCAGGTCGAGCTCATGGCGACGATACGTATCGTAAGACATGGGAAAGAGGAACTGGAGCTCATGGATCCTGAATGGGATTGGCTCTGGTGCTCACGACCGGGCTTCCTCTGCAACAACTACAAGACCATCAAGATCAATGACTATATCGGCAGGAGAGACGAGTGGCTTAACCCATCGGACTACGACAACATGATCTCGAGTTGGAACAATGTCAGAAATGAAACAGGAATAGATAGATGAAGAAGACAATAACACTGGACGCAATAGACCCCGTAGAGATCTACGGTGCTGGCAACAGAATTCTGGAGGCCCTCTGCGGCTATTTCCCTAACCTGAAGGTCGTGGCAAGGGGTAACAACATCCTCCTCGACGGAAAACAGACCGACATGGAGGAGTTCGAGGCTAAGATCGGACGCCTCGTGGAACGCCGCCAGCATAAGATGAACCTCACTCCCTACGACGTGGAGGACATCTTCGAGGAAGACATCCATGCTCCGTCGCAGCTCAAGCTCAACGGAAGCTCACCTATAGTATTCGGAAACGACGGCAAACCTATCGCTGCACGCAACAAGACCCAGGAAGACATGGTCAAGGCATACTTCGACAACGACCTCATCTTTGCAGTAGGCCCTGCCGGTACAGGTAAGACCTACATAGCCATCGCCCTTGCCGTCCGCGCGCTTAAGAACAGGGAGGTCAAGCGAATCATTCTTACCCGCCCTGCCGTCGAGGCCGGCGAAAGGCTCGGATTCCTCCCGGGAGACCTCAAGGACAAGCTAGACCCCTATCTCCAGCCACTCTACGACGCCCTCGGAGACATGATCCCGCCGAAGAAGCTTCAGGATTTCATGGCAGAAGGAGTAATACAGATCGCACCTCTCGCCTACATGCGCGGTAGGACCCTCGACAAGGCCTGCGTCATACTCGACGAAGCCCAGAACACCAACCTCGGACAGTTGAAGATGTTCCTTACCCGAATGGGCACGAACGCAAAGTTCATCGTCACCGGAGATGCTTCCCAGATCGACCTCCCGAACAAGAACGACTCTGGACTTCTCAAGGGAATAGAGCTCGTAAAGGACATAAAGGGAATAGCGACCATCAAGTTCCGAAACGAGGACATCGTGCGACACCCTCTCGTCACAAAGATCGTCAAGGCCTTCGACAAGCTCTAGGATATAACAAAAAAAGACCGGCTGGATAGCCGGTCTTTTTTCTAGTCAGTATCGATTAAAGACCATTCTTGACGATATCGTTATACTTGTCGTAAGCTGCCTGGTACTTGGCATCCTTGTCGCGGAAACGATAGTAGATGTTCTTGAGTGACTCAGCGATGAGGTTCACCTTGATCTCAGGATCGTTGCAGATGGTGTAAGCCTTCTCGAATGGATCGATAGCCTTGGTGAACTGCTCCTCGAACTGCTCCACGAGCTTCATGTACTTTGCGTCATTGAACTCGTTTGAAGCCTCCTCAGCGATTGCGATAGCCTTGTTGTAGTAAAGGATACCGACACCGATGAGACCGTTCTCATAGTTAGGGTCAACCTCGTTTGACTTGTAGTAAGAAGCGATAGCCTCTTCCTCCTTACCGAGCTGTGAGTAGATGTTACCCTCAACATAGTAGAGAGATGGGTTGTTAGGCTCGTTCTGCTTTGCTACATTGAGGAGAGAGAAGAGCTCGTCCTGGTTGTCACCAGACTCGATGTAGTGGTTGATGAGGCTCACGAGGATAGCCTGGCTGGTAGGGAATGCCTGGAAACCCTCCTTGAGGATTGCGAGAGACTTTTCGTTGTCACCACCCTTCTTGTAGATCTCAGAAAGCTTTGCGATCACGTCGCCGTCCTCGTTGTAGTACTTGTTGTTGTAGCACTCCTCGAAGAACTTCTGTGCGCGTGCCATGTCACCTGCATAGTAAGCGGTGAAACCTGCATAGTAAACGCTCTCAGCATCGAAAGTTGAAAGAGGTGCGGTTGCAGAAGCCTCAGCAGCCTTCTCGAAGCATACGCTTGAAGCGGCATAGTTTCCGAGAGTATACTGTGAAAGACCCTCATCGGTGTACTTCTTCTGGATGTTCTGGAGACCGTCCTTGATATCCTTGGTCTTGGTGCCCTTAGGATCAGCCTTTGCTGCAGAAGCATAAGCCTTGATGGCGCCTGCGAGAGGATCCTTTACGACTGGCTTGGTAACCTCGATGATTGCGAGGGCACCCTGCTCGTTGAAGTAGAGGGTCTTGTCTGCGTATACCATCTTCTCATAGCCGGCAGCGTTGAGAATGACGTTCTCGACTGAGCTTGGCTTCTCAGGACCACCGAGGAGCTGGAGGTCAGTCTTGGTCATACCTACCCATACGTTTCCCTGAGGAGCGCTGTAGGCATCAACATAGCTCTTTGCCAATGACAACCAAGTAGCTACCTTGGCTGCCTTCTTTGGATTGGCTGCAGCAGCTTCAGCGGCGTCGAGAGCCTTCTTTGCAGCAGCTGGTGACTTGGTTGACTGTGCATTGACTGCCTGAACTGAGAGGACGAGTGCCAATGCGATGAAAATCTTTTTCATAATCTTATTAATTAAAGTTTGTTATTCTTGTGTGGTCTCTTCTACTGCTGCTTCGCCTTCTCCTTCGGAGTTGTTTTCCTCCTGTTTAGGAACGACTGTCACAGAAGCGATGAGGTCATTTTCCTTAATGTTGATGAGCTTGACTCCCTGGGTTGCTCGGCCTGCCTCCCTGATGTCTGATACCGACATCCTGATGGTAAGACCTGCGCGGGTGATGATCATGAGGTCATTGTCCTCGGTCACATTCTTGAGAGCGACCACTGTTCCGGTCTTCTCAGTGATGTTGAGCGTCCTGACACCCTTTCCACCACGGTTGGTGAGCCTGTACTCATCGAAGCCTGTACGCTTGCCGAATCCATGCTCGCTGACTACGAGAGCGGTGTGCTCTGCAGCGTCCTCGCGGTTAGGATTGAAGCATACTGCGCTTACTACTTCGTCGTCATCGTCAATATTTATGCCACGAACGCCGGAAGCTGTTCTACCGAGTGCTCTAGCATCCTCCTCATCGAAGCGTACGCAGCGTCCGTTCTTGGCTGCGAGAAGCACCTGGCTATCGCCGCTGGTGAGGATTGCATCGAGGAGCTCATCGCCCTCACGGATGCCTATAGCGTTGATTCCCTTGTTGCGGCTACGCTTGTTAGAGTACTCTGTGAGGTTGGTCTTCTTGATGATACCGCGCTTGGTAGCAAGGAGTACATAATGGCTGTCGGTATATGCAGGATCTTCGATGCTCTTCGCGGTGACATAGGTCTTGATGATGTCGCCTGGCTCGATGCTGATCACATTCTGTACAGGACGTCCCTTCGAAGCACGGGTGCCCTCCGGAATCTCGTAAACCTTGAGCCTGTAGCACTTGCCGTTCTGGGTAAAGAACAGAAGGGTGCTGTGCATGTTGGCAACATAGATATGCTCGATGAAGTCCTCCTCACGGGTAGAGCTTCCCTTCATACCCTTGCCACCGCGGCTCTGGGTCCTGTACTCTGCGAGAGATGTACGCTTGATATATCCGAGATGAGAGATGGTGATGACCACATCCTCATCAGCATAGAAGTCTTCAGGGTTGAATTCGCCCTCGTCAGGGACGATCACAGTACGGCGAGCGTCGCCATACTTCTCCTTCATCTCAGTGGTCTCTTCCTTGATCACCTGCATCTGACGCTCGTAGCTGCCGAGAATCTCCTCGCAGTACTGGATGAACTTCTGGAGCTCATCGAACTCTGCCTGGAGCTTGTCCCTCTCGAGTCCGGTAAGCTGGCGGAGACGCATCTCGACGATTGCGTTTGCCTGAATCTCAGAGAAGCCGAACTTCTCGATGAGACCAGTCCTCGCCTCGTCGACTGACTTGCTTGAACGGATGAGGTTGATGATCTGGTCGATGATGTCGAGAGCCTTGAGGAGTCCCTCGAGTATGTGGGCGCGAGCCTTGGCCTTGTCAAGGTCGAACTGAGTCCTGCGAAGGATGACCTCATGTCTGTGCTTCACGAAGTTCCTGATCATGTCCTTGAGGTTCAAGGTACATGGACGTCCGTTCACGATGGCCACGTTGTTGACCGAGAAGCTTGACTGGAGCGGGCTGAGCTTGAAGAGCTGGTTGAGGATGACGTTCGAGTTGAATCCCTTCTTGACCCTGATGCAAATCCTCACACCCTTGCGGTTGGTGAAGTCCTGGATATCGGCGATACCCTCGATCTTCTTGTCCTCCACAAGGTCGGCCATCTTCTTGATCATCTCCTTCTTGTTGACCATGTAAGGAACCTCGGTAACGACGATGGTGTCGGTACCGTTGTCCGAAGTCTCGATGTCGGTCTTTGACCTGATCACGATCCTTCCATGTCCGGTCTCGAATGCCTCACGGATTCCTGAGTAGCCCTGGATGATGCCACCGGTAGGGAAATCTGGACCCTTGATGTGCTCCATGAGACCGTCGATGTCGATGTCCGGATTGTCGATGTATGCGCAGATGGCGTCGCAGCACTCAGAGAGGTTGTGCGGAGCCATGTTGGTAGCCATACCGACTGCGATTCCGGAAGATCCGTTGATCATCAGGAGAGGCACCTTGGTAGGAAGAACGGTAGGTTCGTCGAGACGCTCGTCGAAGTTCTTGACCATGTCCACGGTGTTCTTGTCGAGATCGGCAAGGACAGCGTCGGAGATCTTCTCGAGCTTCGCCTCGGTATAACGCATGGCCGCTGCAGAATAGCCGTCCATGGAACCGAAGTTACCCTGACCCTTAACGAGCGGATAGCGGAGGTTCCAGTCCTGAGCCATGCGGACCATGGTATCATAGATACTTGAGTCACCATGTGGATGGTACTTACCCATGACCTCACCGACGATACCGGCTGACTTCATGGTTGGTACCGAATAGTCGAGTCCGAGCCTCTCCATTCCGAAAAGCACTCGTCTCTGAACAGGCTTCATACCATCCCTTACGTCAGGAAGTGCGCGGGCAACGATCACGGACATCGAATAGTCGATGTACGCGGTGCGCATCTGATGGTCTATCTCAACCTGCTCGATACGGCCGGTAGGGATTCCGGAGTACTCCTGCTCCATACCGTTTCCGTTGTTTTCTTCGTTCGCCATAATCTATCTTGCAGTTTTCTTCAAATTTCTGTTCTTTGGCCGTTTTTAGGCCGAATCCGGGCAAAACGCAGTTTTACCTAGCTTGCAAAGATACTGAAAAATTATGTAAATTAGCGGCGAAAAGGCAAAAATATGACCATAAAAATATCAGATAGTCTCAATATAATCATAAACTTCGCCAGAGAAGAGGCGATGAGGACCGGAAGTTACGGGATTGGCCCCGATCATCTGCTCCTCGGCCTCATACGTCATGGCGAAAACGATGCTTGTGACGCACTGAAATCTCTCGAGGTCGACCTGCAGGAGCTCAAGCAGTTCATAGACGGCAGGATCTTCACGAACGAACACATCCCCTACTCCGAATTCGAGAACATCAGCTTCTCCCGAGCATCACATAACATACTCAGCCTGACCGTACTGGAAGCCAGCAGGGTGAAATCGGAACAGGCTGAGCCGGTACATCTTCTTCTGGCCCTTGCAAGAGCATCAGGAAGCTACGGACAAAGTTACCTTAGGGACATAGGCGTCGATTACGGACGCATACTTGGATTCCTCGAAAGAAGTGGCATGCTCAGGCCAAGTGCCAGCAAGGCCAATCAGGAATCTCACGACGACGAAGAGAGCTCAGACGAGGAGGCACAGCAGCAGGCCACGATTTCCGACAATGCGGAAGATCCTCTCAAGGAATTCGGATATGACATCACGAAGGCTGCCGAAGAAGGTCGCCTCGACCCTGTGGTAGGCAGAGACGACGAGATAGCCAGGGTGATTCAGATTCTCGGCCGAAGAAGGAAGAACAACCCTATGCTCATCGGCGAACCAGGAGTCGGAAAATCCGCCATCGTGGAGGGTATCGCAATCCGCATCGCCGAGGGAAGGATACCAGAGGCATTGAAGGGCAAGCGTCTGATCTCCTTGGACATAGCATCGGTCGTCGCAGGCACGCGCTACCGCGGTGATTTCGAGAAAAGGATCAAGAACATCATCAACCAGCTCAGCAATGACCCTGACATAATTCTCTTCATCGACGAGTTCCACACCATGGTCGGAGCCGGAAGTGCATCGGGTAGTCTTGATGCGGCGAACATGCTCAAACCAGCCCTTGCACGAGGTGACATCCAGTGCATCGGAGCCACGACGATGGAAGAATTCAGGAAGATCATAGAGAAAGACGGAGCCCTCGACAGAAGGTTCCAGAAGGTCGTCGTAGAGCCTGCAGACATGGAATATTCGGTAAGGATACTCCAGAAGTTGCGCAAGAACTACGAGTCTCACCACGGAGTAGTCTACACCGACGAAGCCATCGAGGCATGCGTGAAGCTCTCCGAAAGATATATCACCGACCGTTGCCTTCCTGACAAGGCCATCGACGCGATGGACGAGGCGGGATCGATGGTAAAGCTCCGCAAGTCGCGCAACAAGAGGGCGTCTATTTCCGTCAGTGCCAATGACGTGGCTGCCGTCATCTCGCAGATGTCCGGAATACCTGTCGGAAGGATAGCAACCGGCGAGAGCGAGCGACTGCTAAAGATGAAGGACAGGCTCAAGTCGCACATCATCGGCCAGGACGAGGCAGTAGATACCGTCGTCACGGCAATCCAGCGTGGGCGTGCCGGCATCAAGGACCCGAACAGACCTATCGGAAGCTTCCTCTTCTTCGGCCCTACAGGAGTCGGAAAGACCAAGCTTGCAAAGCAGATAGCTGATTACATGTTCGATTCGGAGGACAGTATGGTCCGTATCGATATGAGCGAATACATGGAGAAGTTCAATGTTTCACGACTTGTCGGAGCGCCTCCGGGATACGTAGGGTTCGACGAGGGTGGTCAGCTCAGCGAGCAGGTAAAGCGCAAGCCTTACTGCGTCGTGCTCCTCGACGAGATCGAGAAGGCCCACCCGGACATCTTCAACCTCCTGCTTCAGGTTCTGGACGAGGGAAGGCTCACTGACAGCAACGGCAGGACGGTGAACTTCAGGAACACCATCGTGATCATGACCTCGAATGTGGGAAGCCGCGAACTGGAAGAATATGGAAAGGGTGTCGGATTTATGACTTCGGGCAGGAACATAGCTGCCGACAGGCAGGGAGTATTGGCGAAGGCCGTCAAGAAAGCGTTCCCGCCAGAGTTCATCAACAGGGTCGACGAACTGGTATATTTCAATTCCCTCTCAAAGGCCGATATCGCCAAGATCATCGACATCGAGCTGCGCGAGCTCAGGGAAAGAGTTTCGGAGGCGGGCTTTAGGATAAGCATCACCCCGAGTGCCAAGAACTTTGTGGCTGAGGCCGGATATGATCCGAACTACGGAGCCAGGCCGCTCAAGAGAGCCATTCAGAAGTACATCGAGAATCCGGTTTCCGAGTATATCATCGCAGACAGAATGTCATCGAAGATCACCAAGGGAAAGCCTGAAGGTCTCCGCACGATAAAGATTGCCTTATCAGAAAACAAAAGCACCCTTGAACTCAAGGTCGAGGTCTGATATCATATCGACGAGGACGTGATAGGAATTCTCTGATTCGAAAAGGCTGCTAAGCTTGTTGAGGTCTGTAGTTTTCATTGTTTCCTTGTTTTGATGATGCAAAGCTAAAGCGAACTTGTACAATTCCGTTGCACAAGCTCGCTTTTTATCTTTTTTTCTTCAAAAATCTGCCTATTTCATCTCATCTGCCATCCTCTTTACCCTCGCGGCCCTCTCTCCGCTGTCTGGATGAGAAGCGAACCACTTCGCGACCGAAGACTTGGTCGAAGAACTTCCGGAGAGCTGGACGAGCTTATCAAGGGCCTTGTACATGCTGTACTTGTCACGTCCGTTGTCGACAGCGAACTGGAAACCATATGAGTCAGCAGCATATTCCTGCTTCTGCGAATACTGAGCGCTCGTATATGACTCAGCGAGGTCACCGAGGATCGAATCAGAAAGCACACCTACGACTCCGCCGACAGAGCTGACCGCATCCCTGGCGGCAGAGGACAGGTAGGCCCTCTTCATCGCCTTCTTGCTGTCCTGATGGACGACATGTCCGACCTCATGGCCTATGATGGCGATGAGCATGTCATCATCCATGACGTCGAGCAGACCGCGGTAGATACGGATCGAACCGTCCGCACATGCGAATGCATTCACCTCCGGCACGTCATAAACCTTGAAGTTGAACTTCATGCCCTGGGGAGCCTTGATGGAAGATGCGATTCTGGTGAGCCTGTCATAGTACTTGCCCGAAGTGATCACTCTGTTCTGCGCGTCATAGGCTGCGACCGACTGCTGGCTGAGCTGGATGATCTGGGCATCGGAGATTGTCGCCGCGCTGAGGGTCTTGGCTGCCGCGGACGCAAGATAGCCTGCGTCAAGCTGGCCACTGGTGAGTATTCCGCACGAGGTCAGAGACATCGCACAGAGAAGGAATATGATGATTCTTTTCATTATTCGGTAAGGACGTTGAGGCAGTACTCCACAAGTTCACGGATACCGCCCTTGTACTCGGTATTGCTGTCGCCTGCGTGACGCTGGGCGATGATGCAGCAGATGGTTGCGGCATTATGTCCGAGATGGGCAGCAAGACCTGCAAGCGCCGATCCTTCCATCTCGAAGTTGGTGATCCTCCTGCCGTTGCACAGATACGACTCGAAATTGTCCACCATGTCAGGCATTGCGAGCGGTATCCTTATCACGCGGCCCTGAGGACCGTAGAAACCGGATGCCGAGATGGTGATGCCGAATATCGCACGTCCGCGGAACTTTTCGGTCATACCCTTTCCGGCAGGCACGAAGTAAGGAACTGGAAGGTACCTGCTCCAGTTCATGTGGCGCATGAGCTCCTCCTCGTAATCCTTGAGGGCGACGGCGTCTCTGTCGCCGTACCAGTTGAGAAGTCCGTCGCAGCCGAGGGAGATCTCTGAGAACACATACGATCCGAGAGGGATGTCAGGCTGGATCGCGCCGGAGGTTCCTATTCTGAGGATATTGAGCGACCTGTGCTCCTTCTTCACCTCACGAGTCTCGAAATCGATGTTCGCGAGAGCGTCAAGCTCAGTCATCACGATATCGATGTTGTCGGTTCCGATTCCATGAGAGAGCACGGTGAAACGCTTTCCGTTGTATCTGCCCGCAACGGAGACAAACTCGCGGGAAGCATGCCTGTATTCGATGTCAGTCAGGAATTCTGCGATCATGTCAACCCTGCCGGGGTCACCTACGAGGATGACATCATCTGCAAGTTCTTCTGGACGGAGATGGATGTGGAATGCAGATCCGTCAGAGTTGATGATTAGTTCTGATTCTGGGATTCTCATCGTGTATGATCTTGTGGTTGTCGACAAATTTAGCAATTTCACATTAAATCCGTATTTTTGTAGCAAACAAATTGACAAGCATCATGTGGCAAAGAATACAGACCCTATATCTTGCGATCGCCTGTGCACTCACGGCATCGCTGTTTTTCTGTAACATCGCAAATGTCATAGGCGCAGACGGCGTCGTGGAGCACATCCGTTACAGCGAGAAACTCATTTATCTCGTACTCACCATCATCTGCATGCTTACCGGCGTGCTCAGCATCTTCACCTGGAAGCTCAGGCTTCTCCAGATGAGACTTGCGGTACTCACCGCCCTCCTCCTTCTCGGAATCCAGGGCGTAATCGTGAGCGACTGGTTCGCGAACCACGACGTGATGGTGTTCTCGGTCACCGCCGTATTCCCGCTCATAGCTTCAATACTCTGCTTCATGGCTTCGCGCAAGATCTTCCAGGACGAGATCATGGTACGCGCATCAAGCAGACTCCGTGACACAAGAAAGAGATAATCACCTATGGAAAGAAAAGTAGTCGTGACCGGAATGGGAGTCATCTCTCCGGTAGGTAACGACGTGCAGACATATTGGAAGAACCTCGTCGAGGGCGTATGTGGCATCGTCAGCATAGAAGAATACGAAGGCCTCGACATCAACGTACATGTCGGAGGTACCGTGAAGGACTTCCAGCCAGAGGTCTACGGAATCGAAAAGCCCTTCATTAGGAAACAGGATAAGTTCACTATATATGCAGTAGCTGCTGCAAAGCAGGCAATGGACCAGGCCGGGCTAGTCTCTGGAGAGAACATAGATCCTATGCGCCTGGGAGTCTACGTCGGTTCCGGCATAGGCGGTTACGGCACCATAGTAGCCGAGTGCGAGAAATCAGTCAAGGAAGGTCTCCGCTGGATCTCTCCGAACTACGTTTCAACGATGATTTCAAACATAGCCGGAGCGAACATCGCCATCAGGCACAACGCCTGCGGTCCATGTCTGGACACCGTATCCGCATGCGCAAGCGGCACAAACGCTATCGGAGAAGCATTCAGAGCCATCAAGCACGGCTATTCCGACGCAATCATCACCGGAGGCGCGGAAGCAGCCCTCGTTCCTATGGCAGCAGCATCGTTTGCAGCATCAAGGGCACTCAGCAAGGAGACCGACCCGACCAGGGCAAGCCTCCCGTTCAACGCAAAGCGCGGTGGATTCGTGCTGGGCGAAGGTGCAGGAATACTGATTCTCGAGGAATATGAACACGCAAAGGCAAGAGGAGCACAGATTCTCGCCTTCGTATCCGGATATGGACATAGCTGCGACGCACACCATGTGACTGCACCGAATCCGACAGGACAGACCCAGGCTGCCGCCATCAAGCTTGCGCTCGACGAGGCTGGATACAACTCCGACGACACGCTCCACATCAACGCGCACGGCACAGGAACTCCTCTCAACGACAAGTGCGAGACCCTTGCCTTCAAGCTCGCTCTCGGCGAGGATGCAAAGAAGGCTCACATCTGTTCGACCAAGTCCATGACAGGACATCTGCTCGGAGCGGCAGGAGCGATTGAGGCCATCGCTGCGGTGCTTGCCCTCAAGGAAGGCATCGTTCCTCCGACCATCGGTCTTGACGAGCAGGATCCTGAATGTGAT
This sequence comes from Bacteroidales bacterium, assembly GCA_024402115.1. The sequence continues at coordinate 12,373 of JAKSJQ010000011.1, read as the reverse complement.
CTTGACTATACGCCGAACAAGTCCGTCAAGGCAGACCTCACACTAGCGATTTCAGACTCCCTGGGCTTTGGTGGGCACAACGCCTGCGTCGCATTCCGCAAAGCCTAGAAAGAAAAGCATAAACTTCTAGGTAGATTTACTACTCGCCTGCTTCCTTGAGACGCTCTGCGTTCTCAGCGATGATAAGCTGGTCGATCACGTCCTGGATCGCACCATCCATGAACACCGGAAGGTTATACATGGTGTAGTTGATACGGTGATCGGTAACTCGCGACTGCTGATAGTTGTAGGTACGGATCTTAGCCGAGCGGTCACCTGTGCTGACCATAGTCTTACGCTTTGCCGAAATATTGTCGAGGTACTTCTGATACTCCATATTGTAGATACGGGTACGGAGCTCATTGAGGGCCTTGTCGTAGTTCTTGAGCTGTGACTTCTCATCCTGGCACTGTACCACGATACCGGTAGGGATATGGGTAAGGCGGATAGCAGAATAGGTAGTGTTCACAGACTGACCGCCAGGACCTGATGAGCAGAAGGTATCCTTTCTGATATCCTTCTCGTTGAGCTCGATATCGAACTCGCCTGCCTCCGGAAGGACTGCCACAGAAGCAGCAGAAGTCTGTACTCTACCCTGAGTCTCTGTCTGAGGCACACGCTGAACGCGATGTACGCCGGACTCGTACTTGAGAGTTCCGTACACATGGTCTCCGCTGACCTTTGCGACGATTTCCTTGAATCCACCGGCAGCACCTTCGGACTGGCTGGTAACCTCTATCTTCCAACCCTTGGTCTCGATATACTTGCTGTACATACGGAAGAGATCTCCTGCGAAGATTGCGGCCTCGTCTCCACCGGCACCGCCGCGGATCTCGAGGATTGCGTTCTTCTCATCCTCAGGATCTGCAGGGATGAGGAGGAGCTTGATATTCTGCTCCATGTCAGGGATCTTAGGCTCGATCTCCGAAATCTGCTCCTTAGCCATCTCACGAAGGTCTTCATCCTTCTCGGTCGCGATGATGTCCTTAGCCATCTCGAGCTCATCCATGAGCATCTTGTATTCCTGACCAGCCTGAATCACAGGCGCGAGCTCCTTGTACTGCTTGTTCAGCTGCACGAACTTCTTCATGTCAGACACAACGTCAGGACTTGCGAGCTGCTCCTGAAGAGACTCGTACTTCTCCTGAAGTCCAAGGATCTTTTCCAAAAGTGAATTTTCTGCCATATATGGTATTTTCTTTTCTCTGTGTAGTAATAGCCTGCAAATATAGCAATTTCTTGCGAATCACTACAATCCCTTCGCCTTGGCTTCGTCCCAGATCACGTCCATCTCAGCGAGGGTCATGTCCGAAAGCTTGCGTCCCTTGCGCATGGTATTCTCCTCGAGATATGTGAAACGGCGACGGAACTTCTCGCAGGTACCGCTCAAGGCGACTTCCGGATCCACGCCATAGAGCCTTGCAGCGTTGATGGTCGCGAACATAAGGTCGCCGAATTCCTCGGTCATATGTGCCATATCATCCTCTCCGCAGGCCTCCTGAGCCTCACCGAGTTCCTCATGGACCTTGTCCCACACATCTTCCCTCTTCTCCCAGTCAAACCCACAGCCCCTGGCCTTCTCCTGCATGGAAAGGGCTTTGAGCACCGCCGGCATGGAGGTTGGGATTCCGGACATGACGGTCTTGTTCCCGTCTTTCTCCTTGGCCTTCACCAGCTCCCAGGTGTCGGCAATCTCCTTTGCACTCGGAGCTTCGCCGTCCGGAACCAGCGAACCATCGCGACGGAACACATGCGGATGGCGGAATATCATCTTATCGCAGACCTTGTTGATGGAATCCGCGATATCGAAAGACTCGCTCTCCTGCCCTATGCGCGCATAGAACACCATATGATAGAGAAGGTCACCTATCTCCTTCATCGTCTCGGCCGTATCCTTTCTGATTATGGCGTCGCTGAGTTCATAAACCTCCTCCTCAGTCATGGGGCGTATGGATTCCATGGTCTGTTCTGCGTTCCATGGGCATTTTTCCCTCAGGGCGTCCATCACATCGAGCAGACGACCGAACGCTTCCAACTTTTCCTCTCTTGTGTGCATGAGATTATTTCTTAACTTTGTGGCCGCAAAAATAACCAATTTCCATGAATTTGAACTTTGTTTCCGCTGACGAGGCTGTCAGCCACATCAAATCCGGATCACACATCCACCTCAGCAGTGTCGCCAGCGTGCCACACATCCTCATCCAGGCACTCTGCCGCCGCGCAGACGCCGGAGATGTTAAGGACCTGCATTTCCACCATTTCCATACTGAAGGCCCCGCTCCATATAGCGAGCCACAGTACGACGGCATCTTCTTCGATCAGGGTTTCTTCCTCGGTCCTAATGTCCGCAAGAATGTAAATGCGGGTTATGCCGACTACCTTCCAGTGCACCTCGGAGAGACTCCTCGTCTCTACCGTCAGGGTTTCATCAAGCTTGGTGCAGCTCTCGTGAACTGCTCCCTTCCTGATGAGAACGGAATGGTCAGCCTCGGTACTTCCGTAGACTGCTCTGTTGCAGCCATCGAAACAGCTGAACTCGTGATCGGAGTCGTGAACCCTAACGTTCCTTTCGCGTATGGCAACCTCATTCCGCTCAGCAAGTTCGACTATCTCGTACAGGATGACGCAGCTCTCGTGACAGCAAACTTCGCAGAGCCGACTCCTACCGAGATGCTCATCGGAAAGAACTGCGCAGCACTCGTAAACGATGGCGACTGCCTCCAGATGGGTATCGGAGCCCTTCCTAACGCGCTTGCAGGCGAGCTCGGAAACCACAAGAACCTCGGTCTCCACACCGAGATGTTCGCTGACGGACTCCTTCGTCTCATCAAGAAGGGCGTCATCAACGGCATGAACAAGAAGATCGACACAGGAAAAGTCGTTTCGTCATTCCTTCTCGGAAGCAACGAGGTGTACTCTTTCATCGACCATAACCCAGACGTACTCATGCGCGACATCGAGTACACCAACAACCCATGGATCATCGCACAGAACCCTAACATGAAGGCAATCAACTCAGCAGTGGAGATTGACCTCACCGGCCAGATCTGTGCAGACTCTATCGGAACAAGGCTCTTCTCAGGTACCGGCGGACAGCTCGAGTTCGTTCGCGGTGCTTCGATGAGCGAGGGTGGTAAGAGCATCACCGCATTTGCTTCTAGGACCGCAAAGGGCCAGAGCAAGATCACAGCCCAGCTCAACCCTGGTGCAGGTGTCGTAACTCCACGTTCAGACGCGCATTGGGTAGTTACCGAGTACGGTGCGGTAGACCTTTATGGACGCAGCTGCCAGGAGCGCGCGAAGCTCCTCATCAGCATCGCTCACCCAGACGACCGCGAGATGCTCGACCGTCAGGCATTCGAGAGGTTCGGTCCTCACTACCACAATTTCGACATCTAGCAGATCTCCATACAGACGCAGGCAAGGCGGTGACGAAAATCACCGCCTTGTCTTTATCTTTGAGCGGAGCGAAGGTTCGTGACCGTCGATGACCGGTACGAACCTAATAATAGAACATATTGCGCTTAGGGAACTTGCTGCTGTATTGGAGACGGCACTGGTCGAAGAGCTCCGCCGTGGCGTTCGCAAGCCGTGGACCACGCCATGTGCTCGTATTGGTCACGAATATCCAGCACTCGCCGTCAGGGAAATACTTGATGAGGGCGCTTGTTCCGGTGAAGGTTCCCGTCCTGGTCCATCCCTTTTCCGGATTCGTATCGTTCCAACCGAGAGAATACCATTCGGGAGCATGGTACGCTGTCATATCGTCCACGGAATATGAGCTGATCACATCCTCAACTTCCGGGCGGCCGTCGATAGCGGCAACCAGCTTCGCGAGCTCGAGAACGGAGCAGCACCATCCGCCGGCTCCTGCGAGCACGGTGATATCGTTGGCACCGTAGCTGTTCTTCGAGACATCATGACTATAATAGCGGACTTCACCAGGGAAACGGTCGACATACTCATTTCCGGCGATGTGCATGTCATTGCAACCGATGGGTTCGAGGATGTTTCTATCGATGTAGGTCTCATAGTCAGTATCCCCTATCACCTCGATTATCTTCGAGAGAAGGAGGTAGCCAAAGTTCGAATATCTATGAGTGTCACCCGGACGATAAAGCACCTTCTTGCTCAATCCGTAGCGAATGTAATCCTCTGCAACCGGCTTTCTGGATAGTCCGAGAGATTGTCTAACGGTCTCCCCTGCGAACATCGGATCGGTCGCAAAACCCGCCTGATGTCGGAGCAGATGCTCCACAGTTATCTTCGAATAGTTCGGATCCTTGAGAGCATTGGCGTATTCCGGGCCCACGAGTATTCCGTCCTCTCCGAACACCGGGTCGCTGAGACTGAGCATGCCCTGATCCACGAGGTTCATGATGCCGACCGCGGTGATGAGCTTGGACACAGAAGCGACTCTCATGAGATGGTACGGCTGCATTGGAACGCCCTCGTCCGCCTTGCCATATCCTTTCGCGAACACGAGAGAATCATTGCGCATGACAGCGACGCAAGCACCCTTGAGCTCCCATTTCTGCATGTATGCGCGAATCTTCGAATCCAGTCCGCTGAGTTCCGGCAGGTCCGAATCGGCGTTTGTGATGGTTGTATTTAGGTTCACGCCCACCTTAGGATAAGGCAGACGCGAGATTGGCCAGTTGTCGGCAAAGGTCACAGCCGACAACAGGACGAGCACGGCAAAGGATATGAGGGTTCTCCTATTCATCCAGCAATCCTGCCTTGCGGGCGTAATCTATGATCATGTCAGCAGTCTGCTCAATTCCGATCTTGGAGGAATCGATACAGAGGTCGTAGTTTGACGCCACTCCCCAGTTGCCGAAAGTATAGTGATTGTAGTAGCTCTCACGAGCCCTGTCCTTCTTTTCGATGAATGTCTCAAGCTTCTCAGGCTCAATTCCGCAGCGCTCAGCGACCCTTGCCTTCCTGCTCTCCATTGAAGCTGTGATGAACACATCCAAGGTGCAATCCATATCGCGGAGTATATAGTCAGAGCAGCGTCCCACGATGATCGCGGAACCGCTCTCGGCTATGTTCCTGATGGTCTGGCTCTGCAGCTGGAACAACATGATGTCCTCATTCGAGCCGTTTATCATTGAAGATATGCCCTGGAGAAAGCTGCTTTTGCTCTCATCCTTCCTGGAGAACATACCGGCGCTGAGTCCGCTCTCCTGCGCCGCACGTGTAAGGAGCTCGTTGTCATATACAGGGATGCCGAGCTTCTTTCCAAGTTCCATCGCAGTAGACTTTCCACCGCTTCCGAACTGTCGTCCGATATTGATGATTATCTTCTTTGTCATATCTACATTCTGCTGCCAAGGACGGCCGGATCGTCGCCGTCATTGAGTGAATTCAACTGTCTGAGAAGCTTTGCCCTCATCACGAGTGCTATGAGCGCAGCGAGTATATCCGAGATAGGGAAACTCCACCACACACCGTCTCCGCCGAGGAAAGTAGGAAGGAGATAAAGCAGAGGTACGAGGATGATCAGCTGGCGCGAGAGCGAAAGGAAGATGGACTTCGTGATCATTCCGAGCGACTGGAAAAGATTGGTCGCGACCATGCTGTAGCCAATGCTCCATATACAGCAGTTCATGATTCTGAGGCCGTGTGACGAAAGGTCGATGAGCTCGGGATCATGTGTGAAGATGCCGGCAAGGAGCCTTGGGAAGAAAACGCTGCAGATGAAGGCGAAGGTCACGACAATGGTCGCCATGTCGGTAGTCTTCTTATAAACCTCGACGACTCTCTTGTACTTCCTCGCACCGTAGTTATATCCGGCGATAGGCTGCATTCCCTGATTGAAGCCCATGCAGACCATGATGAAGAGGAAAGTGAGCCTGTTGTTGATTCCGTACGCACCTACTCCGAGGTCGCCGCAGTACTTCACGAGCTGCTTGTTGATGAAGATGGTCACGATGCAGCTTGCAGCATTCATCAGGAAAGGTCCGAAGCCGATCTCGGTCGAGTCCTTGGCAATCCTCCAATCGAAGCGGCAGATACCCTTCTCGAAGTGAAGGACTTTCTTCTTGTCGCTGAAAAGCACCATTATGACGATCAGCGCTGCTGTCTGTGAGAACACCGTGGCCCATGCAGCACCACGTATGCCCATGCCGAGACCGAAGATCATCAACGGGTCGAGTACGGTATTGAAGATGACGGTAAAGAGCGTCAGGCCCATCGCCGTCCTCGGGTTTCCGGATGATCGCATCGCACCGTTCAGTCCGAAATACAGGTGCGTCACGACGTTGCCGGCGAGGATGATCTGCATATATTCACGGGCATATCCTATGGTGTTCTCGCTGGCTCCGAAGAAAGTAAGGATAGGATCCAGGAAGGCCAGAGACACGGCCATGAAAAGGAGTCCAACGAGTATGTTGAGGCTGACCACATTGCCGAGCACCTTGTTTGCCGCGGCATAATTCTTCTGTCCGAGAAGGATCGACAACATTGTCGCACCTCCGACACCGACCAAGGTACCGAAGGCTGCGGAGAGGTTCATCAGCGGGAAGGTGATAGCCAACCCGGATATGGCGAGAGCACCCACACCCTGTCCGATGAAGATGCTGTCCACCATATTATAGAGAGAAGAAGCCGTCATTGCGATGATCGCAGGGACGGCATAATTCTTCAAAAGCTTACTTATCTTTTCTGTACCAAGTTCCGTTGGTACTGCTTTGTTTTCTGTCATTCAGGCTTATCTACGATTTCAATTTCAAAGACAAGAGGTGCAAATTCCGGAATCTTGTCACCGGAGCCGCTGGCTCCGTAGCCATAGTTCGAGAAGAAGATACCGACTCCCTTCTCATGAGGTCTCATGTTCCATAGGGTAAGTGAGAAACCGTTGATGGTGCTGGATCCGCCAAGGGTGATGTCTGAATACTTCTCACCCATCTTGATCTTCACAGGAGCGTAATCCTTGGAAGCTGAATAGATGTTGTGGATCTTCGCGATATTCGGATCTGTGGTATCGAAGACCTGTCCGTTGAGGAGCTTTCCAGTGTAGTTGATATAGAAGGTTGAATCTTTCTTGTACGCAGTGGTGTCTGAAGGTTCGCTGAGGCGGATGTACCTGAAACCGCGGCTCTGCTTCCTGATCTGGTCCTTGTCATAGTTCGCTGCAATGAACCTGTCCATGGTGTCGATCTGCCAGCGGTCAAGGCTGTCGGTGGCGTCAGAGACCTTCAATTCATAGATGAAATCCGATGAGGCGCCCTTGGTGTCATCGAGATAATCGTTGAGGGAGTCATGCCTGTTGCTGGTGAGAAGCCAGCGTGGGATCACGACCCGTCTTGTGCCGCCCACCTTCATATCCCTGAGGGCGAGCTCCACACCCGCAAGCTGCTGGTTCTCTGCAAGCTTCCACACATGATTGCCATAGTATGTGGACTTCTCGTAGGTTCCGAGCTGCTTCATGAGTTCCGGGTCGGTGGTCTTCTCGATGGCGCCGGAGATGCTTCTGACGGTATAGGTGAGGAAGACGTAGTCACTGTTGCCGACGACATCGCCTGTTCCTTCGGTCTCGTCAAGGATGTAGAGTCCGTCAGGCCTCATCGTCACGCCAGGGTGATTCTGGGACATCCATGCCTCGAGATACCTCTTGGCATCGGCATAGTTATAGCTGCTGACTGTCCTGGCGCAGGATGCAGAAAGCACGACAAGCGCACAGGCTGAAAGAATATATGCTAAGCTTCTTTTCATTTCTTTTATTTAATCTCGCAAATATACGAAAAAATCGGTTATTCGTTGCTTACTCCCTCTACCCAGACGACGTAAGCCAAGGCTGAGTTAGCAGGAATCGTGCCGACAGACTTCTTTCCGAAGCCATATTTACCCGAAAACAGTATTATGCACTGCTCTCCGGCCTTCACTCCGACCAGGCCCTCTCGCAACCCGCGATGCAAGTCGGCAGAGGACATGTCCACGGTCTTCACCTCGAAATCGGTAGCCTCAGCATTCCAGCCTACGGATTCCGCCTCATCCTTATTGTTCGTAGCGAACATATACTGCGGCGATATTCCCGAATTGAAGACATATCCACAGTAGTAGAAGGCGACGCGACCCTTCTCACCAAGCTCTTCACCCTGACCCGGGCTGAGGACGAGCCTGTGAGACCCCTTGTTGTGAACGACAGTCAATGTGCTGTCCCTCTTGAGCTGGGACTCGATGAACTGGTCAATCTTCGCCTCCTGGCTGTTGTATGTGGACTCGAAGCTCGCCTTGGTGCATGAAGCGAGAGCCAGAGCCATCACTATGATAATTAACTTTCTCATTCGTTGAAGAATTTCCTTGTTACTGCCTCGATATACTCGGCAACGCTCCTCGTATCCGTCACATCCGCAGGTATGTCAAGCCTTCCTCCGGCGGCATTCTCATGTCCGCCACCATGGAAATACTGACCGGCACAGACATTCGCACTCACACCCTTCTCCGAGCGGATCGAGATGCGATATACGGACTCGTCCTGCTGCTTTGCAAAGATGCTCATCCTCACCCCACGTATGCCCAGAGGCATATTTACGAAGGCTTCGGTGTCCCCTTCCCTCACGTCGTACTTCTGCTTGTCCTCCTCACCGAGCACCATGTATGCGACGCCATCTGCGGTGATGGTCAACACATCCGACAGGAGATGGCCGAGAAGACGATATCTTTCCTCGCGATAGTTATTGTATATCCCATACAGTATCGAATCCCTGTCCACTCCAGCCGCGATCAGCTTCGAGGCCATGTCCAAGGTGGATGGGAAGGTCGAATTTGCAAAGTTGTTGGTATCTGTGGTCATACCTGTCATCAGGCAGCGCGCACAATGTGCGGGAAGTGCACAGGCATCACCTGCGACATCAGGCATTGACATCAGAACATGGTACAGGAGTTCGCTGGCCGAAGATACCTGCGTATCGGAAAAACAAAGGTCGAACGAATCTCGGTCCGGTCTGAGATGATGGTCTACGAGAACTTTCTTGCACGTCATTGCAGCGAGAGCCGGCGCAAGAAGATCCGCCCTACCGAAGGCATTGAAGTCCAGACAGACGAGAAGATCTGCTGACGCCAATATCTGCTCCGCACGGGACAGGTCCGATGCAGCCACGACAGGCTGGGCCTCATCAGCGCCCTCAAGCACAAAGTAAAGAGTCTCAGGCACTTCGTCAGGTACGATTACCGTAGAAGCTACGCCTCTGGACCTCAGATAATGCTGAAGTCCGAAGCTGCTGCCAAGGGCATCTCCGTCTGGATGAACGTGAGTTACTATCGCTACATTGGTCGCTTTTCCGAAAAGCTCGTCGAGTCTTGCGAGACTCTGTCTGTCAAGTGTGTCCAAAAGCCAAAATCTTATGACGCAAATTTAGAAATTATATTGCATTTCATAAATGAATTTTTTAACTTTGTCCGGATTTTAAGAATCAACTGTTAAAACCGAAATAAAACAAAATAATATACCACAATGAAAATCTTGAAGATCATCCTCACTGCAGTAGTGCTTCCACTCTGCATCGCAGGACTCGCTTACCTCTGCGTAGACAGCGTCATGCAGCCAGTAAAGTTCAACAAACAGCAGGACGCACGCGAGCAGGTTGCAATCCAGCGTCTCAAAGACATCCGTACCCTCCAGAACTCATTCAAGAGCCAGTATGGTAGGTATGCTCCTACTATCGACTCACTCAAGTGGTACTACAACGAGGGTAAGATGGACATCGTTCTCCAGTTCGGTTCACAGGACGACTCTATCGCAGACCTCAACAGAACAAACTTCATCAAGGGCAGCAAGCTCAAGGGCGAGGCTCTCGAGGCACAGCTCTATCAGGAGTACCTCAACGGTAGGTCAGTATGGGGTAAGGTTAACCACCCAATCCCTGTAAAGGATACTCTTTGCAAGAGGGACGACTTCTGCATCGACTCTATCGCATTCATCCCTGCATGCGGCGACTCAGTTCTCATGGAGTCTACCATCAAGACCGTTTCAGGTGTAAAGGTTCCTCTCTTCGAGGCTAAGATGCCTTACGCTATCAACCAGAACGGTAAGATCGTAGAGTACCTCCTCAAGGGTCTCGATCACCAGCTCGTAGTCAACAGGTACTTTGAGAGGGAGGACAGCGGACGCTACCCTGGCCTTATGGTAGGTAGCATCTCAGCTCCTAACAACAATGCAGGTAACTGGGAGTAATAATACTCAGGTTTCCATCCAGGTCAAATCGGATGGATTCGCAATCAATAGCGGCTGCGCCCGGTCAGAATGGCTGGGCGCAGACCGTGTTTTTACGACTCCGGAACTCCAGAAAAGGTTTGACGAGGTAGCTATTTCGGTATTTACTCCGAAGTTCACCCTCATCCCGACGAACTTCTTCAGACCAGAGGACGCACGCGCTATGCTCGGTGAGACATTCACCCTTGCCCCGGAGGAAGGCGTCGGATACGCACAGCTTCCACAGTTCGGAGCCGTTGCGGTCTTCTCTACCAGCGTCAACGGAACTCTCGCCAGGATGCTTCATGAGTCAGTCAGAAAGACAGACGGAAGCAAGGGCCTTCTCATTCCGGAACAATATTTCATGCTGACCTCGCTCGAGAAGATCAGCGAATACAACAAGATCGTCGCTTCCTATGCAGACGGCTACATCCACCTCATCGTAGCACAGGGCAAGACCCTCCTGCTCTGCAATTCCTTCGAAGCATCTGACTTCACGACTGCGGAATACTTTATATTTATGGTATTGCGCAAATTCCAGCTCAACCCAGAAGTTTCGACGATCTATTTCCGCACCCCGCTCTCTGCGGAGGAGGAAGAATCACTCTACAGTTATTTCCACTCAGTCGAGACCTTCTAGATGAGAATCATAGGTGGCAAGCTTAAGGGGAAGATGATATTCCCTCCTAACGGTTACAAGGCGCGTCCGACCACGGATTTCGCCAAGGAAGGCTTGTTCAACATACTCAACAACGAGTACGAGTTCGAAGGTCTCAAGGTCCTTGACCTCTTTGGGGGAACAGGCGCAATCTCATACGAGTTTGCTTCGCGTGGCGCTGAGCGCGTCTACTGCGTGGAAATGCTGCCTATGCATGCAAACTTCATCAAGTCTCAGGCTGCGAAGTTCGGACTGAGCAACCTCACAACCGTACACCATAACGTATTCGACTTCCTCGAGATATGTCACGAGAAGTTCGACCTCATCTTTGCAGACCCCCCTTACGCGATAGAAGGACTCGCAGGCATCCCTGACAAGGTCTTTGCCAAGGACATACTGCATGACGGATGCTATTTCATTCTTGAGCATGGAGACGATTACGACTTCAGCGAGCATCCCCACTTCGTGAAGATGAGGAAATATGGAAACGTACATTTCAGCTTCTTTGAGAAATAGACTATGGCCAAGATAGAAAAGACAAATGCTGCCCGTCTGCTGGACAAGGCAGGCGTAGCTTATGAACTCGTACCTTACGAAGTCGACGAGAACAACCTTGCTGCAGACCATGTGGCAGCTCAGCTAGGCGAGCCACTGGAGCAGGTTTTCAAGACGCTCGTCCTTCAAGGCGACAAGACTGGCCACTTCGTGTGCGTCATCCCCGGCGGAGAGGAAATAAACCTCAAGAAGGCGGCAAAGATCTCCGGAAACAAGAAGTGTGACCTGATCCACATGAAGGAGCTTCTTCCTACGACCGGCTACATAAGGGGAGGTTGCTCTCCTATCGGGATGAAGAAGCCTTTCCCAACCTATATTGAGGAAAGTGCCCTGCTATATGACCATATATATATTAGCGCGGGCGTGCGAGGACTTCAGTTCAAGATCAATCCAGAGGACCTTATCTCCTTTGTTCCTGCAGAACCATCTGACATCGTATAAGAATCGTCATGGAGTCATGTCGGCTTCCGGCACGCGATAGTCATAGACAAAAAAATAGCCGACCTTAATGGCCGGCTATTCTTATTATATCACTTCTAATTAAAACGCAACTGCGATGCCGATGAAGTCCTCAGCCTTGAGAGCAGCGCCACCGATGAGGCCACCGTCGATATCAGGCATAGCGAAGAGCTCCTTAGCGTTAGAAGGCTTGCAAGAACCACCGTAAAGGATGGTGGTGTCGTCTGCAACCTGTGCACCAAACATGTCAGCGAGTACCTTGCGGATGTAAGCGTGGATCTCCTCAGCCTGCTCAGCAGTAGCGGTCTTACCGGTACCGATAGCCCAAACTGGCTCGTAAGCGATGACGATGTTCTTCATGTCCTCAGCAGTGAAGTTCTTGAGAACGTTTACGGTCTGAGCCTCGCAAACTGCGAAATGCTTCTCAGCCTCACGCTCCTCGAGGTTCTCACCTACGCAGAGGA
>JAKSJQ010000010.1 GCA_024402115.1 Bacteroidales bacterium | reverse complement strand
ACCAATATTCCTGTTGCCAGCACCAGGGACTTCAAGGTCGGTGACAAGATGGCTATCGGATACGGCTCTACCTATCCTGCAGTTTCGAACAGCATCGAGAAGTATGAGGTTGTGACCATCACAGAGGTGGGCAAGCCTGGTACTCAGGCATGGCTTGCAGTCGACGCAAAGCCAGGTGACACCAATATCAAGGTATCTTCTGTGGAGAACATCTCAGTCGGCGACAAGATCCGTCTCGACATCGAGAGCGAGGGCCACGGAATCGAGTGGGTGACCGTCAAGGCAGTCGGTACGGCGTGCCATCGCAGCCCTAACCAGGGCCCATTCAAGCCAGGTGAGGACGTCGGTACAGGTCTCGACCTCGAGGAACCTCTCAAGTTCCTCCATTCCCACAATATGCCATTCAGCGTGAACGGAACAGGTATCAGCTTCGAGCCCGCAAGCAAGTTTGACCACTCGTCAAACGAGCCTGTGCTTCCTCTTATCAATGCAATAGTTCTCGACAAGCCTCTCTCTCAGAACCATCCTATCGACGAGGTCGTATATGATGCGAAGACTGTGACTGCCGGCTATCAGGGCGAGGTCGCTGCCGATCAGCTCTTCGGTGGTCCTGTACTCGGAAACCAGAGTGGAAACATTACTCTCCGTGATGCAAAAGGCAACATCGTCGATGCCATGAACTATGGTAACGTGGTGGATCCATGGCTCGCAGAGGGTTACCATGCTGAGTCAGGCGAGGAGAAGGAGGGAAGCTTTGCACCTCTTCCTGCAATGAAGACCAATTTCTGGGGTATCTACAAGACTCCTGCTCTCCGTCCTGCAGCTCTCAGCTCTGGACGTTATCCTGACGGAGCAGATACCGACGACAACAAGATTGACTTCCATTCTCAGATCACCACCACCATGTTCAAGGATGCGCCTGCGGGCTCTACCGATATCACCATCCATGCAGTCAGCGGACTCAGGATAGGCGAGACCCTCTGGTTCAGCACAGGTGACGATGCTGAGAGCGTACGTGCCGGTCTCGTGAACGAAAAGAAGACTGTCAAGGTCCAGCTCAGCATGCGTGGCCGTACTATGGAAAGGGACACCGAGGTGATGGAGATCACCCTCGTTGCTCCTCTCGCTAAGGACCGTCCTGCAGGTACTCCTGTAAGCACCGGCGTTCCTACTCCGGGTCTTCCAAACGTATATTAGAAACATGGACGCCAAGAAGATAATGAAGGGGTCGATGGTACTGATCGGTGCCATCGTCCTCGTCTTGTCTGCCATACTCTGCGTCCATGCCTTCAGCGGACACGGTCTCATCGGTTGTAGCGCGGGAAGCAGCTGCAATCAGGTGCTCGGCAGCAGGTGGTCCTTCGTGATGGGCCTCGTGCCTGTCAGCGGCCTCGCCGTGATCGCATACATCGTATTCCTCGTAACGCTGCTGAGCGTCGATTCCTTCAAGGATGATCCGGCATTCGAATCATTGCTTTGGAAGGGAATCATAGTCGTCTGCGGTGCGATCATGGGTAGTGCGGTATGGTTCATCTGGCTCCAGAAGAACATGATCCGAGCATTCTGCCCATACTGCATGAGCGCGCACCTGCTCGGTGTGGTGACTACCTTGCTCACCTTGACATATGTGATCAAGTTCGGAATCATGAAGAAATGGTGGCATGCGGCTCTGTGCTTCGCAGCGGGTATTCTCCTTGCGGGAGGACTCGCTGCATTCCAGCTTGCGACGACTCCGAGAACCGCGTACGAGCGTGGTTTCATTCCGGAGGAGCTTCCGCTGAGGGACGCGGATGAGCTTCCTTCCGTCGGCGATCCTGCGGCGCAGAAGGTCGTGACCCTGCTCTTCGACTATCAGTGCTCGCATTGTCAGAGGGTACATTCGATGCTTCCGCAGCTGGTGGAGAATCTCGGCGGCGAGGTCGTTTTCGTCACCTGCCCGACTCCGCTCAGCAGCGCCTGCAATCCGTATGTCCCTTCAGGTGAAGACAGGTTCGCAGGCTCATGTGACCTTATGCGCATAGCACTTGCGACATGGCTCGTGGACCGCAGCGCATTCTCCGTCCTCGACGAGTGGCTCTTCACTCCGGGCGAGCGCGGATGGTATCCTCGAAAGGTGGCGGATGCCATGGAATATGCAGCTTCTCTGATAGGGGAGGATGCCCTGAAGAAATCTATGACTGACCCTTGGATCAACGACTATCTCGCAGACATACTCGAGGTCTTTGGACGCACATCCACCGACAGCATGGCTGCAATACCGCGTTTCATCTGCGGAAACTCATGGGTGGTCCCAGATGCGGACGACGTGGATGGACTGACCCAGATCATCAGACAATTAACTGAATAATATATGACACGTAAACAACTGATTCAGACTCTTTCAGCATGTGTGCTGGCTCCGTGCCTCTTCCTTGCCTACAATGCGTGTACGAGCGTAGAAAAGGACCTTCCATGCGATATTTACAGGAAGGGTGGTACACCATGTGTGGCTGCTCATAGTACCACACGTCTGCTCGACTCCAAGTACAACGGACCTCTCTATCAGGTTCGTCGTGCATCCGATGACAAGACCCTCGACATCAAGGCTGGCAAGGATGGATATGCAGATGCTGCTGCTCAGGACCGCTTCCTTGAGGGCACCATCGGTTACATCTCGCTGATTTATGACCAGTCAGGTATGGGCAATGACCTCGTTCCTGCGGCACCAGGTACATTCAAAGGACCAGACAAGGGCGAGTTCAACACCCAGTCGATCGCAGATATGGCTCCAGTGATCGTCAATGGCCACAAGGCATACGGTATCTACGTGATGCCGGGCATGGGCTACCGTTGCAACAACGCTCGCGGACTCGCGATCAACGACGAGGCTGAGGGTATCTATTACGTGATCGACGGCAAGCATTTCGACAACGGTTGCTGCTTCGACTACGGTAACTCCTCGACCAACGGAAAGGCTGTCGGAACCGGTACCATGGAGACCACATATTTCGGTACATCCACCAACTGGGGAAGCGGTAACGGAGAAGGTCCGTGGATCATGGCCGACATGGAGGCCGGTCTTTTCTCGGGCTACGGCGCGAAGAAGAACGACGTACCTTCGATCGACAGCTGGGACATCCTCTCTGTCTATGTGAACGGCGGTGACGGTAACCAGTGGGATCTACGCGGCGGCGACGCAACCAAGGAGGAGCTCGTGACCTACTACAGCGGTGTGCGTCCAGGTACACCTGAGAAGTCAGATTACTATCCTATGCACAAGAAGGGCGGCATGCTCCTCGGCAACGGCGGCGACAATGGTAACGGCTCTGCAGGTACCTTCTATGAGGGCGTGATGACTTTCGGCTATCCTAGCGACGAGACCATCGCGGCTGTGCAGAAGAACATTGCTTCGGTTCAGTATACCAAGTATCCTCTCAGCATCTCTCGAATCACTTCCTTCGCTCCAGGCGAGTGCAAGGCTGTTTCAGTGGCTTTCGTGAACTCAACTGGAAAGGAACTCAAGGATGTTACTCTCAATGTCTCTCTTCCGGAGGGTTGGGTAGTTGCAGGCGACATTCCGCAGCTTGAGGTTCTTGCGCCTGGTGGACATTACACCACCGTTCTTACCATTGCTGCTCCGGAGCAGCGTTCAGCAGGTTTTGCCGGTTTCGAAGCAGTATGGAAGGGTGGCTCAGTGGCTCTCAGCGAGCGTGTGCGCTGCTCTGAGCCTATCAAGCTGAATGAGGTTCTCCTCTCGCAGGTAGGAGGCTCTACCGACGGCCAGTTCATCGAGCTTTACAATGCCGGTGACGAGGACGTGGACATCTCCGGACTCAATATCGACATCCGTCGCAGCGGTTGGGCATCCCTCACTGCTGCTGTTATTCCTCAGGGTACCGTCATGACTCCTGGCAGCTTCTACGGCATCGCCCTCGCTCCGTCGGCAGTGACCGCGCCAGCAGCCAAGGGTGCGGACAAGGTCTTCCTCTCAAAGGATATCTCCGTGGGTCAGGACATCAACATCGCTGCTTCCGGTAACAAGATCGCGGCAGCCGGTAAGCCTGCAGGCGAGTTCACAACTATCTTCTCTCCTGTTTCGACCGGACCTCGCATGAGCATCGCAAAGGGTGTGAAGAACATCCCGGTGACCAGCGTGGCAGGATTTGCAGAGGGTGAGTATATGGGCATCGATCTCGGTGGCAACTATGAGGTCGTGAAGGTTACTTCAGTCGGAACTCCTGCGACCCAGACCACTCTTAAGGCTGAGGCCAACATCGGTGACACTCAGATCTACCTCGAGACAACCTCGACTCTCCGTCCAGGCAGCATCATCACCATCGATACTGGTGACAGGATTGAGCTTGCAGAGGTGAAGACTGTCATCAAGAGCGTCGATACTCCTGCTCCTCGTCGTTTCTGGGAGCCAGAGCAGGTCATTGAGCCAGGTATCGTAGAGCTTACGAAAGCTATCGAGAAATATCATATGGTTGAGGTTGACGTCTCTTGCCCAGGTACGGGAATCAGCTTCGAGCCTGCTCTCGCTTATGATCATATCAGCGGTGATGCAGTCCAGCCTCTCGGTCTTCCATACGCACTTTCAGAGCCTCTTGCAGCTGAGGTCTGCGCTTATGCTCCTGTGACACTTGACAGTCCTGATGTCATCGTATGCCGCACTTGTGAGACTAGCTTCTTCGGCTATCCTGTATCCGCTTCAGCCGGTTCCATCGCCCTCGTCGACCCAGCCAAGGGCGTTATCTTCGACGCTGTCGTATATGGCTCGCAGCAGAGCAATTCAAGCGCGAACGGAACCATCGCAAGCCCTGAGCTCGCAACCCTCGAAGGTGACCAGAATGGTGGTGGAAGCATCGCAGTCGTTCCTGGACGTCCTTTCCGCGGCTTCGGTCCTAACGCAATGCAGGTTACCGTTCCTGCCCGCAGCCTCGTCCGCATTCCTGACGGTGAGGATACAGACAACCTCAGCATCGATTTCAAGTGCAGCGAGAATCCTACTCCAGGCTTCTCGAACACACTCGAGTAAGATAATCTGATACTAAAAAAGAGACCAGACTGTTTGAGCCTGGTCTCTTTTTTAGTATGTAATCTTGAGATTACTTGATTGAGATGTTCACGATTGACTTAGCAGGAAGCTCGAGGGTGATGCCATCCTTTGCAACCTTGTAATCCTTGAACTCCTTAGGAGCGATCATAGGAGCCTTGCCGAAATCGTTGTAGTCCTTGATGTCCTTGCAACCGATGATCTCGCCGTTTACGGTCACCTTCTTGCTGCCGATGGTGTCCCAGTCGAGAACGATGCTCTGCTTCTTGTCGAGAGAAGGGTTTACGAGGGTCACGTTCATCACGCCGTCCTTGCGGGAAGCGGTAACGCTGAGCTCAGGAACTGCACCGAGATCGGTGGTGGTGAGAGTCCTCTGTGCGAAGCTTACAGGAATGTACTCTGCGTCCATGTGAGCCTTGTACATCTTGAATACATGGTAGGTAGGAGTGAGGATCATCTGATCGCCCTTGGTGAGGATCATTGCCTGAAGCACGTTGACAACCTGTGCGATGTTACACATCTTGAGGCGGTTGGTGTACTTATGGAAGATGTTGAGAGAGAGGGCTGCAACCATTGCATCACGCATGGTAGCCTGCTGATAGAGGTGGCCTGGGTCAGTGCCTGGCTCAACCTCCCACCAGGTACCCCACTCGTCAACGAGGAGGTCGATGTTGCGCTTAGGATCGTACTTGTCCATGATGGCGATGTGCTTCTGGATGCACTCGTCGATGCCTACTGCACGGCCAAGGGTACGATAGTATACGTCATTGTCGAAGTCGAGTGCATAACCCTTGTCGCCAGGACCCCAGCCGAAGCAGGTGTAGTAGTGGACTGCGATAGCGTCCATCTGGTTCTTGATGGCGTTCACGCAGGTCTCGGTCCAGTCGTAGTCAGTGTCAGATGCACCGCTGGCGATTCTGTAGAGATTGTGCTCCCTGCTGTAGTTGCGGAGATAGGTGTTGTAGCGACGGAAGACGTCAGAATAGTAAGCAGGGGTCATGTTTCCACCGCAGCCCCAAGCCTCGTTGCCGACGCCGAAGTACTTCACGTCCCAAGCCATCTCACGGCCGTTTGCACGACGCATGTCGACTACTGTGCTCTTTGAGTCTGAAGTCATGTACTCAACCCACTTTGCCATCTCCTCTACGGTTCCGCTACCGACGTTACCGCTGATGTATGGCTGGCAGCCGATCATCTCGCAGAAATCGAGGAACTCGTGAGTACCGAAGCTGTTGTCCTCGAGGGTACCGCCCCAGTTGTTGTTGCTGATCTTGGTTCTGTTCTCCTGAGGACCGATACCGTCCATCCAGTGATAGTCATCGGCGAAGCATCCGCCTGGCCAGCGCATAACAGGAACAGAGAGCTCCTTGAGTGCGTTCATAACGTCGAGACGATAGCCGTTGATGTTTGCGATAGGTGAGTCCTTGCCGACCCAGATACCGTCATAGATACAACGTCCGAGGTGCTCTGAGAACTGTCCGTAGATCTCCTTAGGGATGATCTGACCGTTGGCGTCATTGTCCTGGACATGGACTCTGGTCTGAGCACCGAGTGTCATGCATACTGCGAGTGCCGCAGCAGTAGTGAAGAGGTGTTTCATAGTGTGTTATTTGTTAGTTGGATTTCTTTCCCCAATATGTCTTGTTCTTGCCGATTGCAGCGTATACAAGGGTTGCCTTGCGAGGAGATGCCTCCCAGTCGCACTCGCGGCTGACGTAGAGGGTCACTCCGTTGGAGGTCTTGAGCACGTTCTTCGCCGGGTCGAAACTCCATGTCGCTCCCTTCCACGGACCGTCGCTGATCTTTCCGTCAGCACCGAAGGTCATGGTCACTGAAGCCTTCTGATCCCTGTATCCGTATGAGAGGTCGATGTGCTCCCATGTGCCTGCGATCTCGTCAGCAGAGATCTCGATCTGCGGCACGGCACCGTAGCGCTCAGGAAGTACGAGCGGCCAGCCATCCTCTGTCCATACTATCCTGCGCACATGGCCGAGCATCACTGCGTTCGGAGCGTTTCCGCCGCCGTTCTCCGGGAAGCGTGCCTGCGAAGAGTAGTACCAGTTGTCCTTGCCGTCGTCGAATACTGCACAGTGGCTGATTCCCACCCATCCGTTGCTGTTCGCGAACTTGTATGGATGCGTCATGATAGGGTATGCCTGGCCGAGGTCGATCGCGCTCGAACCGTTTATGTCAACGTATGGACCGTCCACGTTCTGAGAACGGAGGACACGGGTGTTGTATGCAACCGAAAGCTCGTCATAAGCCACGAAGAGGTAGTAGTAGCCGTTGCGGTAGACGATCTCAGGACCTTCCGAGCCCTGCCAGCGTCCTCCGCGGCTCTCGATGAGCTTGCCGTAAGGGGCGATGTCCTCAGCCGATCCCCATGGGTCAGGCAGCTCAGCCTTGGTCTTTCCGCTCTGAGGGTCGAGCTCGACGGCTGCGATTCCGCTGTGCCAGCTGCCGTAGATGAGCCAGTGCGCGCCCTCAGGGGTCACGATGTATGATGGGTCGATCGCATTGAACTTGAAGTAGCCGTTCCAGTCGCCTGTGCTGCTGCGCTTCCAGTTCTTGCCGAGGTCGGATGATGAGCAGATGACGAAGCCCTTGTCCTCCCAGCTGCCGTTGTCGCCAGGATTCTCAGTCTCCATCAGGCCGATGAAGGCTCTCTCTGTCCATGTTCCGTCGAATGCGGTCGAAACAGGTTTTCCGTTTCCGATGTAGTTGTCGAGGATGATTGAGTAGTACATCCTGTAGATGGTCTTTCCTCCGACCTGGACCTTACGCACGCAAGGCGCCCAGAAACCGTACTGAGGTTCGGTGATCGCAGGAAGTCCGAGCTTGGTCCTGTACTCGTTGCACTTGGTGAGCAACCATGCAGGAGCCGAGTTCATGGTCGCTCCGAGATACTCCCAGTTGATGAGGTCCTTCGACCTGCGGCCATGGAAATGTCCGTGTCCGTCATGAGCGTTTCCGTAGGAAGCGTCAGTCTGGTACATATAGTAGTATCCGTCGTCAGCGAGGACTACGGAAGGGTCGTGAACGTTTGCGAGGTTCCATTCGTTGCGCTTGTTCCAGTCAGCGATGTTGCGATAGTCGTCCTTGTACTTCGGAGCATCGTAGTCGTCAAGATTGCCGGACTTAGGCGTGGTGAAGCTGGCGTCCTCGGAATAGTTGGTCTTGCCGGAAGCCATCACGAAGGCTCTGACATAGTAGGTCTGACCGCCCTTGAGACCGTCGAGGACGGCGGTGAAGTCCGAACCGCTCACATCCTTCCTGTTGGAAGAGAGGGTAGGACCTTCCTGGAGCGAGTATACGAAGCCCTTCATCGTGATCTCGGAAGAGCTGATCTCTGTGCTTGACTTGACGGTTGCACTGCCGGATTCGATGTCGGATACGGTAGGTTTTGCTACGAGGGTCTTTCCTGGCTGTGGGTCAGGATCTGGACCAGGTCCCGGAGTCGGGTTTGGCTCAGGCTCGCCACAGCTCACTGCCATGAGTGCGAGTGCTGCTGCAAAAGCCTTTATGATATTGCTTGCGTATTTCATTTCGCTCAAAAAAATAATAAAGGGGGCGAAGGGATTGGCTTCGCCCCCGTAAAGATATGAATTTTTACTTAACTACAGGGTGAACACTGTAACCAGCTGCGAAGAATTCCTCCGCATTGTCGTGGTTGTCGTTCGCTGAGTTACCGACAAGGTTAGGGTTTGCGTCGAGAGTTCCCTGGAAGATAGGGAAGTACTCGTGGCCTGGCTTGTAGTAGCTGAGTGAAGCGTCAACGCTGCCGGCAGCATTGAATGTGCTGTGCTCGATCATCTGCTGGAGACGGTCCTGGCTGTAGAAGAAGCCCCAGCGGATGAGGTCGATACCACGGCCGTTCTCGCAACCGAACTCCTTAGGACGCTCAACGTTTGCGATCTGCTCGAAGAGAGCGTCAGCAGTAGTGAAGTCCTTGAGATCAAGCTTAGGGAGTGCAGCACGTGTGCGGACCTCGTTGATGTAGTCGATGGCTTTCTGGTCAGGGCCGCTGATCTCGTTGATGCACTCTGCAGCGCGGAGAAGGACGTCGGAATAACGCATCATGCGGAGGTTGATGCCGCAGTGAAGGCCGGTGACAATCTTGTCGCTGATGCCGAGGCGGGCGTTGGTGAACTTTGCCACAGGGATACCGCCGTTGGTAGGGTTAGACACAGGAGTTGCAGTGATTGCATTGCAGTAGAGCTCGTTCTTGCGTGGGTCGCCTGCAGGGTAAGCTGCGGTCTTGGTTCCGGTGTATGAATCATACTCAGGCTCATATGTGCAGAGGGTCCAGTAGAGACGTGGGTCGAGCTTGCCGTCGGTGCAGCGCTCTGACTTGTAGAGTTCATAGAGCCAGTCTGAAGCGGCGAGGTCACCCCAGCTACCATACTCGCTAGGTCCGTAGTTGCTCTCTACGGCATGGCCCTGGGTGGCGTTTGAGCTGATGTTGACAGGAGTCCACTCCTCGTCGGTACCCTGGAGGTCATGGTCTACGAACTGAACCTCGAAGAGGCTCTCGTTGTTGTTCTCGAATGCAGCGCCTTCCTTGAAGTTCGCACCGAAGTCATCCATGAGCTCGTAGTGGCCGAACTCGCCGCGTATGATCTTCTCGAGGAGGTCGAGAGCGGCAACATAGTCGTGACGGAACATGTACGCACGTGCGAGGTAGCCGGCAGCTGCGCCTGAAGTGGCGCGGCCCTTTGCGAACTCACCGCCTGCATCCTTGCTCGGGAGCATGTTCATCGCAGCGATGAGGTCAGCCTCCACCTGGTCGAAGATCTCGTCCTGGCTCACGTTCTTCGCGAACATGGTCTCGAGAGACGAGTACTGGTTGTAGTCGTTGAAGAGAGGGACGGTCTGATAGTAGGTTGCGAGCTCATAGTAGGCGAGACCTCTGAGGAAGTATGCCTGACCCTTGATCTCGTCGTAAGCCTTCTCTGAGATCTTTGCGTTCTCGATCTTGGTGATGATGAAGTTGCAGCGGTTCACCACGTGGAAGCAGTCACGCCAGATCCACTGGCAGCCGATCTCGTCGGTGTTTGCAACGTTGAGGTTGTCGTATGGGAGGTACCAGATCTGTGATGCGTTCCATACCTCGTCACCGCGGACAGCGTCCATGGTGTATCCTACGCGGGCGAAGGTGCCCTCGAGGCGGATTCTGTTGTAGCATGCTACGAGAGCCTCCCTGAGGTCTGATTCGGTCGCACCGAAGTCGTAAGTCGTCTGGTTGTTAGGGTTCTTGACGTCGAGTGCAGAGTTGCAAGACGCCATGCCACATACAATCGCGAGGGCTCCCAGAATAATATTGATCTTTTTCATTTGTTCTTAGTTTTCTGGTTTGACTTCTTAGAATGAAAGCTTAGCACCGAACATCACTGTCATAGGGGTTGGGTATGAGCAGTAGTTGTAACCAGGGGTGAATGTGCCGCCTGCGAAGTCGATGTTGTAACCTCTGTACTTGGAGAGTGTAGCGATGTTCTGGGCAGAGACATAGAGGCGTGCGCCTGAGATGATACCCTTGAACCACTCGTCCTTGAAGTTGTAGCCGAGCTCGATGTTGGAGATCTTCCAGTATGAACCATTCTGGAGGAAGCGTGCCGAGAAGAGGTCGTTGGTGACTGAACCCTCAGCCTTGTACGCTACTCGTGGAGTAGTTGTGCTGTGGTTCTCCGGAGTCCATGCGTTGATGAGCTCTGTGCTCTTGTTGGTAGCACCGTAAGAGCCACGGAGAGTCATGTCTACGTAGTCGAGCACCTTGAAGCCTGCTGCACCGAAGGTTGCCACGCTGAGGTCGAAGCCCTTGTACTCGAGACGGAAGCTGAGACCGAAGTTGACCTTGGCCATGCCGCTGCCGATGAAGTCGCGGTCCTTGTCGGTGATCTCGCCGTCATTGTTCACGTCGACATAAGCCACGTCACCTGGCTGTGCACCGTTCTGGTTCACGTGCTTGCCCTCTGCATTGGTGTAGTTGTCGATCTCGTCCTGGCTCTGGAAGATGCCGTTATATACATAACCGTAGAACTGACCTACCTCCTTGCCGACCTCGGTGCGGCAGAAGCCGTCGGTACGGCCCTCACCTGAGATGCCGAGTGAGGTGACCCTGTTCTGAGGAATGGTGATGTTTCCTGAGATGTCATACTTGAGGGCGCGGTCGTAGTTGTGGAACGCCGCTGCGAGCTCGAAGCCGCTGTTGACCATGGTCGCTGCATTCATGGTGACGCTGCCGTTGGTCACACCTGCCTCTGCAGGGACAGCCACGCTGTAGAGGAGGTCCTCTGAAACTGCGCGGTAGTAGTCACCGTTGATCTCGAGCCTGCTGTTGAAGAGACCGAGGTCGAAACCTACGTCGAGGGTCTTCTTCTTCTCCCAGCGGATGGCCTCGTTCACGTAGTTCGAAACTGCAGAACCGGTCACCTTGTTGCCGCCGAAACTGTAGGTGTAGTTGCCGCGTACCATGGTGTCCATGTACTGGTACTCACCGATGTTCTCGTTACCGAGGATACCGTAGCTTGCGCGGATCTTGAAGAGGCTCACCTTGCGTGAATCAACATTGAAGAAGTTCTCCTTGTCGATTCTCCAACCTGCAGAGAATGAAGGGAACCAATCCCAGTGGTTGAGTGAAGAAAGGCGGCTTGAACCATCACGACGAACGGTTGCCTGGAGGAGGTACTTGCCATCGAAGTCGTAGTTGATACGGCCGATGTATGAAGCAAGGACATGCTCGCTCTCGTAGCTGCCTGCATCCCTGGTAGCGGCGTTGCCGACCTGGAGATAGTAAGGCTCAGGCATGCTGGTGCCGGTACCGGTGAGAGTGTGATAGTACTCACGCTCGAAGGTGTAACCGAGCACTGCGTTCACGTGGTTGCGGCCGAACTTTCCATCGTAGGTGAGGTAGTTCTCGACGAGGCCGTCGCTGTATGTCCTGTAACCCTCGTTGAGCTTCTCGTTGCTCTTGTCGAGGTAGTTGGTAGAACTTACGATGAACGCAGGAATGAAGGTGAAGTCCTTCGCGAAGGTCCTGCTGTAAGAGAGGTTGAGGTTGTATGTGAGGCTCTGGTTAGGGTTGCTGTAACCGAACATGCCGAGGAGGTCCACGGTAGCTGTGCCGGTAGCGACGATACGGTCAACCTTTGAGTTTCTCTCGAGGAGATTGTTGGTGAGGAGAGGGTTGGTCATACGGAGGTCACCATGGATCTTGTCATAGTAGGTACCGTAGCCGTAAGCGTCGTAGCTGTAGTTTGGAGCAGCTGCGAGGATATCGTCGAGACACCAGGTCTTGTCGTCGTAAGCCTTGATGGTAGGAGGCATGAGGAGTGCGGATGCCATCACAGGGTACTGCTGGCCGTAGAGACCCTGCACGTACTCGTTCGCATTCGAGAGACCCATGTTGTCCTGAGCGCTGTGGCTGTATACGATACCGGTCCTGAACTTGATGAACTTCACGTCCATGGTGTTGTTCACACGTGCAGTGAAACGGTCGTAGTTTGGACCTGCGCCCTGGAGGGTACCCTTCTGGCTGAAGTAGTCGAGAGCGACGTTGTAGGTGTTGTTCTGTCCACCGCCTGAGAGGTTGACGTTGTGGTTCTGGCGGATACCGATCTTGAACATCTCGTCATACCAGTTGGTGTTGACTTTGGCAGGGTCGATGTAGTTCTCGCTGTTCACGTCATAACCTGAAGGGATGGCCATGTTGCTGTTGGTGTATGCAGTGCGGACATAGTCGCCGTACTGAGATGCATCCATCACGCTGTATACACCGCTCTTGATCTTGTCGATACCGACATATCCTGAGTAGTCAACACGTACAGGCTGGTCCTTCTTTCCGCCCTTGGTGGTGATGATGATCACACCGTTTGCCGCACGTGAACCGTAGATCGCCGCTGCAGATGCGTCCTTGAGGACCTGGATGGTCTCGATATCGTTAGGAGAGAAGTCGCGGATGGTGGTTCCCATAGGCACACCGTCGATGACATAGAGAGGTGCGGTGCTTCCGAAGCTGCCCAGACCGCGGATGCGGACTGCAGGATCAGCACCTGGCTGACCGTCTGAAGTGATCTGGACACCGGCAACCTTACCCTCGAGCATGGTCGAGATGTTGCTGTTTGAAACCTTCTTCATCTCGTCAGCGTCGACGATCGATACTGAACCGGTGAGGTCGGCCTTCTTCTGTGAACCGTAACCGACGACTACGATCTGGTCGAGGAGTGTGTTCTCAGTCTTGATGGTGATGACACCGAGATCGGTGCGTCCTGCAACCTCTACCTCGAGGGTCTCGTAGCCGAGTCCGACAAGCTGAAGTTTGGCGGTGGCAGGAACAGAGAGGGTGAAGTATCCGTCGAAGTCGGTGGTGGTACCGATGGTGGTACCCTCAACCATGACGCCGACACCCATTGCAGGCTCGCCGCTTTCCTCGACAACCTGACCCTTGACGGTCACCTTGTCAGCCTGCTGAGCCATAGCATCTGCTGCAAATGCGCTGAAGCCGGCTGCAGGTGCAACTGCGAGTGCTGCGCAGAGAAGTGCTTTTGCAAATGTATTTTTCATATTCTGTCGTTCAATTAAAGGTAATTGAGGTATGCCTCCTCGACGATGTTGCAGAAGTTGAGGTCGCTGCTGTTCACGCCAAGGTTGTCATAGTACTGGAAGTGCTCCTCACCGCTGCCGTCGATGACGTGGTAACGTACGCTTGCGGTGTTGTCGCCGCAGTTGGTCACGGTGATGGTGATCTCAGAACCGTTGAGGTTGCCTGGGAAGGTGTCCCAGTTCCAGTTGCTGCTTGCTGCCACGGTCTCGTAACCGGTGCCCCATCCGAAGTGGTCCTGACGTACGACTGCGTACTCGGTGAGGTCAGTAGCACGAAGTGCGGTGCATGCGCTGTGGAAGTTTGCAAGGTTGTCGGAACCGAGCATCATGGTGACGGTCTCGCTGGTGTATGGGGCTACATGGAATTCCTTTGAGAAACCCTCTGGAACCCACCAGCCGGTAGAGAAGTCGGATGCACCCACCTGAGCGGTCTGAGGCTCGTTCGCACTCTTTGCGATAACGAGGTTAGCTGAAGTCTCGACGGTCTTGCCAGAAGCTGAAGTGTAGGTGATGGTCGCCACGTTCTCAACGGTACCTACGGTAGCCTCGAGTACGAACTTGTCGCCTGCGAATGCTACGGTGAACTGGCTAGGAGCAAGCATAGACTTGCTGCCGTCGCTGTAGGTAGCCTCTACCTGGAACGCACCTGCAGAAAGGGTCACATACTTGGCGTTTCCGATGACGTTTGCTTTCGCTGATGCCTCGAGGCTCACGATAGGATTGGTTACCTCTATAGTATAGAAGTTGTTGACCGATTTGCCGTAGTTGCCCTGCTTGGTCTTGCTGTATGAGTATACAACGGTCTTGCTGCCGACTGTGGTGAGGTCAGGGACAACGGTGAAGGTGATATCATCCTTCTCCGCAACTGCCACAGAACCGTCCTCGAAGGTGACGGTGGCGACAGCCTCGCCCCAGTAGTCCTCATCGCCGATCTCGAGCG
Source organism: Bacteroidales bacterium (assembly GCA_024402115.1). The sequence goes on along the minus strand of JAKSJQ010000010.1, from coordinate 39,400 downwards.
CGGTAGGGTAGCCTGAAGCCACGATGGAAACAGGCTGCTGATCGTCAACTGCTGCGATCTTTGAAGGGATGAGGTAAGCCTTCTTCATCTCGAACCAGCTGCCGTCGCAGATGATGAATGCGTTGAACTCATCTGAGCTGACAGGGTGGTTGTAGGTCTCGGTCATCACGACAGAGCCGTCCTTGCTGGTCATCTTTGCGGTCACGAATGCATAGCCTGAGATGGAGTGGTCGATCTCCATCTCCACGTAAGCTCCCTGCATGTTCTCGCGGAAGTCGTTCCATACGTCGCCGTCGCCGTCGATGTCCTGATAGTCGGTGCTGATGAGGGCGCCGTTGTAGTCGCCGTTACCCCAGCCGTAGGCATCTGAACGGATGACAAAATACTCGCTGTAACCTTCGCCGTCGCGCTTGCCCTTTGAGAGGCAGAGGTTCCAGTTGTTCCAGTTGTTGACACCTGAACCGTGGTTTACAAACTCGAGGTGGAGGAGCTTGTTTGATGGTACAGGGAAATAATCCGAGAACTCTGTCCACCATCCTGATGAACAGTCCTCAGCTCCGACGATAGCGTTGGCAATAGTGACATAGGTGGTATCACCGGTGTCCTTCTTGTTCTTCTCCGCTATCTCATCGATCCTGCTCTGAAGGTCCTCAGGAGCGTTGATCTCGATCATCGAGATCTCCGAGCAGCTGACGGACACCGCTGCAGTGAAGGCTGCAGCGCAGAGTACGCTTAGCATCAATCTTGGAGTTTTCATGCTTTTACGATTTTGATTTTTTAGAGTTGATAATTGTTTTTATGATGTATGATTGTTAAATGCAGTGCAGCCCGTCCGGACGAATCGTATCGTGCACCGGCGGGTTTACGGAGTGGATATTTGGACGATTGCTGTTCTGCGCGGAATCACAGGGATACGGCAGAATTGTAGCCAAAATGGCCGTGAATCGTTTTAGTGTCATAGCATTTGTGGATTATTCACCGCAAATGTATAACTCTTTAAAGCATTAAAAGTGAACAAATATCCATAAAAGGTGGATTTTTGGACACTACTCTTTAGGGAATGAACTTGGCGATACGCCGAACTCCTTGGTGAAACAGCGCGTGAAGTACTTGGGGTCGTTGAATCCGACCTCATAGGCGATTTCGGAGATGTTCATGGTCTTGCTGACGGAGTTGTTGATGAGCATCTCGCGGGCGATCGAGAGACGGTAGGTCCTGATGAACTGTCCGACGGACTGGCCGATCGCCTCCTGCATCCTCTTGTTGAGGAGGGTCTTGCTCAGACCCATCGCGCTGCAGAAGGTGGCGACGTCGAGCTCGGGATCCTTGTAGTATTCGCGTACGACCTCGAGGGCCTTGGCGACGAACTTGTCGTTCCTTGTCTCTTCCGGCGACCTGCTTTCCTGTGCATTCTGGCCGGCGAGTATCTTCTGGCCGGCGAGCTCCTCGTTCTGCCTGCTGAGGATGAGGTTCTGGCGGGCGAGCTCTTCCGCCTTCTGCTCTATGAGAAGCTTCTGCTGGGAGATCTCGCGCGTCCTTTCCTCCACGGTTTCCTGAAGCTGCATGTTGTATCTCACAAGCGACTTCATCTTCCATTTCTGGTACAGCAGGCCGGCAGAGGAGAGGAGTATGAGCAGGATCACATAGAACCACATGGAGTGGTAGAAATACGGCGCAACCCTGATAGGCAGATCTATGCTTCCTATTATCTCACCAGCAGGGTCGTGGGCTCTCACGTGGAGAATGTACCTTCCGTTGCTCAGCGACGGGAAGGTGATGAAGTTTCTGTGCATCGGGAGCTCGAACCACTCGCTGTCCATTCCCTCCATCATGTAAGAATAGCTGGTGGACTGCTTCGGTCCGAAGCTCAGCGAAGAGAACTGGACTCCGATGGAGCGGTCCCTCTCGTGTATCTTGAGCTTTCGCGGGCTGATGTCGTGAGATATCCTCTCGCCCACGGAAATGGCGGTGAAGTGCAGATCCGGATGGCTCAGCCTGCTGACGATGCTGCCGGGGTTGATAACTGACATACCGTTCACATGACCGAAATAGAGCCTTCCGTCACTGGCCCTGAGAGATGCGTTCCAGTAGAAATGGCTTGATTCCAGGCCGTCAAGTATGGAGTAGGATGTGAATCTGCCGCTTTCTGGGTTGAACTTGGAAAGTCCGCTCTCAGTTGAAATCCATAAAACTCCGTAAGAGTCCTCGAGTATTCCCTTGACGCAGTCGTTGACCAGGCCTTCATCATGCCCGTAGTTGACGAAGGAATAGCTTCCGTCGCTGGAGTAGATTGCCTTGTAGATGCCGTTGCCGTTACTGCCAATCCAGATCGTCCCGTCCGCAGCCTCGTAGATGCAGGTGATCTTGTCTAGGACCTTGCTGTCCGGGTCGTCCAGCTTATGCCTGTAATTAAGGTATTGGAATTCCATGCCCTCTGCCGAGGCCGTCCGGCTGTCGAGGTCGAAGATGAACACTCCTTCCTGAGTACCGATCCAGAGATTGTTGTTGCTGTCGACCAACGAACCTATGCATCCGTATGTCTGATCCTTGAGCGCCGGGAGCAAAGCCTCCTTCTCCATGTCATAGTAGTATATGCCCATGTTGGTTCCTATCCACATCAGCCTGTTCTTCCTGTCCATGCTGAGCGAACCGATGTAGCTCATCCAGTCAGGAACCTGCTGTCGCGGAGTGATGCTTCCAACGACCTTCAGCGGAAGCTGGGTCGAGACTATGTTGACTCCGCCTCCCCAGGTTCCGACCCATAGCCTGTCCATGTCGTCCTCGGCGATCACGCTGACCGAGTTGTGGCTCAGACCGGCATTCTCCCTGGTGAACCTGCGGAATCCCTCCCAGTCGCTGCTCATGCAGCTCAGGCCGGCCTCCACACTGCCCACCCAGAGCTTGCCGTGGCTGTCCTCGAATATTGCATTGACGGGGTTAGGAGGCAATGAAAGTCCATTTCCTTTCGTTCCCGAATAGTTCTCGACCGGCAGGAGCTTAGGATATATCTGCACGAATCCGGCACTCTCGGTACCTATCCATATATAGTCTCCATATACCTTGATGCAGTTGAGGAACTCACTGCTCAGAAGCGCAGCCCCGTTGCCCGTTGCTTCGGTGCTGATGCGGTCGAAGTCGTCGTTGAGGTTGTCATATACGTTGAGCCCCTTGAGTGATGCCGCCAGGAGCTGGCCGTCCGAGGTGAGCGCCAGTCCGGTGATGAAGTTCTGCGAGAGCGAACGCGGATCCGAAGGGGAGTGGACATAGAGCTTCCACATACCGGAGCTGAGGTTGTACCGATAGAGACCGTCATTCGAAGAGATCCACAGCTCGTTGTCCTTTTTGAGGTAATCCGAGATATAGGCGTCTTCCCTGATGCCGAAGTTGCCCAGTACGGCAGTGGTCGAAAATCCACCTGTCCTGTCCGTACCTATCTTATATATGTGCCCGGCCAGGTCAACCCAGATGCATCCGTCTCCGTCCACGTCCTCGAATACTATATTCTGTGGACTGAGCCTAGGGTCCTCGCCTGAAATGATCTCGTCTATCTCGCCCTTGTGGTCGAAACTTACCTTGAGAAGGGTAGTTCCGCAGTTGACCCATAGGCAGCCCTTGGAGTCTATCGTGAGGAAGGAACAGAATTCATACTGATGCCTCGTTAGCTCGTTCTCCGGGAGATCGATTGCCTTGAGCGTATTCAGGTCGATGACGCTGAAACCGCCTTCTGTACATACCCAGAGGCGGTGGAAGGCATCCTCCGCTACATTTCTGACGAAGTTGTTGTTTATCTTGGTCTCGGAATTGGTTGAGAATACGATCATCTCATATCCGTCGTATCTGCAAAGTCCACCTCCCGAGGTTGCAATCCACATGAATCCGAAACTGTCCTGGAACACGTCGTCCACGAAGTCGTTCGGCAGATTGTCGCTCACGTCAGTGAAGCGGGCCAGACGGGTTGAGGCAATGTCTGAAGCAGCATGCATCTGGGCTCCCTGCAATCCGACGAGGAGCGAGAAGAGCACTGTAATTATGTATAATTTTCCACCTCTGACCATTATTTGTCCACTTTCGTTTTAACAAACATAGTTAAATTTGCCAAAATTGAAAAATCAAACCACATATCAAATGAATTTCAGAAATCTTCTTACATCAGTTCTTGCGCTATCAGCGGCAACTGCCATGAGCGCACAGACAAATGACTTTGACATCAATGTCAAGAAGGTCGGTGCTCCTATCCAGGACACCATGTACGGTATCTTCTTCGAGGATATCAACTTCGCAGCAGACGGCGGTCTCTACGCCGAGCTCATCAAGAACCGCTCATTTGAGTTCCCTCAGGACGCACTCCAGGGCTGGAAGGCTTTCGGTAAGGTTGAGGTTCGCAATGACGGTCCGTTCGATCGCTGCCCACACTATGTTCGTCTCTATGATCCAGGTCACCTTCATAAGCACACCGGCCTCGAGAACGAAGGTTTCTTCGGTATCGGCGTGAAGAAGGGCGAGGACTACAGGTTCTCAGTATGGGCTCGTTCAGAGCAGCCTGTCACCATCCGTATCGAGTTCGTGAACTCAGCATCGATGGGCGAGAGCCATGAGTTCGGTAAGACTACTCTTACCATCGATTCTAAGGATTGGAAGAAGTACCAGGTCGTACTTTCTCCTACCGAGACTTTGGAGAAGTCACACCTTCGTATCTTCATGGAGACCCGCAATAACGCATGGGTTGACCTCGAGCATGTGTCCCTCTTCCCGGTTGACACCTGGATGGGTCACGAGAACGGTATGCGCAAGGACCTCGCACAGGCACTTGCCGACCTTCACCCAGGCATCTTCCGCTTCCCTGGCGGATGTATCGTAGAGGGTGCTGACCTCGAGACCCGCTACAACTGGAAGAACAGCGTCGGTCCTGTGGAGAACCGTCCTATCAACGAGAACCGCTGGGAGTACACCTTCCCTCACCGTTTCTATCCAGACTATTTCCAGAGCTATGGCCTCGGCTTCTACGAGTTCTTCCTCCTCAGCGAGGAAATCGGCTCGGAGCCGCTCCCTATCCTCAGCTGCGGTCTCGCATGCCAGTTCCAGAACGACGACCTTGACGCTCACGTTCCTGTAGAGGAGCTCCAGCCATACATCGACGACGCTCTCGACCTCATCGAGTTCGCAAACGGCAGCGTAAACACCAAGTGGGGTGCTCTCCGTGCAGAGATGGGCCATCCTGCTCCATTCAACCTCAAGTATCTCGGCATCGGTAATGAGCAGTGGGATCAGCTCTATCCTGACCACCTCAAGCCATTCCTCGATCAGATCCGTGCAAAGCATCCTGAGATCAAGATCGTAGGTTCGTCAGGTCCTGACTCAGAGGGTGTGCAGTTCGACTTCCTCTGGCCTCAGATGAAGGAGCTCAAGGCTGACCTCGTAGACGAGCACTTCTATCGTCCATACAACTGGTTCCTCTCACAGGGTAACCGTTACGACAACTACGACCGCAAGGGTCCGAAGGTGTTCGCAGGTGAGTACGCTTGCCACGCTACCGGTATGAAGTGGAACCACTACAAGGCTTCCATCCTCGAGGCAGCGTTCATGACCGGTCTCGAGCGCAACGCCGACATCGTACACATGGCTACCTATGCACCTCTCTTCGCACACGTAGAAGGTTGGCAGTGGCGCCCAGACCTCATCTGGTTCGACAACATGACCTCATACCGCACCGTCAGCTGGCATGTACAGCAGCTCTATGGCCAGTACAAGGGTCAGAATGTACTTACCCTCAGCATGAACGGTAAGCCAGTTGCAGGCAACGATGACCAGAACGGTCTCTTCGCAAGCTCAGTACAGGACGGCAACCTTATCTATGTAAAGGTAGCCAACACCTCTGACAAGGCTCAGGACGTTACCTTCAACTTCACCGGCCTCAAGAAGAAGGACATCGTGAAGGCTGTAAAGCGTATCGACCTCACCAGCGACAAGATATACGAGGACAACTCTATCGAGGCTCCTACCAACATCGTCCCTACCGAGGCAAGATTCGCAGGCGAGGGCCAGTCTCTCAAGGCTAGCGTCGCTCCTCTCAGCTTCTCAATCTTCGTGATCGAGAAATAAGCTTGACCCATAATTCGGCGTTTCGTCGAAGGAATAAGGCAGTTCGTCTAAAAACAGGACGGACTGCCTTTCTTCTGTCATAGTTTTGCGTCAGAAACAAACGGAAAAACAAAAAAACGCAATACCATGAAGAAGAACATCATCCTCTCAATCGCTCTGACAATCCTCAGCTCAGCAGCATTCGCAAAGAACGTCAACGTTACCGGTTCGGTACAGGACTCTGAAAGCCACGAGGCAGAAAGCTTCGCAGTAGTACAGTTCCTCGACTCTGACAACCAGGTCGTGGCTTACACCATGACAGACGAGAACGGAATGTTCAGCCAGTCTCTTCCTGACGGCTGTGACTACACTCTCTATTTCAGCAATCTCGGAAGGAAGGACGTGCGCATGCCTTTCTCTCTCGGCGACGAGAGCGACTATGATTTCGGTACCATCGCAGTCGAGTATGACGCAGAGGCACTCAACGCTGCTACCATCACCGCTCAGGAGAACCTCGTCGACATGGGCGTCGACAAGATGACCTACAAGGTATCTGAGGACGTGGACTCCCAGACCAGCACCGTTCTCGACATGCTCCGCAAGGTCCCTATGGTTACTGTTGACGGACAGGACAAGATCACCGTGAACGGAAGCTCGAACTTCCAGGTGCTCGTGGACGGAAAGCCTAACCAGATGCTCTCAAGCAACCCTTCTGAGATCTTCAAGGTCATGCCTGCAAGCTCAGTGAAGAACATCGAGGTCATCACCAACCCAGGCGTGAAGTATGATGCAGAAGGCGTCGGTGGAGTACTCAACATCACCACCAACAGCGAGGTCACCGGCGGTGCGAACATCGCAGACGGCCAGTATGGTACAGTACGCGTACAGGGCGGAAGCCGTGGATTCGGCGGCAGCGTTTTCTACAGCGCACAGAAGGGTAAGCTCTCTGCCAGCGTAAACGCAAGCGCAAACATGAACTACAGCCCAGGCGCAGTCACCGACGAGGAGCGTATCCAGGACGTGGAAGACGGCGAGAACATCACCCGCAACCACAGCGAGAGCGAGATGAAGACCCCAATGGCAATGGTTGACCTCAGCCTCGGATATGAAATCGACGACCAGAACTCCATCTCTGTGACCGCAGGCTACATGCACTTCGGAAACAGCAGCGAGGGCATCAACACCATGGACATGGTACTCGCAGACGGCACCGAACTCGGATATGAGGGCAACTCGCAGATGAAGAACGACCGCAACTCGATCAGCGCAAGCGCAGATTATGTACATACATGGGAAGATGAGCCTGCACGCAGCCTCGTGGTATCATACCAGTTCAGCGCGGCTCCTACCGTGAACAACAACAGCAACAGCTACGGCGGTGCAGAGGTACCGGGCTTCGATCTCACCGACAGAAAGACCGTGGGTGGCAATAACTCAGTGAACCACATCGGCCAGGTGGATTTCAGCACCCCTCTCGGACTCAGCAGCACCATCAACACCGGACTCAAGCTCCAGTACAGAAGCAACAGCTCACAGCAGACCAACTACCTCTGGGACGGCAACGGCTTCGTGGAGACAGCACTCGGCAGCGTGGACTACCACTTCAGGAACACCATCGGCGCAGCATATCTCGAGTATGACGGCCACTTCGGATCATTCGGCGTGAAGAGCGGACTCAGGTACGAGTATACCTGGCAGAACGTAGAATACCTCGAGGGCAACGGTGAGGACTTCCGTCTCAACTACGGCAACCTCGTTCCGAGCGCAAGCCTCCAGTGGAACATCAACAAGAGCCAGAACATCGGCCTCTCTTACAACATGAGAATCAGCCGCCCTGGTATCACTTACCTCAATCCATACGTCGACATCACCAATCCGTTCTCTATCAGCTACGGTAACACCGACCTCAAGACCGAGCTCACCCACAACGTAAGCCTCGTGTACAATATCTACACTCCTAAGTTCATGATGAACAACACCCTCCGCTACAGCCTCGCCGACAACGGCATCGCACAGTACAGCTTCTATGACGCGGACAATGTGCTGAACACCACCTACGGCAACATCGTAAGGAACCAGAGCATCGGCCTCAGCTCATTCATGATGATCACTCCAGGCTCGAAGACCAGAATCATCATCAACGGTGGAGTAAGCTACAGCGACATGAGCTCAGAGCTCCTCAGCCAGGCTAACTCAGGATGGTCATACAACGTGATGCTCGGCCTCCAGCAGACCCTTCCTTGGGACCTCCGCCTCAGCGCCAACCTGATCACCACCGGTTCATCAGTCAGCCTCCAGGGACGTTCGAACGGTATCTCGCTTGCAACTGCGGGCCTCACCAAGTCCTTCCTTGACGACAAGCTCAGCGTAAGCATCAACGGAACCTGCGGTCTTACCAACTTCAACAACCTCGTTATCAAGAACAGCGTCGTAGGTGACGGCTTCAAGAGCGAGAGCCTCGCAAAGATTCCTATGAGCCAGATCTCTGTCAGCCTCAGCTACTCATTCGGAAAGCAGACCATGTCGATGAAGAGAAAGCCATCGAGAAGGGCATCAGAGGACAGCGAGCTCAACACTCAGAGCTTCTCAGAAAGCATGGGTTCTATCATGAATAACTATTAATTGTTATATTTGTCTGCGACAAAGAAAACGATCAATGAAGAAGCCTGATTTGAACCAACCGATAAGGATAGTGATGATCATCATTTGGATAGTGATGATCATCACTCCTGTATTGTCCTCAGTGCCCGTTGCAAGGGACTGGAGCACCGTTCTGAATGCCTTCAAGGCCTCGCTCCACACGACTGGACCGGCCTGCGTGCTCTTCTTCCTGAACTATCTTCTGCTGATACCGAAGTTCTTCTTCGGTGACGGCAAGAAGAAGGCCATCTTCTACGCGGTCAACATCGCTATCATCGCCCTTATCGTGTCCAGGTCCATCCCGAGGCCTCAGATGCCTCCTCTTCCGGACGAAGTCATCAGCCATATCCCGCGCAGAGTGATCTGGGGAATGAGGTTCTTCAGGATCTTCACCGCCACCTGCATGAACGTGTTCATCGTGGTGATCGCTATCGGTCTTAGGAGCTTCATACGCTCGAACGATCTCATCATGAAATACGAGCAGGAGCGCAGGAACGCTGCAGAGGCCGAACTCTCGTGGCTCAAGAATCAGCTCAACCCGCATTTCCTTTTCAACACCCTCAACAATATTTCGTCCCTCACCCAGATCGACGCAGAGAAGGCCCAGGACAGCATCGGCCAGCTCAGCGACCTTCTTCGCTATGCCCTCTACGACAGCGAGAACGAGACCGTTCCGGTGGAAGGGGAGATAGAGTTTATGCAGAACTACGTGAACCTGATGAAGCTCCGCTGCAACGAGCTCACCACCGTCGAGTGCACCCTCGAAGGTGTGCGCGGTGACGTCAAGATCGCGCCGCTGCTGTTCATCTCGCTGATCGAAAATGCCTTCAAGCACGGAGTGAACGCCAGGAAGGAGTCCTTCGTCAGGATAGACATGCACCAGGATGGGGAAGATCTCGTGTTCAGCTGCGAGAACACCCTCTTTCCGAAGCAGGAGAGTGACCATATCGGATCCGGCATCGGTCTGGAGAATATGAAACGCCGTCTCGACATAATCTATCCGGGTTCATACGAATATGTCTGCGGACCGCAGGACGGAATGTACAAGTCCATGGTAAGAATCAAATCGATCGTCAGATGAGAGATATAAGGTGCATAGTCGTAGATGACGAGCCACTCGCAGTGAAGATGTTGGAGAATTTCATCTCCAAGACCCCGGGGCTGGTTATGGAATCCTCGTTCACTGATTCGGTGCAGGCTCTCTCCGCGTTGACCGAACTGCGTCCGGACCTCGTGTTCCTCGATATCCAGATGCCGGATCTCAACGGACTCGAGCTTTCGAGGATGGTTCCGGACTGCACCAGGATCATCTTCACCACAGCATTCAAGCAGTACGCGTTCGACAGCTACGAGGTGTCCGCGCTGGACTTCCTTCTCAAGCCGATACGCTACCAGAAGTTCCTCGAGGCGATAGGGAAGGCCCGCCAGTGGTTCGAACTCAAGGATGCCGCCGAGAACGCACCTGCACAGAACGCAGCGCCTGCCCAGGCCCCTCAGGACAAGGAATTCATCTTCCTCAAGGCAGACAAGACCCTCCACAAGGTACCTCTCTCGGACATTATCTATGTCCTCGGCATGCGTGACTACGTGATGGTCTACATCACCGGCAGAAAGTCTCCGCTCGTGACCCATTCGACGATGAAGGGCATGGAGGAAATGCTGCCTTCCCCACGCTTCATGCGCGTTCACAAGTCCTACATCGTGGCGATGGACAAGATCGATGCGGTCTATACGGGCAACGACATCCATGTGGGAGGCGAGCTTATCCATGTCTCGGATGCATATAAGGACGCATTCGAGAAGTATGTGAAGGACAGGCTGCTCTAAACCGGCTTTTTTTCGTAACTTCGCGGTACAGTAACTAATGCTGACCATGAAGACAATCAGAATCATATCCGCCGCGGCAGCAATGCTCGCTGCGGCATCTCTCAATGCGCAGACCGCGCAGAACAGGGACAGGGCCCTCACCCTCGAGGACATCTACGTCAACAGGACTTTCACCCAGACATCCGGCGCGCCTTCCATCAGGTGGAGCACCGGCAGCTCGTACGATTCATATGAGCGCAGCCTCATCGTCCCATCCGCATCCGAAAGGGCTGCGGCTGTGGATGACAATCAGCCGAGCGCAGTTTCCGGCGGAGCGTCTTCCAACGGTGCGATCATGGGCATGGACATAGTCTCAACCGACATCAAGACAGGAAAGAAGACCGTCATGGTCCATGCCGCCCAGCTCATACCTGCCGGAGCGAGGGAGCCTCTCCGCGTCGAGAGCTACACCTGGTCTGCGGACCGCTCGAAGCTCCTCATCTTCACCAATTCGCGCAGGGTATGGCGTCAGAACACCCGTGGTGACTACTGGGTGCTCAACCTCGCGACCAATGAACTCAAGCAGCTCGGCAAGGGACTCGACGAGTCCCGCCTGATGTTCGCAAAGATATCTCCAGACGGCCGGAAGGCCGCCTATGTATATTATAATAATGTCTATGTGGAGGACCTCGCCACAGGAGTGCGCAAGGCGCTCACCAGCGACGGCGACGACGTGATTGTGAACGGTACCTTCGACTGGGTGTACGAGGAGGAGCTCAGCTGCCGTGACGGCTTCCGCTGGAGCCCTGACAGCAAAAGGATAGCGTTCTGGCGTTCTGACACTGAGGGCACTGGCGTGTTCAACATCATCAACAACATCGACTCCGTCTACTCCTTCAACGTACCATTCCCATATCCGAAGGCCGGCACCACCAACAGCGCTGTGAAGGTCGGCGTCGTTGAGGTCGCTGACGGTGCGACCCGCTGGTTCGACCTCCCGGGCGACCCTCGCCAGAACTACATCGCCCGCATGGACTTCGTTCCGGATTCAGGCAGCGGCATTGTCATGATCCAGCAGCTCAACCGTCTCCAGAACACCAATACTGTATGGTACGGTGATGCCGTCACCATGAGCCTTGACAACTTCCTCACCGACCATGACGACGCATTCCTCGACATCCACGACAATATCGTATGGATGGACAAGAACCGCGCGTTCACATGGACCAGCGAGAAGGACGGCTGGCTCCATCTCTACAAGATGGCGCGCGACGGCAAGAGCGAGGTGCTCATCACCAAGGGCGACTTCGATGTCATGAACATTCTCCGCATCGACGTCAAGGGCGGATACGTTTACTACATGGCCTCTCCATACAATGCGACCGAGTCTTACCTCTACCGCAGCCGCCTCGACGGCAAGGGCAGGGACGAGCGCGTGACTCCGGAAGGCCTTGTCGGAACCCACAGGTACTCCATCTCAGAGGACTGCAAGTATGCAGTGCACAGCTTCAGCAACGCATGGACTCCGACCCAGGCCGAGCTCATCACCCTTCCTGACCACAAGACCGTTCAGGTGTACGCGGACGGCGCGAATGTCAAGGCGGAGTTCGATTCATGGGGCTTCAACTACCGCGAGTACTTCAAGGTCAACATCGGCGGCGACTTCGAACTCGACGCATGGATGCTCAAGCCACGCAACTTCGATCCGGACAAGAAGTATCCTGTGATCTTCAACGTATACGGCGAGCCGGCTTCATCTACAGTCCAGAACAGCTGGAGCTCTGACCTCTACAACAGGGTTCTCAACGAGAACGGCTACATCGTCATGAGCGTCGATCCGCGCGGAACCCACAACTACCGCGGACGCGAGTGGCGCAAGTCCATCTACGGCAAGGTCGGCGACATCGCCATCGAGGACCATGCAAAGGCTGTCGCCAAGATCATCGAGATGTTCTCATTCGTCGACGCTGACCGCATCGGCGTATGGGGATGGAGCGGCGGCGGATCCTCTACCGCACATCTCATGTTCAAGCATCCTGAACTCTACAATACCGGTATCGCAGTCGCAGGTGTTTACTCACAGTATCTCTACGACACCATTTACCAGGAAAGGTATCAGGGTCTTCCTCAGACCAATCCTGAGGGCTACTACAAGGGTTCTCCTATCAACTATGCATCAGGTCTCAAGGGCAATCTCTTCCTCATCCACGGCACCGGTGACGACAACGTCCACTACCAGAGCTGCGAGATGCTCGTGAACGAGCTCGTGAAGCAGAACAAGATGTTCTCGATGATGGCCTATCCAATGCGTACGCATGGAATCTCAGAGCGAGACAACACCAGCTACCATCTCTACCAGACAATGCTCCGCTACTGGATTGAGCATCTTTAGTATTATCGAAGGCTGACGGGGACCTTGCTCCTCCGGAAGCCTTCGCTTCGCTCATCCCTCCCAGCTGACGCTGGGCCCCTCCCATTCATGAGGCCATGGGCGGCCACAGGCCCTCTGAGGAGCAATGGTCCCCGTTCAGATACGATAAAAGCCGACCTTTTTGAGGCCGGCTTTTGTTATGCTGTTTTGGCTGGATTATGCCAGGCAGGCGTCGAGGGCGGCTGTGATAGCCTCCTTGTCGAGATGCTGTCCGATGAATACGAGCTTCTGCATGCGGTCTCCGAAGAACGGATCCCAGTTTGCCTTGAGGCTCGGCTCCATGAACATCATCTGCTCGAGCTCCTCCTTCGGCATGCACGCATACCACTTTCCTGCGCCGCGAAGCGACATCTGCTTTCCTGCCTGCTCGAATACGAAGCACTCGTCGTACTGGTCGCTGAAGTAGCATATGCCCTTGGTGCGGATTATGCCCTTCGGCCAGTGCTTGGCAACGAAATTGTCGAACTTGTTGATGTCGATCGGTCTCCTCTGGTAGTATACGAAGGTTCCGATTCCGTATTCGTCCGCCTCACCCTCGCCATCGTGATGATGATGGTGGTGGTGATGATGGTCGTGATCATGGTCATGATGATGGTGGTGATGCTCATGCTCATCGTCGTCATCGTCATCATCGTCGTCGTCGTGATGATGCTCGTGACGGCACTCCTCGCAGTCGCAGTCCTCACCATGCTCGTGGTGATGCTCATGCTCGTCCTCGTCCTCATCCTCGTCGTGAATGCCCTCGACCTCGCGGATCCAGGTTGCAGAGGTTGCGACCTCCTCGAAGTTGAAGAGTCCGGTGTTGATGATTCGGTCGAGGTCGACGTCGCAGAAGTTGGTCTCCACGATCTTTGCCTTTGGCTGGAGTGCGCGGATTATCTCCTTGATGCGTGCAAGCTCGGAAGGGGTGACCTCGGCGACCTTGTTGAGGAGTATCATGTTGCAGAACTCGATCTGCTGGATGAGCAGGTTCTCGATGTCCTCCTCGTCGATATTATCACTGACGAGGCTGCTGCCGGAGTTGAATTCGTCACGCATGCGGAGAGCGTCCACGACGGTCACGATGTTGTCGAGCCTTGCGATGCCGTCCTTCACGAACTCCACTCCCATGGTAGGGATGCTGCAGATGGTCTGGGCGATAGGTGCAGGCTCGCACACTCCGCTGGCCTCGATGACGATGTAGTCGAAGTGCTTCATCGCCATGATGTCGCGGATCTGCTCCACGAGGTCCATCTTGAGTGTGCAGCATATGCAGCCGTTCTGAAGGGCGACGAGGCTGTCATCCTTCTTGCCGACGATGCCGCCCTGCTGGATGAGCTCGGCATCGATGTTCACTTCGCCTATGTCATTCACGATGACGGCGAACCTGATGCCCTTGCGGTTGTTCAGTATGCGGTTGAGAAGAGTGGTCTTTCCGCTGCCGAGATAGCCGGTCAGAAGAAGGACCTTTACGTCTTTTTCTGCCATCTTTCCTCCTTATGCGAGCTTCTCTACAGCTGCCTTGACCCTGCGCATGGCCTCGACGATCTTCTCGTCAGAGGTTGCATATGAGAACCTGATGCAGTCAGGAGCGCCGAAAGCGGCACCGCTGACGCCGGATACGAGAGCCTCCTCGAGGATGTACATCGCGAGGTCGTCGGCATTGTTGATCACGCGGTCGCCGGCCTTCTTTCCGAAGAGTGAAGACACTTCAGGGAAGATATAGAATGCACCGTCAGGGACGGTCACGTTGAATCCTGGGATTTCCTTGGCGAGCTTGACGATGAGGTCCCTTCTTCTCTCGAATGCGACCCTCATGTCCTCGACGCACTGCTGAGGGCCGTCGTATGCAGCCTCCGCAGCCTTCTGTGCGATGGATGAGCAGTTGCTGGTGTACTGGCCATGGAGCTTGGTGACCGCCTTCGCGATGTAGAGAGGGCAGGCGCAGTATCCGATTCTCCAGCCGGTCATGGCATATGCCTTGGACACACCGTTGATGATCACGACCCTGTCCTTGAGCTCAGGGAAGCTTGCGAGCGACCTGGTGTTGCCTACATAGGTGATGTGCTCGTAGATCTCGTCGGCGATGACGATGATCTCAGGATACTTCGCGAGAACCTTGACGAGGCCTGCGAGCTCCTCCTCGCTGTACACTGAACCGGTAGGGTTGCTTGGAGTGCAGATGAGCACGGCCTTGGTCTTAGGGGTGATGGCAGCCTCGAGCTGCTCTGGGGTTACCTTGAACTTCTGCTCAGGACCTGCGTAGAGCTCTACTGAAACGCCCTCTGCGATCTTCACCATCTCCATGTAGCTGACCCATGCCGGAGTAGGGATGATAACTTCCTCGCCCTTGCCGACGATTGCCATGATGACGTCGCAGAGCTCCTGCTTTGCACCGTTACCTACGACGATCTGTGCCGGGGTGAAGTCAACGTTGTTCTCCCTCTTGAGTTTGCGGCAGATGGCCTCTCTGAGCGAGAGGTAGCCTGGAACTGCGGTATAGAAAGAGAAATTGTTGTCGATAGCCTTCTTTGCCGCCTCCTTGATGTGGTCAGGAGTGTTGAAGTCAGGCTCACCGACGCTCATGCTGATTACGTCGAGTCCTGTTGCCTTGAGGTCGGCAGCTTTCTGTGACATTGCGAATGTTGCAGATGGCGAGAGGGCCATCACTCTTTCTGAAATCTTTTCCATTGTATCTTTTTAGTTGTTTTTTCAGGTTTTGTATATCCATACAAAGGTAAACATTATTTGAAAAGGGCCATCAAATAATTGACGGCCCTTCACAAATATTTACTTCTGGTAGAGATATCTCTTGATGCTCTTCTTCGGAGTCCTCTCGAAATCGTTCTCGAGGATCTCGATCTTGGTGATCCTCTCGTAAGAAGGCCTTTCCTTGTTGACTGCCTTGATGTCGTTCTCGAGACGGGCCTTGAGAGCCTCTGAGTCGAGGCCGTTCTGCTTGGCCTTGACATAGTCAGGATAGATGAGGGCGACGAGCTTGTTGTTGCTGCTGTCCTCGATGACGAGGCTGTCGGAAACGAACTTGAGGTTGTTGATGCTGTCCTCGATCTCCTCAGGGTAGATGTTTTGACCTGAAGGTCCGAGAAGCATGCACTTGCAGCGTCCCTTGATGTAGATGAACTGATCCTCGTCCATCACGCCCATGTCTCCGGTCCTGAACCATCCGTCCTCGGTGAATACCGCGTTGGTCGCCTCCTCGTTGTTGTAGTAGCCGAGGAATACGTTAGGACCCTTGACGAGGATCTCGCCCGGGACGTTCTGCGGATCCTTGGAGTCGATCTTGATCTCGAGGTAGCGTGCAGGACGACCGCAAGAGTAGAGCCTTGCGCTGTCCCATGCCTCGTAGGAGATGATAGGTGCGCACTCGGTCATGCCGTAGCCCACGGTGAATGGGAACTTGATCTTGTGCATGAACTCCTCAACCTCCTTGTTGAATGCAGCTCCGCCGAGGATGACCTCGTAGAACTTGCCTCCGAAGGATTCGATGAGCTCCTTCCTGACCTTGCTGTAGACGATCTGGTTGAGGCCCGGGATCTTGGTGAGGATCTTGATTGCAGGCTTCTCGAGGGTCGGCTTGACCTTTGAACGGTATACCTTTTCGAAGATGAGCGGCACAGCCACGAGGAGGTCCGGCTTGATCTCCTTCATGGTCTCGATGAGCACTGCCGGGCTTGGAGTCTTGGTGAGGAAGTTGATATGGGCACCGCATGAGATCTCGTAGAGCACCTCGAACATCATACCGTACATATGTGCTGACGGAAGAATGGAGACGACCTTCGAGTTCTGATCGATGCAAGGCACAGCCTGACGGCCGAAGAGACAGTTGGAAACGAGAGACCTGTATGGGATCATTACGCCCTTTGAGAAACCTGATGTTCCCGAGGTGTAGTTGATCATCGCCATCTCCTCTGCGCTGTCCTCGTAGTAGTTGATGTCCTGAGGACCGAATCCGTTTGGATATTTTGCAGCGTAGCTTGCCTCGGCGTTGGCGATTGCTGCGCTGAGTGCCTCGCTCCTTGAGAAGAGCTCGCTGAAGTCCTCCATCCTGATCACTCCGATGAGGCTCTGCATCTCATCTGTAGAGAGACCCTGCCAGAGGTTCTGCTCGGTGAGGAGGAGCTTCGCGCCGCAATGGCTCACGAGGTGATGCACATTCGCCGGCTTGAATTCGTGGAGGAGAGGAACGGCTACTGCGCCATAGGTTGTGATCGATATGATTGAAACCGCCCAGTTTGCCTGGTTAGGGGAGAAGAGGGCGATCTTGTCACCTTTCTCGATGCCGCTTTCCTTGTAGATGATATGGAGCTTCTCGATCTGACGGGCTACGTCAGAGTAGCAGAGAGTCTCTGCCTTTATGTTGGTGAGTGCCTGTCTGTCCCAGTTCTCTCTGAAGTCCTTTTCGTAGATCTTGTTGAAAGATTCGAAGGTAAACTTCTCGAGTGGTTTCTTCTGTACGCGTTTCATAAGTCTGAGTATCTGTTTTTTTTCTATATTTGTCTCTTTAAACCGACTTTCATGACTCTCCCGAAATTTCTTCTCCAGAAGAAGTTCATGATGGAATCCGTGCTTTTCGTATTCGCGTTTTCCGTCGTGTATATGCTGCTTTACAAGCCTTTCTCGGCAACAGTGTGGCTCGGCTTCTCGACCGGCCGCCTTGCCCTGCTGACCCTTCTGTACTATGCCATCGCCATCATCGTGATGGTTTCAAGCAAGTTCATCCTGATCCTGCTGCAGAAACGGACCTACATCGGTGCAGCGGCCTATATCGTGAACATCATCATCGAATACAGCTTCCTGTCCTTCCTTTACGTCCTCTTCTCCGCCGTCTTCAAGATCACTGAGGTGGAGGTGACCGCAAGGCTCGTGTTGAAGACCCTTCTCTGCGTCAGCCTCATACTCGTGATCCCTTACACCTTCTTCGTCCTGCTCACCGCCTACCGCAGCCTCAGGGACGAGAACCGCATGCTCCAGGCTCTGCTCGCGAAGAATCAGGAAGTTCCTAAGGACGACCTCATCTCTCTTCAGGACTACTCCGGAGCAGTGAAGCTCTCGGTGGATCCGGATACGATCTACTACATCGAGTCGCAGGACAACTATGTGAAGATCTACTACGAGAACGAGGGCAAGCTCACCAGCTACATGCTCAGGTGCCGCACCCAGCAGATGGAGGAGATGCTCGAGGGGACCGAGATCCACCGCTGCCACCGCTCCTACTTCGTGAATTTCTCGAAGATCACGCAGCTCAACCGTTCGTCCAACCGTGCCACCGTCACCTTGTCTCATCCTGATGCCAGGGAGATTCCGGTATCGAAGACCTACTACAGGACCATTCTTGGTACAAATGTAACTCAAAATCGTCTCACACGCGCGTAAGGGCGTCAGAAATGTGGCGAATGCCACTTGATAAGTGGCGAAAAGACGTGTTTGACACAAAATTGATACAAATAAGGTGGACTTTTGAAAGGTCCACCTTATTTGTTTTTTGTATTTGCTGACGGGCTATTCGTTCGAAACAGCCGCGTTTCCGTCATTGTTCACGATCTCCTTGAGGGCATCGATCTGACCCTTGAGGATTTCGATCTGGGTCGCAAAGTCGCCGTTCCTCAGAGCTTCTTCCTCAGCTTCTGCTGCCTTCTCGGCTTCGAAGTCTGCGCTGATCTTCTCCTGTGCGACGTCAGCCCAACGCTGGCTGCCACCCCAGGTGATCTCATAGTATCCGCGGTCGAGAAGACGCCTGTACGAATCATGGACGAAGATCCATGCGTAGAAGTATCCACTCTCCTGATCGCCGGCGAATTCGGAGTAGTCGTTGGCAGGGACGATAGATGCATAGCAAGGATCGCCAGGCGCTGCCTTCTGGTTGATGTGTACGAAGTGGTAACCATCCTCAGATGCATAAGCATTCTTGACGTTGATGGTGCTGTCTGCTGCATTCACGGTGAACACGAGCTCCTCGTTGCATGCTCCGCCGAACCAGTTCTCGATCACGAAGGTGTCGTCGTCCATCGCCTTGAGAGTGACGCTGTGGCTCTGGGTCTCGCTGCAGTTCCATGCCTGGCCTTCTACGGTGTAGACCTCCTTGGCCTGGAAGAGGGACGCGAGCGCCATGATGCCGACATAGATCCAGTGAGTTGCGATACCGGCAGCGAAACCGCCGATCACATGGCTGAGATATGCGCGAGAGAGGAGTGCGCGGTATCCGAGAGAATCGAGCATGGCTGCGTGGGTAGAGAGGAATCCGCTCCAGCACATACCCATTGCAGTGCATACTGCGATGGCGTTACCGTCTATGATGCCCTGGCTGGCGAATTCAGGGATGAGCGATAGAGCCGCACCTACTGCGCCGAGAGCGGTGATAGGGAAGGCCACGAGCTCAGGAGCCGTGAATCCGAAGAGCCACTTGAAGAGGAAGCTGATCTTACTTGCGAGCCAAGGGAGAAGCCTTGTGCCCTCGTATGCAGCACCGGTATACACAACGATTGCGTTGCCGTCGGCATCCAAGCCCTGGGCCGAACCTCCGAAGGTCACCATCATCACGAGCGTTGAGATGATGAGCACGCCTGGGATGATCGCAAGACCGATCTCAACGCCTGACTTACCTCCGTCAAGAAGACCGTTGAGGATGCGTACGAACATTGAGACCTGCTCTCCGCTCTCCTCTGCATTCTCCTCCTCGCCATGCTCGAGAGATGCCATCTGCTCCGCAGAGAGAGCGTCCTCGGTACGATATGAAGGGTAGTCCTTACAGATGAAGTACTGCATGAAACGAGTCGAAACGATGCAGCCGATCATCGCGCCCACAAGGCCTATGATAGGAGCGAAGAAATAGCCCTGGCTGATCATGAACACGATCACGATGAGACCCATTCCGAACGCTGTGCCGAAGTTGGTGAGCGAGATCATCTGATACTTCTTGAAGTATCTTGCGAAATGCTTGTCGTTGGCGAGGGTGATGATCGCAGGATTGTCGCTGAGGAAGGTCATCACGGCACCGAGCGAAGCCACACCTGGGAGGTTGAAGAGAGGCTTCATGATAGGGCGGAGGAGCTTCTGGAGGAGATCCACCACGCCGAAGTCCACGAAGATCTTTGCAAGTGCGCCGGTGAGGACGCAGATCGCCATGATGTAGAATACCGTATTGAGCAGAAGGTCATGCGCGGTCTTCATCATCGTGTTGAGCATGTTCGCCAGACCCATCACCGAAGCGAGGTAGCCGAAGATGATCAGAACTATGATGAGGCAGATGACTCCGCTCGATAATCTGAACTTGGTTTTCATATATTAAGGTATGTTTTATTTCCTGTCGATGAGTGTCTTGATTCCCTCGAGCACGCCGAGCCTGAACTTGATACCCGCCTGGAAGCGGATCTCGTTGCCCATGAGTGTGCCGTAGGAGTTGGCGTTCACTCCGGTGCTGTATCCGGCGAGCGCGAAGAGCCTGAGCGCGCCGCGGTTGTCCTTGAGAGGGGAGTACTCGACTCCGCCGGAGATGCTCATCATGTCGGTGCCGGCTAACACGAGATGGTCTTCTGCACAATCCGTCTGGTTGTAGTCCCAGGTGTACTTGAGATGTACGCGGAGACCGTCCACAGGGGCTGCGGATAACTCTGTCATGAGAGACCAGTCCTTGAAGAATTCCTGGTGCGTCGACATCCTGTTCATGAAATCGACATCGAGCCTGAGCCACTTGGTGATGTTGAACCTGTTTCCGAGGGCGACGTAGTACATCCATGTGTCGCTGGTGTTCTGGAATGCGTTCGCTGACCACATGGTCTCGTAGAAGCCGTGGGTTCCGTACCACATGAAGTTGAATCCCATCTTCGAGTTTCCAGCTGGCTTGCCGTTCTCGTCAGTTATGTATCCGTCAGTGATGTATCCGCGCATGGGTGTGCTGCAGACCTGAGCGAGGAGCATGTCCTGCTCCGAGACGTTGAAGCTTGCTGACACACCCATCTGGTAGCAGGCGATGTTGTTCCAGAATTCAGAGCAGTAGTAGAGGTCGATAGGGGCCCTGTCATACTCATAGCCGCCGATGGCTACGACCTGCTTTCCTCCCGAGAGGGTGAGCCAGTCTGTGGCCTTCCAGTCGAGGTGGATCCAGTCGGTTGCGTCGAAGAAGGCGCGGCTGGTCCCCTTGGTGAAGCGCTGGCGGTAGCTGTAGCTGAGATTGTCGCCGATCTGACCGTCTAGTCTCATGTTGAGCCAGCTTCCGCGGAAGCCTGAGTCGTCCTTGACGAGGTCATGGCGTTCTCCGGCCATCAAGCCTTCGTAGCCAAGCCTTGTCTCGAAGTAGAAATCGTTGAGTCTGAAAGTATTGTCCGACTTCTGCGCAAAGGATGGTGCGCAGAAGAGAAGGATGGATGATATCGCAGTGAATACCCTTACGGGGCCGCTTGTTATTCTCATGTCAATCTAGCGTGAAGAAGCGACGGCAAAGATATGTATAAATTGTAAATTTAAAAGCCCGATGGACTATAGGAACTGAAATATGTACGGATTTGCTACTTTTCGATAAGCATTTCCGATAATTCCTTCACCAAATCTGGAAATCTGTCAGCCATTGCGATCGGGCGTCCCTCCCTTGTGAGGAAGCAGTGGAGCGAGGTCGCATGGCAGACGAGCTGCTCTCCAACCTTCATCCTGTAGTCGAACTTGATCTTGAAATTGAGGAGCTCGGCGACCTTGATCTCGATGTCGATAAGGTCGGGATATGTTGTTGATTTCTTGAATTCCGTGGTGATTGCCATTACCGGAGAGATCACTCCTTCGGCCTCCATCTTCTCATACCCGTATCCAAGGTCCTCGAGCATGCTGATCCTGGCCTCCTCCATGAAGCGTGTGTAGTTGGAGTGATGGGTGAGTCCCATCTTGTCAGTCTCGTAGTAGTGTACCTTGTGCTGGTAGTGATAGCTTTTCATCTTATGGTCTCGTTTGTTTTTTGTTCGGGCTGCAAATTTACGATAAAAGATTGGAACTCATATAGCCGTAATCTATGTGATTGTCAGAAAAATATGACACAATTTCCTTAGTTATGGACCTAACTGCTACAATTCATTATAAAATTTTTAAAAAACTTGGCGAAACCTTTGCTTTTTGGTGAATAAATGTCTAAATTTGTCCTTGTTATTCAGACCTCCCCATTGATGAAGTCAATCAATAACATATCGAACGTCCTTATTAGCGTCGTCCTTCTAGTCCTTGTGAAAAAACGTGAGGGCCGGGGAGTCGCGCAATATAACTTACGATAACGAAGTTTATTAAGCCCTTCTCGGAAACGAGGAGGGCTTCAATGTTTTATATAGAATGCAACACAAATTAAGAAGTTCAGCAACTACTGAGGGTAGGAGAATGGCCGGAGCAAGGGCTCTGTGGATCGCTACCGGAATGAAGAAAGAGCAGATGGGCAAGCCCGTCATCGCGGTCGTGAACTCGTTCACGCAGTTCGTTCCAGGCCATACCCACCTCCACGAGATAGGCCAGATCGTCAAGGCTGAGATAGAGAAGCTCGGCTGCTATGCGGCAGAGTTCAATACGATCGCAGTCGACGACGGAATCGCAATGGGCCACGACGGAATGCTCTATTCGCTTCCTTCGAGAGACATCATCGCAGACAGCGTCGAGTACATGGTAAATGCCCACAAGGCAGACGCTATGGTATGCATCAGCAACTGTGACAAGGTTACCCCGGGCATGCTCCTCGCAGCTATGAGACTCAATATCCCTGCAGTCTTCGTATCCGGAGGCCCAATGGAGGCAGGAAAGGTCAATGGCGAGAATGCCGACCTCATCACAGCCATGGTCAAGGGCGGTGACACCACTGTCAGCGACGAGGAACTCAGCGTCGTGGAGAATTCAGCCTGCCCTGGTTGCGGCGCATGTTCAGGAATGTTCACAGCGAACTCTATGAACTCGCTCACCGAGGCCATCGGTCTCTCCCTTCCGGGCAACGGATCCATCCTCGCTACCCATGTGAACCGCATCCAGCTCTTCAAGGATGCAGCAGCGCAGATAGTCAAGAACGCATACGCATACTATCAGGACGGCGACGAGAGCGTGCTTCCTAAGAGCATCGCTTCCCGTGACGCATTCCTCAATGCCATGACCCTCGACATCGCGATGGGAGCATCGACCAACACCGTGCTCCATCTCCTTGCAGTAGCCAACGAGGCCGGAGTGGATTTCAAGATGTCAGATATCGACGCTCTCAGCCGCAAGGTTCCTTTCATCTGCAAGCTCTCTCCGAACTGGCAGAAGTACAGCATCCAGGAGGAGAACCGCGCAGGTGGTATTCTCGGCATCATGGGTGAGCTCGCGAAGGGCGGACTTCTCAATCTTGACTGCAAGAGGGTGAACGGCGCTACTCTCGGCGAGGACATAGCAAAGTACAGCATCACCGGTGCGACCATCGATCCTGAGGCTGACCGCATCTATCGCTCGGCTCCTGCCGGCAAGTTCAGCATCAAGATGGGTAGCCAGGACTGTCGCTATGAGACCCTCGACACCGACCGTGAGAACGGTTGCATCAGGGATCTCGAGCATGCATACACCAAGGACGGCGGAATGGCCGTACTCTTCGGTAACATCGCAAAGGACGGCTGCGTCGTGAAGACTGCGGGCGTTGCGGAGGAGCTCTGGCATTTCGAAGGACCTGCGAAGGTGTTCGATTCCCAGGAGGCTGCCTGCGAGGGAATCCTCGGCGGTCAGGTGAAGAGCGGCGATGTCGTTGTGATCACATACGAAGGCCCTAAGGGTGGCCCTGGTATGCAGGAGATGCTCTATCCGACCTCATACATCAAGTCAATGCACCTCGGTAAGGAATGTGCGCTCATCACCGACGGTCGCTTCAGCGGCGGAACTTCCGGTCTCAGCATCGGACATATCTCTCCAGAGGCAGCGGCAGGCGGAAACATCGGTCTCGTGCGCGACGGCGACATCATCGTGATCGACATCCCTAGCCGTAAGATCGACGTGAAGCTCAGCGACGAGCAGCTAGCTCAGCGCAGGGAAGAGGAGCAGGCACGTGGCCGCAAGGCCTTCACTCCTCCTTTCCGCCAGCGTACCGTAAGCAAGGCCCTCAAGGCTTATGCTGCCATGGTCAGCTCAGCGGACAAGGGTGCCGTAAGAATCATAGAAGACTAACGAAGAAACTATATCAAAGTGGCAGAACAGATAACAGATGAACAGATGTTCAGCGGTAGTGAAATACTGCTGAAGTCACTCATTGCCGAAGGTGTCGACACAATCTTCGGATATCCCGGTGGCCAGATCATGCCTACCTACGACAAGCTCTACGACTACAAGAAGGAGCTCAGGCATATCCTCGTGCGCCACGAGCAGGGAGCCATCCATGCAGCGCAGGGTTATGCGCGTGCCAAGGGTGTCCCTGGCGTAGTCACAGTGACCTCAGGTCCTGGTGCTACCAATGTCATCACCGGCGTGGCAGATGCAATGATAGACAGTACCCCTGTCGTAGTCATCGCAGGTCAGGTTGCGACCCACCTCCTCGGCACCGATGCGTTCCAGGAGACTGACGTCATCGGACTCACGACCCCTATCACCAAGTGGTC
The DNA here is from genome assembly GCA_024402115.1 of Bacteroidales bacterium. Next base: position 14,878 of record JAKSJQ010000010.1, on the reverse strand, counting down.
TTACCAGATCCGTCGCGTGGAGGACATCCAGTGGGCAGTGGCGAGAGCATTCTACATCGCCTCTACCGGCCGTCCCGGCCCTGTCGTCCTTGACTTCACCGCAACCGCGCAGAAGGGCAAGGCCGCTTTCAATTACGAGAAGTGCAGCTTCATCAGAAGCTATCATCCATATCCTGAGATCCAGGATAACGTGGTCCGCAAGGCTGCGAAGATGATCAACGAGGCCAAGAAGCCTTTCCTCGTGTTCGGTCAGGGTATCATCCTTTCCGGTGCGGAGAAGGAACTCCAGGCTCTCGTGGAGAAGGGCAACATCCCATGCGGATCGACCCTCCTCGGCCTCAGCGCCCTTCCTGACGGCTTCCCACTCTACAGGGGAATGGTCGGAATGCACGGCAACATCGCGCCTAACGTGATGACCCAGGAGTGTGACCTGCTCATCGCAGTCGGAATGCGTTTCGACGACCGTGTGACCGGAAATACCGCGACCTACGCAATCCAGGCGCGCAAGATCCATATCGACATAGATGCATCGGAGTTCAACAAGGTGATTCCGGTTGACCTCGGAGTACTCGGCGACGCGAAGGCTGTCCTTCCTATGATCACCGAGCTCATCGAGCAGAAGCCTCGCGAGGATTGGGGACTTACCTCTACCATCTGTGATGCAGTCGAGAAGCACCGCGTCATCGATCCTGAGATCCATCCTGAGAGCGGTGAGATCCACATGGGCGAGGTCATCGACACCCTTGCTGAGGTATCCGGAAAGAACGCGCTCATCGTCACCGACGTCGGACAGAACCAGATGCTCGGAGCACGCTACTCGCGCTTCAACCAGACCCGAAGCATGATCACTTCCGGCGGTCTCGGAACCATGGGATTCGGACTCCCTGCCGCAATAGGTGCGAAGATCGGACGTCCTGACCGTCAGGTATGCTGCCTTGTAGGAGACGGCGGTATCCAGATGGTGATCCAGGAGCTCGGTACCATCATGCAGGAAGGAACCGGCGTGAAGATAGTCCTCCTGAACAACAACTGGCTCGGAAACGTGCGCATGTGGCAGGAACTCTTCTATGACGAGCGCTACTCATATACCAGGATGATCAACCCTGACTACTCTCTCATTGCCAGCGCGTACGGCATCAAGTACCGCCAGGTGGAGAAGAGGGAAGAGCTCAAGGAGGCGATCGAGGAGATGCTCTCTGACGACAAGCCTTACATCCTTGACGCACACGTTCTCGAGGAAGGAATGGTATTCCCTATGATTCCTCCTGGAAAGAACGTCAATGAGATTATGTTGTATAATGATGATTGGTTTGATTATGGAGAATAACGAGCATCTTTTCGTGGTCTCGGTCTATTCCGAGAACCAGGTCGGACTCCTCGGTGCGATCGCCAATGCCTTCACAAGGCGCAGCCTCAACATCGAGACCCTGAACGTCGAGCCATCGGAGTTCGAAGGAGTACACAGGTTCACCTTCAAGACAAGGACCACCATCGATAAGGTGGAATCCATCGTGAAGCATATAGAGAAGAAGGTAGACGTGCTCAAGGCCTTCTACTACGTAGACAACGAGTATCTTGTGAAGGAGCATGACATCCTCGCAAGCTATATTGACAAGCACAAGAGATAGACAAGAAATAATTAATAGATAAAAAGAAAACAATTATGGCAAAAATGAACTTTGGCGGCGTTATCGAGAACATCGTTACCCGCGACGAATTCACTGTAGAGAAAGCAAGAGAAATCCTCAAGGACGAGACCATCGCAGTCATCGGTTACGGTGTACAGGGCCCTGGCCAGTCTCTTAACCTCAAGGACAACGGTTTCAACGTTATCGTAGGACAGCGCCCAGGCAAGACTTACGAGAAGGCAGTTGCCGAGGGTTGGGTACCAGGTGAGACTCTCTTCGGTATCGAGGAGGCATGCCAGAAGGCAAGCATCATCATGTGCCTCCTTTCTGACGCAGCAGTGATGTCAGTATGGCCTACCATCAAGGGCTACCTCACTCCAGGTAAGGCTCTCTATTTCTCACACGGCTTCGCTATCACCTGGAACGACCGCACCGGCGTCGTACCTCCAGCTGACGTTGACGTAATCATGGTTGCCCCTAAGGGTTCAGGTACTTCACTCCGCCGTCTCTTCGTAGAGGGCCGTGGCCTCAACTCTTCATACGCAGTTTACCAGGACGCTACCGGCCGCGCTATGGATCGTACCCTCGCACTCGGTATCGGTATCGGTTCAGGCTACATGTTCGAGACCACTTTCCAGCGTGAGGCTACTTCAGACCTTACCGGTGAGCGCGGATCACTCATGGGTGCTATCCAGGGTCTCCTCCTCGCACAGTACGAGGTACTCCGTGAGAACGGCCACACTCCTTCAGAGGCATTCAACGAGACCGTTGAGGAGCTCACTCAGTCACTCATGCCTCTCTTCGCTGAGAAAGGTATGGACTGGATGTACGCAAACTGCTCTACCACCGCACAGCGTGGTGCCCTCGACTGGATGGGCCCATTCCACGATGCATGCAAGCCTGTAGTTGAGAAGCTCTATGCAAGCGTGAAGTGCGGAAACGAGGCTCAGATCTCTATCGACGCCAATTCTAAGCCAGACTATCGTGAGGGTCTCGAGAAGGAGCTCAAGGCACTCCGTGAGTCAGAGATGTGGCAGACTGCCGTTACCGTACGTCAGCTCCGCCCAGAGAACGACAACAAGTAAGATTGAATGGATAACAGGGTATACATATTTGATACGACCCTCAGGGACGGAGAGCAGGTACCAGGATGTCAGCTCAATACCATTGAGAAGATCCAGGTGGCCAAGAGCCTCGAGGAGCTCGGCGTCGATGTTATCGAGGCCGGCTTCCCGATCTCCAGCCCGGGAGACTTCAACTCAGTAGTGGAGATCTCCAAGGCTGTGACCTGGCCAACCATCTGCGCACTCTCACGTGCTGTCCAGAAGGACATCGACGTCGCTGCAGAGGCGCTCAAGTACGCAAAGCATAAGAGAATCCATACCGGTATCGGTACTTCGGATTCCCACATAAAGTATAAGTTCAACTCGACCCGCGAGGAAATCATCGAGCGTGCGGTCAAGGCTGTGAAGTATGCTAGGAACTACGTCGACGAGGTGGAGTTCTACGCAGAGGACGCAGGCCGTACCGACAACGAGTACCTCGCAAGGGTGGTGGAGGCCGTGATCAAGGCCGGTGCCAAGGTTATCAACATCCCTGACACCACCGGATACTGCCTTCCATCTGAGTATGGAGCAAAGATCAAGTATCTCGTCGAGCACGTGGACGGCATCGACAACGCGATCATCTCCACCCACTGCCACAACGACCTCGGTATGGCTACTGCCAACACTATGGCCGGTCTCCTCAACGGAGCACGCCAGTGCGAGGTTACCATCAACGGTGTGGGCGAGCGCGCAGGTAACACCTCCCTCGAGGAGGTTGCCATGATCCTCAAGTGCCACAACGACATCGACCTCCAGACGAACATCAACTCGAAGAAGATCTATCCTCTCAGCCGTACCGTCTCAAGTCTGATGAACATGCCTGTCCAGCCTAACAAGGCCATTGTCGGCAAGAACGCCTTCGCGCATTCTTCCGGCATCCATCAGGACGGCGTGCTCAAGAACATGAGCACCTACGAGATCATCGATCCGCATGACATCGGCCTCGACGAGAACAGCATCGTCCTCACCGCAAGGAGCGGACGCGCGGCTCTCCGCTACAGGCTCGAGGTCCTCGGCATCAAAATCGCTGACGACAAGCTCGACGGCGTATACCAGGAGTTCCTCAAGATGGCCGACAAGAAGAAGCAGGTCAATGACGACGACCTTCTCGTTCTTGCAGGTGCAGAGCGTGCGGAGAACCGCCACATCAAGCTCGACTTCCTCCAGGTGACTTCAGGTATGGGCGTACGTCCTGTAGCCAGCATAGGTCTCGACATCGCAGGCGAGAAGTTCGAGGCTGCTGCTTCCGGCAACGGTCCTGTGGATGCTTCTATCAATGCTCTCAAGAAGATCATCAACCGAAACATGACCCTCAAGGAGTTCACCATCCAGAACATCACCAAGGGTTCTGACGACCTCGGTAAGGTCCATATGCAGGTGGAGCACGCTGGCCATGTATATTATGGTTTCGGTGCGAATACCGACGTCATCACGGCATCCGTCGAGGCGTATATCGATTGTATCAACAAATTCGTGAAGTAAGATGAACACTTTGTTTGACAAGATCTGGGACAGCCATGTCGTATCTCTGATCGACGATGGCCCTACCCAGCTCTATATAGACCGCCTCTACTGTCATGAGGTGACCAGTCCTCAGGCTTTCGAAGGCCTCAGGAACAGGGGTATCAAGTGCCTCCGTCCTGATAAGGTATTCTGTATGCCTGACCACAACACTCCTACCCATGACCAGGACAAGCCTATCGAGGATCCTATCTCGAAGACTCAGGTCGACACCCTCGCTGCAAACGCTGCCGAGTTCGGTCTCACTCACTACGGAATGTTCGACAGGAACAACGGTATCATCCATGTCGTAGGACCGGAGAAGGGTCTTTCCCTTCCTGGCATGACCATAGTCTGCGGCGACTCTCATACCAGCACCCACGGTGCCATGGGAGCAGTAGCCTTCGGTATCGGTACCAGTGAGGTCGAGATGGTGCTCGCATCTCAGTGCATACTCCAGGCGAAGCCTAAGTCAATGAGGATCAACATCGAGGGTAGCCTCGGAAGGGGAGTGACCCCTAAGGACGTGGCTCTCTACCTCATGTCTCAGATCACTACCAGCGGCGCGACCGGCTATTTCATCGAGTACGCAGGTTCAGTGGTACGCGAGATGACCATGGAAGGTCGTCTCACCCTCTGCAACCTCTCTATCGAGATGGGCGCACGCGGCGGTTTCATCGCTCCTGACGAAATTACATTCGCATACATCAAGGGTCGCGAGTACGCACCTAAGGGTGAGGCATGGGACAAGGCCGTAGCATATTGGAGCACACTGCGCAGCGGAGACGACGCAGTCTTCGACAAGGAACTCACCTTCAACGCAGCTGACATCAACCCAATGATCACCTACGGTACTAACCCTGGCATGGGCATGGCCATCGACGCCACCATCCCTTCTCTCGAGGGAATGTCGGAGACTGCAAGCCAGTCTTTCATGAAGTCTATGGACTACATGGGATTCCAGCCAGGCGAGAAGCTCCTCGGCAAGAAGGTTGACTACGTGTTCCTCGGAGCATGTACCAACGGTCGTATCGAGGACTTCCGTGCGTTCGCAAGCATCGCAAACGGCCGCCACAAGGCCGACAACATCATCGCATGGCTCGTTCCGGGTTCATGGGCTGTCGACAGGCAGATCCGTGAGGAAGGCCTCGACAAGATTCTCGAGGAAGCCGGATTCGAGATCCGTCAGCCAGGCTGCTCTGCATGCCTCGCGATGAATGACGACAAGATTCCTGCAGGCAAGTATTCAGTATCTACCAGCAACCGTAACTTCGAGGGACGTCAGGGACCTAAGTCAAGGACTCTCCTCGCAAGCCCGCTCGTAGCCGCTGCTGCAGCCGTGACAGGCGTGATTACCGACCCAAGGACTCTTCTTTAAAGTATTAAGGCAATGAAAGCAAAGTTCGACATCATACAGTCTACCTGTGTTCCTCTTCCTCTCGAGAACGTGGACACCGACCAGATCATCCCTGCACGTTTCCTCAAGGCTACTTCAAGGGACGAGAAGTTCTTCGGTGACAACCTCTTCAGGGATTGGAGGTACAATGCTGACAATACTCCTAAGAAGGAGTTCGTGTTCAATACCCCTGCGTTCTGTGCTGCCCCTTCAGAGGGTGTGCACCAGATTCTCGTAGCGGGCAAGAACTTCGGTTCAGGATCCAGCCGTGAGCATGCCGCTTGGGCAATCGCCGGTTATGGATTCAGGGTCGTGATCTCAAGCTTCTTCGCCGATATCCACAAGAACAACGAGCTCAACAACTTCGTTCTTCCTGTGGTAGTGTCTGAGGAGTTCCTCGCTGAGCTCTTCCAGACCATCGCTGCCGATCCTCAGGCTCAGGTGAAGGTAGATGTTCCTGCACAGACCGTCACCAACCTCACCACCGGACGCTCAGAGAAGTTCGACATCAACGGATACAAGAAGTATTGTCTCGTAAACGCACTTGACGACATCGACTATCTCCTCCAGCAGAAAGCTGAGATAGAGAAGTACGAGGCTGCGTCAGTCAGATATTAGGATATGCTGGAAATTCTTGACACCACCCTCAGGGACGGCGAACAGACCGCCGGCGTCTCATTCAACGTGAATGAGAAGCTTGCGATCGCGAGCATGCTCCTCGAGAAGCTCAAGGTCGACAGGATTGAGGTTGCCTCAGCCAGGGTTTCCCGTGGCGAGTCGGATGCCTTCCGCGCAATATGCAGCTGGGCGGCTTCCAAGGGCTGCCTTGAGAGAGTCGAGGCCCTCGGCTTCATCGATGGCGGCGTGTCCGTGGATTGGATAGCCGATGCCGGAGGAAAGGTGGTCAACATACTTGCGAAGGGATCCCTGCGCCACGTCACCACGCAGCTCAGGAAGACCCCGGAGCAGCACATAGCCGACATTCTCGAAGTCGTTTCCAGGGCAGAGTCCCGCGGACTCTCATGCAACATCTATCTCGAGGATTGGTCCAACGGAATGCTCCAGTCTCCTGAGTATGTGTTCCAGCTCGTGGACGGACTCAAGGACAGCTCGATCAGGAGATTCATGCTTCCTGACACCCTCGGAATACTCAACCCTGACCAGACATCGATGATGGTCGCGCAGATGACCGAGCGCTATCCCGACATCCACTTCGACTTCCATGGACATAACGACTATGACCTCGCAGTGGCAAACAGCTACGCAGCCGTGAAGGCCGGTGTCAGTGGTCTCCACCTTACCGTGAACGGACTCGGAGAGAGGACAGGAAACACTCCTCTGGCGAGCATGGCCGTGATCCTGAATGACATGCTCAAGGTTGAGAACAATCTCGACGAGAGCGAGCTTACCCATGTTTGCAAGTATGTGGAGAGCATCTCGGGCATCAGGGTTCCGGAGAACATGCCTGTCGTGGGCGAGAATGTCTTCACCCAGAGCAGCGGTGTTCATGCCGACGGCGACAGGAAGGGAAACCTCTATGTGAACGACCTGCTTCCGGAGAGATTCGGACGTGTCAGGAAGTATGCGCTCGGCAAGACCAGCGGAAAGGCCAACATCGTGGAGAACCTCAAGGCTCTGAACATGACCCTCACCCCGGAACAGGTCAAGCTCGTGACGGCGAGAGTCGTGGAACTCGGAGACAAGAAGGAGTCCATGAGCGCGGAGGATCTTCCTTTCATCATCGCCGATGTGCTCAAGGAGACCTCGAAGGAGACTCCGGACAACATCCACATCCTGAACTACAGCCTTCAGCTGACCAGGCTGATGAAGCCTTTCGCCATCGTGAAGGTCAACATCCATGGTACCGAGTACGAGGATTCAGCAGTCGGAGACGGACAGTACGATGCCTTCATGAAGGCGATCTGGAAGATATACGACCGACTCGAGAAGCCTCATCCCGTCCTTGCCGACTATCAGGTGACCATTCCTCCGGGAGGAAAGACGGATGCGCTCGTTGCGACTACGATCACATGGGACAGCAACGGCTACCAGTTCAAGACCAGGGGTATCGACTCCGACCAGACAGAGGCCGCCATCAAGGCGACCGTCAAGATGCTCAACATTTTGGAAAACCTTGATATAATACATCAATAGATATGGACATCAGAATCGCAAAGCTTCCGGGTGACGGTATCGGACCCGAAGTCGTTGAACAGGCCGTAAAGGCCATTGATGCCGTGGCTGCGAAGTTCGGCCACAAGGTAACATATACTTTCGGCCTCGTCGGAGCATGTGCAATCGACGCGACCGGTTCTGCATTCCCTGACGAGACCTTCAATACCTGTCTCGAGGCTGATGCAGTCCTCTTCGGAGCAGTGGGTGACCCACGTTTCGACAATGATCCTAAGGCAAAGGTACGCCCTGAGCAGGGTCTTCTCGCAATGCGCAAGAAGCTCGGTCTCTTCGCAAACCTCCGTCCTGTGGAGACCTTCTCCTCACTCGTCGACAAGTCTCCGCTCAAGAAGGAGCTCGTAGAGGGTGCCGACTTCATCTGCATCCGTGAGCTTACCGGCGGTATGTACTTCGGTGAGAAGGGACGTCTCAACAACGGCGACACCGCTTATGATACCAACATCTACCATCGCCACGAGGTAGAGCGCATCCTCCGTCTCGCATACGAGTACGCGGGCAAGCGTCGCAAGCACCTCACCGTGGTCGACAAGGCCAATGTCCTCGAGTCTTCAAGGCTCTGGAGGCAGGTCGCACAGGAGATCGAGGGTGAGTATCCAGACATCACCACCGACTACATGTACGTCGACAACGCAGCGATGAAGCTCATCACCTGGCCTAAGTTCTTCGATGTCCTCGTGACAGAGAACACCTTCGGCGACATCCTCACCGACGAGGCAAGCTGCATCTCTGGCTCAATGGGTCTCCTTGCGTCAGCATCGGTAGGCGAGCACACCGGAGTATTCGAGCCTATCCACGGTTCATATCCTCAGGCAGCCGGCAAGAACATCGCGAACCCTCTCGCAACCATACTCTCGGCTGCAATGCTTCTCGAGCACCTCGGTCTCCTCGAGGAGGGTAAGGCCATCAGGAACGCGGTATCCGCAAGCATCGACGCATGCGTCGTGACTGAGGACCTCGCAAACGGCGGAAAGGCATACAGCACCTCAGAGGTAGGTGATTGGGTAGCATCAAGAATCTAATTAAAAAGACAATACTATGGCAGATTTGGATTGGTCAGATCTCTCCTTCAAGTATAGGAAGACCAGCTTCATCATCACAAGCTACTATAAGGACGGTGCATGGTCCGAGCCTGTAGCTTCACACGATTTTGATTTCCATTTCAGCGCATTCGCTGGAGTGTTCCATTACGCAAATGCCTGCTTCGAGGGCCTCAAGGCCTTCAGGGGCGTGGACGGCAAGATCCGTATCTTCCGTCCTGATGAGAACGCCAAGCGTCTTCGCAGGAGCGGCTCATACCTCGACATGGCAGTGCCTACCGAGGAGATGTTCATCGACATGTGCATCAAGTGCGTCGAGGCGAACATCGAGTTCCTCCCTCCTTACGGACACGGTGCTTCGATGTACCTTCGTCCTGTCCTCATCGGATGCAACCCTCAGCTCGGTATCGCATCATCGGATGAGGTCCTCTTCGCAGTCATGTGTGCCCCTGTAGGTACTTACTCCGGCGCGAAGATCCTTACACCTGGCACTGCAGTACTTGCCAGGAACTATGACCGTGCTGCACCTAATGGTACCGGTCAGTTCAAGCTCGCAGCTAACTATGCGACTTCGCTCCATCCATACAACCTTGCCCACAAGCTCGGCTATCGTGAGCTCCTTTTCCTCGATCCTGCCACCAAGACCAAGATCGACGAGTTCGGTTCATCCAACTTCCTTGCAATCAAGGGCAATACCTATGTGACTCCTCTTTCTAACTCTGTGCTTCCATCTATCACCAACAAGACTCTCCAGGCTGTGGCAGAGGACTTTGGCATGACAGTGGAGAAGAGGGCTGTCTACGTTGAGGAGCTTCCGGAATTCGAGGAGATCAATGCCTGCGGTACAGCAGTCGTGATCACTCCTATCTGCAGCATCGACGACAAGCCGGCACTCGAGAGCAACGAAATCACAAAAACCATCCATGTCCCTTCAGGAAGCGAGTGCGGAAAGGTGAGCCGCAAGCTCTACGACCGCATCCGCGGAATCCAGGATGGTCTCGAGGAGGATACTCATAACTGGTGCATAGTTCTCTAATTATTTGTTTTTGCAAATAATCTTTCCTACCTTCGTAGGGTTATGAGAACATTCAACTGCGCATTCCACCACGAGCACCACCATCTCCGCAAGACTTGGTAGGCTTCAGCATGTGCAGTCATAGACAGAATATCATGAGGCTTACCGCAAGGTAAGCCTCATTTTTTTATGCATCAGAAACAAAACAGAGACAATTATGATACGCATTGCAATTCAATCTAAAGGTCGTCTTAACGAAGACACCGTCGGACTTCTCAACTCCATAGGCATCAAGATAGACGATGCCAAGAGGAAGTTCCTTTCCAAGTCGAAGAATTTCCCTATCGAGGTACTCTACATGAGGGATGACGACATCCCGCAGCTCGTGTCAAGCGGCGTCGCTACCCTTGGTATCGTAGGTTACAACGAAGTGGCGGAGAAGGACCTTCCTGTAGAGATAGTAGACCGTCTTGGCTTCAGCAAGTGCAGGATTTCCCTCGCGCTTCCTAAGTCTGTCGATTATCCCGGCCTCGAGTGGTTCAACGGAAAGAGGATTGCAACCTCGTATCCAGTCATACTCAAGAAGTTCCTTGCCGAGAAGGGCATAGACGCCAAGGTTGAGGTCATCACCGGTTCGGTGGAGATCGCTCCTGCCGCAGGCATCGCCGATGCCATCTTCGACATCGTATCTTCTGGCAGCACTCTCGTAAGCAACGGACTCGTAGAGGTCGAAACCGTGTTCGAGTCTGAGGCCGTGCTCATCTCCAATGGCAATCTCGACGCAGAGGAGCAGGAAGTCCTCCAGGAAATCCTCTTCAGGATCGAGTCCGAGAAGGTGAGCAAGAATAAGAAATATATACTCATGAACCTCCCTCAGAGCTCAGTCGAGGAAGCGGTGAAGCTCCTTCCTGCCATGCGCAGCCCGACCGTCATGCCGCTTGCGGCTGAAGGCTGGTGCTCTCTCCACTCAGTGGTGGACGAGAACGACCTCTGGGAGAAAGTTCGCGCGCTCAAGGCAATAGGCGCGGAGGGCATACTCGTGCTCGATATTGACAAGATCATACCATAGTAATAATATCATGGAGATATACAGAAATCCCGACAGAAAGGAATGGGCAGGCCTCTGTGCCAGACCATCCGACTTCAATCCTGTCGTCAGGGATAGGGTCGAGAAGATAATCGAACGTGTGAGGACGGAGGGTGATGCAGCCCTTTTCAGACTCGCAAGGGAGATAGACGGACTCGATATGGAAAGCCTTGCAGTGAGCGAGGCTGAAGTTGCCGAAGCAGCCGCTCTCGTGGCGGAGGATGTCAAGGAGGCTATCAGGAACGCCGCCTGCAACATCACAGCCTTCCATGAGGCTCAGTATCCTTCCCAGGTGGAGGTCGAGACTGCGCTCGGCGTCAGGTGCATCCAGAGACCGGTTCCTATCAGGAGCGTCGGACTCTATATCCCAGGCGGTACGGCACCTCTCTTCTCTACCGTGCTCATGCTGGCGATTCCGGCTGCCATAGCGGGATGCAGCGAGGTGGTGCTCTGTACTCCATGTGCCCGTAACGGAAAGGTGGCACCGGCAGTGCTCTATGCGGCTTCCTACTGCGGCATCAGCAAGATCTACAAGGTCGGCGGCGCGCAGGCGGTCGCAGCGATGGCATACGGTACCGAGTCAGTGCCTAAGGTCGACAAGATCTTCGGACCTGGCAACCAGTACGTGACCACTGCAAAGCAGCTCCTGGGCAACCGTCAGGTGGCAATCGACATGCCTGCTGGCCCTTCTGAGGTGATGGTCATGGCTGACTCTACCGCCAACGCGGCTTTCGTCGCAGCAGACCTCCTCTCGCAGGCGGAGCATGGTGCAGACAGTCAGGTAATGCTCGTGAGCGACAGCGACAAGCTTGCTTCCGAGGTTGAGGCAGAGGTACTCCGTCAGGCCGAGCTCCTGAGCCGCGCTGACTTCGTGGCGAAGTCTCTCGAGAAGAGCCGATTCGTGGTACTCGGATCCAGGGACGAGATGGTCGCATTCGCGAACGAATATGCTTCGGAGCACCTCATCATCTCTATGGAGAACCCATGGGAGATTGCCGACAAGATCACAGCTGCCGGCAGCGTATTCCTTGGAAACTATACACCGGAGAGCGCAGGTGACTACGCATCCGGCACCAACCATACCCTTCCTACCTGCGGATGGGCGCGTTCATGCAGCGGAGTGAACCTCGACAGCTTCATGAAGAAGATGACCATCCAGGAAATCAGCAGGGAAGGGCTGGACGGCCTTGCAAAGACCATCGTCTCGATGGCCGAGGCGGAGGGTCTCCAGGCACATGCAAACGCAGTAAAGCTGAGAACCTATGAAAAGTAAGGAAATCGAAACGCTCGTAAGGGCGAACATACGCAGCCTCTGCCCATATTCTACGGCAAGGGACGAGTACAGCGGACCTATCGGCGTCTTTCTCGACGCCAACGAGAGTCCTTATCCTACCGGCTACAACCGTTACCCTGATCCACACCAGAAGGCCCTCAAGGAGAGGATTTCCCAGATCAAGGGTGCCGCAGTGGAGAACATCTTCATCGGCAACGGTAGCGACGAGGCCATCGACATGGTCTTCCGCGTGTTCTGCGTGCCGGGAAAGGACAACGTGGTGGCGATCGCGCCGAGCTACGGAATGTACGCCGTTGCTGCGGACATGAACGACATAGCGGTTAAGCCATTCATGCTCGGCGAGGACTTCAGCCTCGACAACGACGCGCTTCTCGCAGCATGTGATGCCAATACCAAGGCCATCTTCCTTTGTACTCCGAACAACCCTACAGGAAATGCCTTCTCGAACGCGCAGATCGTTGATCTGCTCGAGAGGTTCAAGGGTATAGTCGTGGTCGACGAGGCCTACATAGACTTCTGCTCTGAGCCAAGCCTTATTGCCAAGATAGGCGAGTTTGCGAACCTTGTCGTGCTCCAGACCCTCTCTAAGGCATGGGGAATGGCCGGTCTCAGGGTCGGACTCGCATTCGCGGACGAATATGTGATCAGGCTCATGTCCATGGTCAAATATCCATACAACATCAACCAGCTTGCGCAGGAAGCGGCGCTCAAGGCCCTCCAGGAGGACAATTCCGCCAGGGTGAACGAGATAGTCGCCCAGCGTGCGGTAGTTGCAGAGGCTGTCGCGGCGATGTCCTTCGTCGAGAAGGTGTATCCGAGCGAGGCCAATTTCATCCTTGCGAAGGTTGACGATGCGGACAGGGTCTATAACCACCTGCTCGCGACCGGAATCATCGTGAGGAACCGCAACCGCGTTAAGGGTTGCCAGGGCTGTGTCCGCATCACCGTCGGACTCCCTGAGGAGAATGTGAAACTTCTTGAATCTTTGAAGCTATATGAAGAAGGCGATATTCGTGGATAGGGACGGTACCATCATCGTGGAGCCGCCTGTCACCGAACAGATAGATTCGCTCGAGGTGCTCGAGTTCGTGCCCGGCGCGATCTCCGGTATGAAGGCTCTGATGGGCCTCGGTTACGAGATCGTGATGGCAAGCAACCAGGACGGCCTCGGCACGGCATCCTTCCCTGAGGAGACCTTCTGGCCTGCTCACGAGAAGATGCTCAAGACCCTCGAGGGCGAGGACGTGGTATTTGATGACCAGCTCATCGACCGCAGCTTTCCTGAGGAAGGACTCGATACACGTAAGCCGGGAATAGGCATGTTCGGAAAGTACCTTTCCGGTGAGTATGACCTTGCTGCAAGCTTCGTCATCGGTGACCGCGAGAGCGATATGCAGCTCGCGCGCAACCTCGGCGCCAAGGGCCTCAAGATAGACTCCGAGAATCCGCGCGAAAGCTGGAAGGCTGTCGTGGAGGCGGTGCGCAGCACCGAGCGCAGCGCGGCCGTGGCCCGCAAGACCGGAGAGACCGACATCTATGTCAAGGTGGACCTTGACGGAAAGGGCGAGTCATCAGTGGACAGCGGACTGAAGTTCTTCGACCACATGCTCAACCAGATCGTGCACCACGGCGGTGTGTCCCTCCAGCTCAGCTGCAAGGGAGACCTCGAGGTTGACGAGCACCACACCATGGAGGACGTGGGAATCGCCCTCGGAGAGGCCCTCGCCAAGGCTCTCGGCGGAAAGGTCGGAATCGACAGATATGGATTCGTACTTCCTATGGACGAGTGCAGGGCAATCTGTCTGATGGACTTCGGCGGCAGGAGCGAACTGGTATGGGACGTCGAGTTCACCCGCGAGTACGTAGGCGACGTGCCTACGGAGATGTTCAAGCATTTCTTCAAGTCGATGAGCGACGCGATGAAGTGCAACCTCTATGTCCAGGCAAGGGGCGAGAACAACCATCATATCGCGGAGAGCGTGTTCAAGGCTTTCGCGCGTGCGCTTCGCCAGGCGGTAAGGCGCAATGTATTCAGTTATGAACTTCCATCAAGCAAAGGACTGCTATGATAGCAATAGTGGATTATAATACGGGCAATCTCAGGTCCGTCAAGAACGCCCTGGAGAGGCTTGGGTGCGAGTATGTGCTCACTGATGACCCTGCCGTGCTCCTCAAGGCTGACAAGGTGATCATGCCAGGCGTAGGCAACGCTGCGGATGCGATGGCCAACCTCGAGGCGAAGGGTCTCGTAAACGTCATCAAGAGCATACGCCGTCCTGTCCTCGGTATCTGCGTGGGAATGCAGATAATGTGCAGGGACAGCGAGGAGGGCGATGCGAAGTGCCTCGGCATCTTCGATTCCCATGTACGCAGGTTCCCTGAGGATCCTGAGGCTAAGGTTCCGCACATGGGCTGGAACTCGATCAACAATCTCGACGGTAAGCTCTTCAAGGGCATGGCCGGCGGATCCCATGTGTATTTCGTACATTCATACTATCCTGAGCTCTGTCCGGATACCATCGCGACCTGCAGGCACGGACAGAAGATGTTCAGCGCTGCGCTCAAGTACGAGAACTTCTACGGAACTCAGTTCCATCCGGAGAAGAGCGGTGACGTGGGCGA
>JAKSJQ010000001.1 GCA_024402115.1 Bacteroidales bacterium | reverse complement strand
TATACCATAAATATAAGAAAAATATTTCTAATTATCAATATTACAATACACTAGTAGTATAATTTTCAAATAAAAAGTATGCATACATTAAAGTTCTTTGATCGCATTATAAAGTGGCTGCAATTCTTTACTAATCGTATCCTTTGTATACGACATTATTTGATCATACGATGGAAGATAAACATAATGTCTAACGATCTCGTAATTTGACTCATCATATAACATCGCAATAAATCTATCTCCGAGTTTATTATTTCCGAAACCAGAAGGCAATGTATTACGTGGATGACTATGGATCATTATGCTGATAGTATTGCCTTTAACTTCAAGGTCATTTGCAACTTTATTCATATCGATTCTGTCTGGTTTGTTATCTGTAAAAACCCGAAAACCATCCTTCGAGTCCGCAATGAGCCCAAACTCAATAGAAGCATTTCTGGAAAAAAACCTAAACAAATCTGCAGACGATCTTCCATCATAAGAAGAAAATATCCCGCCATCCTCATGAAATGTATTATAGCTAAAAGTTATTGAACGGTTCTCATCTATACCATCTTCTGTTATAAAATAAAATGCATCCCGTGTTGTATCCTCATATCTATTTACGATTCTTCCTTGGCCATTTATCTCCCATCTGTCTAGTCCATCCGGATCCACAAAGTTGATCGGATTCCCCGCACAGTAGGAGTAAGGGCTGATGCCAGGATACTTCTCGGCAAGAGGGTCGAGCGTAGTCCATCTTCCCAGGAAGCTGTCGTACTGCCTTGCGCCGAAGTCAAGCCAGCCCGTACCTCCCAGAGGCTGAATCTCCTTCCCCGCGAAGCGCCACCTGTTGGTGGCCGCCGTCGGCATCGAGCTGTCCGAGTGACGCTCGCCGAAAGGATAGTAGTCGTTCCTCTCGACGACGTTGCCGCTTCCGTCGGTCACGACTCTCGTGTTACCAAGGTGATCCCTCATGAAGTACCTCACGCCGCCGCTCTGGATTACTCCGCCGTCGAACACGCTGCTCTCGAAGCTGAGATTCGAGCCCAGCTGGATCATGCCCACGTTCCCGAAGCTCAGGTATCCGTAGATCGTCGATGACGAGGTGCCGATGTTCTGAGTGACTCCCAGCCTCGTCCCGTCTGCCAGGTACGAATACTCCGTCGTCGTGATACCGCTGCCCGGAGGGCCCATCGTCCTTCTCGGGAGACCGGTCTCGCCGTACTGCACCGCGATGCCGCCAAGCCTGCCGTCGGAGGTCATCCTGCCCGAGCCGTCATGGCCGTAAGACCATGTGCCGCCCGAATGGGACACCGCCGCAAGACAGTTGCCGGAGTAGCTCAGGTTCAGCGCATCGAGGATGCTTCCCGAACCGCCATGTCTTGTCAAAGATCTCAGGTTGCCGTTCCTGTCGTAGGTGATGCCATTCTCGGCCCAACTGTCAGTGCCGGGGAGGCTCGCCTCCGTCAGTCTCCAAAGATAGTCATAACTGTAGTCATAATCAAGAGTTCCCGACGAAGACGTGCCGCTTCCGTTGCGGCTGTCTACCCCTGATAAACACTACCCAATCTGCAGAGGCAATCCGACTATTATGCGTTAGCGCTGAGGGGGAACGAGGTGAAAATAGGGTCTCCGCGAACGGAGACCCTACCTGTCATGAATTAATACTTTATTGAAGTCTTTGTTTTATGAAAGATCTCCAGTTCAGGTTGCCTAGCCAGCATTACTATCTTACATAAGAGCGAGTCATCAATTTTAGGTATACCAACATCAACCTTCACATATACAGACTCTGGTCCCCAGACAGGATCATTGTAGCAATCAGAAAGGTGACTATCATATTTACATAACGATTCCAGGACTAATCTATAATAAGGCGGACAAAAGAAAACACTGTCATTAATCTTAAGTGGGAAAAACCTTGTCTGACTCAAATTGATTGTCTCCGTCGTATCACCATCATGTAACTCCACTCTGATAATATAATGTCCAAAATCCTTGTAGGAACCTTCTTCTCTTTTCCACCGGGACTCATCACGATACAACAAATCATACAGATCATCATCTTCTATGACAATCTTTCTAAGACCATGTGCACCTGGGTCTTCCAAATATTCTGATACAAACGGATCATAATCAAACATTATAGCCCATGGATGCGACAACATATAGTATGCGACAACATACTTTCCGCAATCTGATTTCGCTTGCAAAGATTGTCCCAGTAAAGAAAAAAGTAATATATTAAAGAATATTGCTACTATTCTACCCATTGTTTTGGAGGTGTTAATGGTGAGAGTTGAGGAATAAATACGTTATAAAAATGCGCTAATTTACTTTGTTCTTCAATTGACATATCTCCCACAAAAATCGGATATCCGGAATGAGTAGACCTAACGTCATTTTCATCATCAATCTCTCCAAGCAAGTACGCGTAGATAGGTTCCCACTCAGTAATATCACGTCGCTCTTCATAATTATCATATCTTCTGTCATACTTTAAGCTATTATTATAATAATCCGTTGGATTATCATGGTGCTCAACCGCATGGCCTATTTCATGCAAAAAGGACATAACAGAAGATCTAAGTAATTTTTTATCTTCCGACATGTGCATATAGTATGGATTCCACATGATAACGAATCTGTTACCATCATACTGATTTGCACCTTCAGATATAGTATATGTAATACGATCGTCTAACTCCAATCTTTCAACACCATCATATGCCCCATGATCTTTAAGGAAAGACATCATAGTTTCAACTTGTTGGACAAATGAAGAAGATCCAGATATTCTTATCTTACTTCCATCCGGATCCACAAAGTTGATCGGATTCCCCGCGCAGTAGGAGTAAGGGCTGATTCCTGGATACTTCTCTGCCAGAGGATCCACAGTGGTCCACCGCCCAAGGAAGCTGTCGTACTGCCTTGCGCCGAAGTCAAGCCAGCCCGTACCTCCCAGCGGCTGAATCTCCTTCCCCGCGAAGCGCCACCTGTTGGTGGCCGCCGTCGGCATCGAGCTGTCCGAGTGACGCTCGCCGAAAGGATAGTAGTCGTTCCTCTCGACGACATTGCCGCTTCCGTCGGTCACGACCCTCGTGTTACCAAGGTGATCCCTCGTGAAGTACATCAGGCCGTGAGAATAGATCACTCCCGCCTCGTACGCGCTGCTCTCGAACACCACCGACGCACCGTTGTGGAGCACGTTCAAGCTTCCAGCATTCAGATAGCCGTAGTAGGTCGGAGACGAGTTCGTGCCCTTGTTCTGGGCCACTCCCAGCCTCGTCTCGTCTGCCAGGTACGAGTACTCCGTCGTCGCGATGCCGCTGCCCGGAGGGCCCATCGTCCTTCTCGGGAGACCGGTCTCGCCGTACTGCACCGCGATGCCGCCAAGCCTGCCGTCGGAGGTCATCCTGCCCGAGCCGTCATGGCCGTAAGACCATGTGCCGCCCGAATGGGACACCGCCGCAAGACAGTTGCCGGAGTAGCTCAGGTTCAGCGCATCGAGGATGCTTCCCGAACCGCCATGTCTTGTCAAAGATCTCAGGTTGCCGTTCCTGTCGTAGGTGATGCCATTCTCGGCCCAACTGTCAGTGCCGGGGAGGTTCGCCTCCGTCAGTCTCCAAAGATAGTCATAACTGTAGTCATAATCAAGAGTACCCGACGACGAAGTGCCGCTTCCGTTGCGGCTGTCTACCCCTGATATCATTCCGCTGTACAGCGGATGAGAACTTCCACCTGCGATCTCCGGGTTATCCCAGTACCTCATGGTCTCCCTGAAAAGGGTGTCGCGGCTGGAATCCAGGGCAGAGATCTCCTTCAGCCAGCCCTGGACAGTGTAAGTCCTCGACTCGCTGACACCGTTGCCGTAGGTAACTTCGGAAAGTCTGCCTATTCCGTCGTACGAATACGACACGGTCGCTTCGGGGAGGCTGTTCACCTGCACCGCTTCCGTGAGCACGCGGCCACGGTCGTCATACGAGTAGGCCACCGTACGATGCATCGGAGCCGAATACTGGCTGGACGAGGAGAAGGTGTGGTCCTCCCTCACGGTCAGGGGCAGGCCCCTGAAGTCATAACTCGTGCTCGTCCTGCTTATTCCGCCTGACTGGTTACGCTCCACGGTCTGGATGAGACGACCCTTGCCGTCATAGTGGAACGTCCTCTCCACGTAAGCGTCAGTGGAGCCGCCGCTGACGTTGTCGCCAAGAATCCACACCTTCTCGTAGATCTTCAGGTTTTTGGTGTCTGAACTCCTGTCGCCCGTCGACACCACTCCGTTCACTGCGGAGAAGGAGAGAGCTGCCGGGATATTGAACAGGGACGTGCCGGTCGACGAGGTGCCTGTCCTGTATTTGTAGTTTCCGTATCTCGCCTGATAGAGCTGCTTCACGAGAGTGAAGCTGCCGATCGAGGTGTATGGTTTCCTGTAATCCGCACCGACATCCGCCGAGTGGCTCGGATATGGATAAGAATTCATCATTGGACATCCGTCGTAATTCGCTTGAATGGATTCCATCGAAGACGTACCGCTCACCACCGTCCTCTCGATTTCCCTGCCGAGGTTGTCGTACACGTGATATATCCAGCGGTTCTGGGCATGGAGGGTCGAGTCTCGCTCCAGAACGAGTCGGTCGCCCCTGTCGTATACGTACTCCTCCCAGCCGCAGCCGGGAAGCCTCCTGCCGGTCAGCCTGCCGTAGCCGTCGTATCTGTAGACCGTCGTCCACTTCTTCGCCACGTCTCCGCTTTCCGTATAGAGGGCCTCCGGACCTATGAGGACCGAGCCCTCCGGGCTGATGACCCACAGCGGGCGGCCAGCGCCGTCGTAGACCGTGTAGGTGTCAGCATAGGGGACGTATCCGCCTGATGGGTCCTTCTCATAGACCCTCGAGAGAATGACCTTGCCCTCCGAGTCTGTGAAGGTCGCGCTTCGCCTGCCGTCCTCGTCGGTGGTCACCGTCTTCTGATAGCCGACGACATACGGGGAGGGGTTGGTCGGCACTGAGATGCTCCTCATGGACGGGTCGTAGACTATCCTCTTCACCTGATCCGCCAAGGTCGAGATGCCGTACTCCGTCACGGCCTTCCTGTCCGCGGTGCCGTGGGCGATGCCTGGCTTACGGGACGACACCTTCCTGTTCAGAGAATACGAGTCGAACACGTTCTCCGAGAATGCATGGCCGCTCTCCTGCGCGCCGTAGGTGGAAGAGTACCTGGACGCGGAAGTCGCGTTCGAGGTGAACACTCCCGTGCTCACGGTCGACTCGAACGGCAGCCATTCCCTCGCGTCACCTCTCAGGCAATCGTCGTAGGTCACGGGCGTGACGATGCTCCTTCCGTTGCCGGACGCGGCGCTGCTCACAGACTGCTCCGGGAGACCGAGACCGTTGTAGTAGACGATGTCGCTCACGTAATCTGACGAACCGGTACCAAAGTAACGGCGCGTCTCGACCCAGTTCCTGCCGTTGCTCGTGATGCTCTGAGGAGGAGTCTGGACGATGTCCGACGTAACGCCGCCGCCGCTCACGCGGACGCGGAGCATGTCCCGGGATTCAGGGAGTGCGGGGAACGTCAGCACGAAAGAGGCCGAAGGCATACCGGCGCCGGTGTGTGTGGTGTACCTGTTTATGCTCACAGTTATGCCCGAACCTGAGAGCGCCGAATTAATACGGCTAAGCAGTTGCGACTGTGTGTATGGGATACCGGTCCACCAGAAAGCAACCTGAGCTGTACCGCCCGAACCGCTCACATACTTGTCCGGCACGGCACTGCCGTCGTAGCTCTCGCAGGCATTCGTGAAATGGATCTCGTAGTCCGGAACGGAGTCAACTACAGGGACCGCCCCGAGGGCACGCCCCGTCAGAAGACCGACGACGAGGCATGCAATGAATGATATTCTAAGTATATGGTTTTTCATATTCTATTCTGTTATTATGTTATAGTGATATTCTTCGACCTTATCGTCGTCCGTATCCTTGACCGACACAAGGCGTCCGTAATCGTCATAGTCGTAGGTCGTCTTCCTGCCGTCTGGACCTATCTTCTCGGAGACACCAACGAACGGGAGGTACTTCCACGTGGTGACTGACGCCCCGGGGATGGTCCGGAGGGCCGCATCCTGGGCATTGGAGAGGTCGTTCCAGTCAATGTCCGATGTCAGGTCTATACCGGTGGAAGAGAAGGACGAGGTCGTGCAGTTGCCGACAAGGGCTACAGGATACAGGCCGCCATAACCCCACAGCAGCAGGGACTGTATGCCGTTGGAGTCGGTCACCGCGCACGGGCGGCCCTGGCTGTTGAACGAGCCGTAAGTCGCCACCGTCCTGTATGGGATCGAGGCGGGGATGGTGTTCGCATACTGCTGGCGACCTGCCACCTGCCCCTCGCCGACAGTAGAGAGAAGGAACATGTTGCCCGACTGGGTATAGATGTTGTGACGGGCGGACACCAGCCAGGTGCCTGCAGCGTCGGTCACCGACTCCGACTCGTATATAGGGAACGCGGTCACATTACGCGCAGCCATAGCCGATTCCGCTGACGTACGTGCCCCGGGATAGATATCTTGCACATAGAACAAGTTCTTACGACGGGTTACGCCGTCGGAACCGGCCAGAGACTCACTCGACTTCTGCAGGAGATCATTGTAGGAGTACGTAGTCACCTTTGATGTTCGGGCCCCCGTCACCGGATCAAGGTCACATACCGTCACGCTCGACGGCTGGCTGTTGTCAAGCAGAGTGTTGTATACATACGAGTAGCCGTAACAGGAACGAACACCTTGCACGACGTTGGTCGTATCGTCTGGAGAGCCCGTATAGGTTATGGTCTCTTCACGCAAAGGGGTACCGTCCGACGACCTGTAGCGTCTGCACAGCAGACGGCCGCGCCTGGTCGACATCGACTGAGGGTGACGGAATATAAGACCGCTCGGGTCAGGGTAGAGAATTTGTGCCATCTGAACCTTATAGTCCTCCTCGATAGTGATGAGGTTCGTTTCCTCCACACTACCACGGATATCCGGGTCACTCTCGTAGTCGCTGAATACATGCTCGACAGAAGAGCCATCGGAATATACCTCACGTACCAAGCTGTAGCCGATATGGGTAGCATCAAGGATATATGAGGATATGTCAAGCGAAATTGTGCAACCGGAGCGATACATACTGCTGCTCGCAATTGTGATCATCTCGCTGTACCTGGGGAACGAAAGCATCGTCCCGCTGCTGGATACACCATCACCATAGACATAGGTCCTGCAGGTGGACGTAGACCCAGATGCGTCTGTAACCCTCTTCAGGCGAAGACCGCCAGCTACGGCTATGTTAGGAAGAATCTTAAGATACGGCATAAGACGGCTGCGGTCTGTCATATCCCTCGTCACTGTCTTTGAATAGTCGTGAGGCTCATATTCGTATGTTGTTGTGCCGCCAGTCGGGTAACTAATGGTACGAAGCATGCCAAACATCGACTTTTCTGGATTCGGAGTTCTCGATGTACCAACCACCGTCTCCACATATGTGTCATTGTCCAACAATAAATCAGGAAGAAGAGATGAGATTCCCGAGGTATTGTCATTATAGTAACCCCAATGGTCTATGGCTGCGCTGCCATGGTACGGGAACACGTCATCCTCGTGATAATAATCCATAGAGTACTCGCCGACACCCGAGACATTAACGCTCTTCAGCATCATGACCGGATTGCCTTCAGACGAAGAGTAGGTGTAGCCCAAGCTGCATGAACACAGTACCCTTCCTGATCGGAGGTCGCTGACGACAATGCCGCTCAACTTACCCGGCGTTGAGAGTGACTGTGAGTCAGCAGGGCCGACCTTCTCCCTAGTCCTCGACGAATATATGAACTCGATCTTGCAGGCGGTGTCTATCACGATGCTGTCGAGGACCGGCTGGTAAATTGACTCCTTTATATAGTATGCCGAGGAATGGTCAGTTGAGGTCAGGGACGTACCGACGGTCATGGCATGAGTGGCTTCGTCAAAACCTGTCTGCAAACCGTTACTTAACCAACTTCCGTATTCGACGAACGGACGGAAATTCTCCAAGGTCTTATTGCCCAATGGGTCAATTGCATTGCTCCTGAAGGAATAGTAATATTCCACCGTCCTGCCGTTGGGGGCCGTCACGCGCTTCAGGTTCCAGGAACTGCCATAATTGTCAAAAACCGGTCTCTCTGGTGATTCCTGACCGGTGGCTTCCCAGTATGTTGCATACGGCGCCGGAGTCGACACCCCAAGGTTTCCAAAATCATATCTCATGCCAGTACCATCTGTGATGGAAATTCCACTGTCAGGAAAACCAGAACCATTCAATCCAGAGAGGTCAACGGCATATTCTCCGGACGGATGGTTGCTGCCATAGACATGGACACAGGCGGATTCTGACATGATGAACTTACCGCTGTGACCCAGGAAGTTGAACATGAATATGTCGGGCTCAGTCTCGTAGCACCCATCATCACCGACAAAGCATGGCCTCGAAAAAAAAGACATATAACGCCTTATTGGAGACACTGAAGAGAGAGCGCCGGGATTGTAGAACTTATAACCTTTGATTGAATATCTTCCACCATGATTATCATACTGGACGTAAGACTCTGATTCGTCCTGGATTCCCTGCACGCGGCGGCTGATGCAGCCTCCCGCATTGAGAGTCCAGCCAAGACCCACGAAGTTCGCCTGAACGTTCGGCAAATAGCCGTTCGACGCGTAGCTCAGAGATATCGGGATCTCAAAGTCGGGATCCTTGTAGGTGTAGACGGGAATCTCGGCACGGACGGTACCGGTGTACAGGTCCGGAGTCTGGCCACCATACTTGATCATTCCCCAGGTCTGGGGATCTGGCATCATGTACTGGTCCATGTACTTCGACTGGGCAGACAGGTCAACTGATGCCGACATTGCAGCCGCAATCGCGGCGCAAATGATTGTTCTTGTTATATTACTTCTCATTTTCTGATGCTGATTTAGACTTCCAGATGTCGGTGATCGAGTCGACGCCCAGAAGTACGGTTGATGAATAGATGAAAACGTTCACCATCTCAGGGGCCTGACGGTCCCAGACGGTGCACATGATCAGGACGGCCGAGCATACTAGCCAGCCTAGGATTCCGCATAGCCTCTTGCTCGAGAGGCTTCCTCTCTCTGCGGACAGGAGAGAACTTAAAAAGTTTTCTTTCATTAATAAATGATTTGCTATGCGCATGCCTCTCCCGAAGCGGGGTCAGGCATGCAAGGTTGTGACTGTCCCGGCATGGAACCGGGATGACTATTGCCGAAGTCCCCCTTTAGCGAGGACGGTCGGCTGGTATGTGCATAGCGTTTTGGGAAAGGCAGAGTTTGGAAATTTGAAAAACTCTGCCTATTTTTGAAACGCCTAAGCACAGCAGGGGTGACTAATCCCTGTGATATACCAAAACCCATGGCATCTAAATGGAGCGCTGATCTTGCCGGATGGAGCTCCATTTTTTATAGTCCCTAACTGAGTCTACATTTTATTTTTCCTCCTCTCTGTTGAGCGTTTGAACATTTTATAAACCGCTCCTCCTAGTTCCTGGTCTAAAGAGTTGTCTCTTGCCATGTCGAATATGATGGAGTAAGCTTGATAGTCAAGTCCCATTGCCCGGAACAATGAGCTAGTTGGTAAATAGTAATAATCTCCAGCAGAACAAACTTTAAAAGCGTCAGGGTCTTTATCATCTACGACGACAAGATAGAAAGTGTCGCATTCGTCATCATATGCAATCTTGACATACCTATCAGGAGTCAAAGAAAGAGCCTTGGCAGTATCATCTGTAAAGCCCAATTTTCCGGTTGCCTGTATGGTTGCCTTTAGTTTGGTAGCATAATCTTTTACACTTAAAACCCTTATCGCCATAATGATTCCTTTTTAGAAATTATCACATTTAGTTTTATAACGCAAAGTTATATTTATTTTTCGATAACCACCAAACGGATAAAGAATATTTTTATGAATACTTATTAATTTATTAACAATAGTCCAACTAATGACAGAGTTAGAAATCCTCTAGCTGCAATAACTCGATATATAGACCAGAATATCAATCGTTTACTAGATAACCCCATTATTAGTCACCATACTATCCTCCTTAACACCATACAAATATTCATACAAATAAACACATTATAGTATTACAATTCTCCCCAAAAGTCTCTTTCCAAGTCCTCATAATACATCACTACATATAACATCAAATAATAAGTCCGCTACCGACACTTTCATGCCCATCCAGAGGAACGACGCAGGCAAACTAATGTTCCCTATGACGTTCCGCAGAGTGTAAGCTTTGCCTGCATACAACATAGCGAGGTCCACGGACCGCCGTGCTCGTAACACGCTGTCTATAAGCACAATAACGGAAAGACGGCTCCCCGGAAAAGGGGAACCGTCCGTATATCATTTGGCTGATAATCAGTATGTTACGTCATAGGCTAGAGACTCTCGAGCACCGGAGCGAGAATCTCCCTGAGCTGAGGATACTCGAGAAGGAAGCCGTCATGGCCGAAAGCGGAAGTCATGACATGGTACTCACAGCCCGGAATCATATCGGCGAAAGTCTTCTGGTCGACTATAGGAAAGAGGCAGTCGCTGTCGATCGCGATGACCTTGGTCTTGGCCTTGATCTGCGAGAGAGCCGCCGCAACGCCGCCGCGATTTCTGCCGACATTGTGGCTGTCCACCGCGTAGGTCAGGTAATAGTATGAATATGCGTCGAAATTACGTTTGGTGATCTTCAGACCCTGATAACGCTCGTAAGAAGCCGCACGGTCTGCGAAGATGACGTCATCGTCTGTCTCCGGCTGGGTAAGGCAGTAGCCCTCGAAGCTGCGATACGAGATGAGGGCCTGGCCCCTGGCGCAGCGAAGACCTGCCTCACCGCCCTTGAGGTCCTTGCATTCCTCGAAACTATGGTCCGCTCTGATCGCCATCCTCTGGCACTCGAGACCAGCCGTCACCCAAGGAGTGACCCTCGCACTGGTGGCCACATATACCGCACGCTGGATCACGTCCGGCTCCATGACAGTCCACTCAAGGGCCTGGAATCCGCCGATCGAGCCTCCTATGAGAAGGTCGACCTTCTCGATGCCGAGATGCTCACGGACGAGTATCTCAGTCTTCACGATATCGCGCACCGTCACCTTCGGGAAGTCCAGGAAATACGGCTTGCCTGTCTCCGGGTTGATTGAAGCGGGGCCGCTGGAGCCGTAAGGAGACGTAAGCATGTTCACGCACACGACGAAGTATTTCTCCGTGTCGAAGAACTTGCCCGGGCCGGTAAGGTCGCTCCACCAGTCCTCCGGATCGGAATTGGCCGTCAGAGCATGACATATCCAGATGACCTTGTCACCCTTGCGATATTCCCTCTCCGATGTGCGGTACTCAATCGTGATGCCGGGAAGCGAACCTCCGGCCTCGAAAGAGAAAGTCTCAGCGGTATGAAGCTTATGCGAAATCATCTAATGACTACTTGAGTTCACCTTTCTCGATGAGAACCTCGGCAATCTGCACGGCGTTGAGAGCCGCACCCTTCTTTATCTGGTCGCTGACGAGCCAGAAGGTGATGCCGTTAGGGTTTGCAAGATCCTTGCGCACGCGACCTACGAACACGTCGTCGCAGTTCTCATGGAAGAGAGGCATAGGATATACCTTGTTGGCAGGATCGTCCTCGAGCTGGAGGCCCTTGCCGTTGCGGACAGCCTCCTTGAAAGCCTCGACGCTTACCGGCTCCTCGGTCTCAGCCCAGACTGACTCGCTGTGGCAGCGAAGGCTAGGCACACGTACGCACATTGCGCTGACTGCGCAGTCGGTATGCATGATCTTCCTGGTCTCGTTGTACATCTTCATCTCCTCCTTGGTGTAGCCGTTGTCGGTGAAGACGTCGATCTGAGGGATCACGTTGAAGGCGAGCTGGTAGGCGAACTTGTCCACGGTAGGCTTCTCGCCTGCGAGTACCTGGCGATACTGCTCGTAGAGCTCCGCCATTGCTGCGGCACCTGCGCCGCTGGCAGCCTGGTAGCTGCTGATGTGGACGCGCTTGATGTGGCTGATGTTCTCCAATGCCTGGAGCGCCACTACCATCATGATGGTGGTGCAGTTAGGGTTCGCGATGATGTTGCGAGGACGCACGAGGGCATCATCAGGATTGCACTCAGGAACCACGAGAGGAACATCCTCATCCATCCTGAACGCGCTCGAGTTGTCGATCATGATCGCACCGTGCTTGGTGATGGTCTCGGCAAACTCCTTGCTGGTCGAACCGCCGGCGCTGGTGAATGCAACATCCACGCCCTTGAAGTCGTCATTATGCTGGAGAAGCTTTACTTCTATTTCCTTACCACGGAAGGTGTACTTGCGGCCAGCGCTCCTGGAGCTTCCGAAGAGGAGAAGCTCATCAATGGGGAAGTTCCTCTCATCGAGGACACGGAGAAATTCCTGGCCTACGGCGCCGCTTGCGCCTACGATTGCAACTTTCATATTGTCAAAGTCGTTTTAAAATTCGCAAATTTCGGATTGAAACGCGAAAATAATGAAATTCCTTGATTTTCTATCGCGGATATGCATATATTTGTTCCTATGGATCTGTGGGAAAGCATAAGTGCGATGGTTGATCTCGTGCTGCCGAGGACATGTGCGGTCTGCGGCAGGACTCTGGCGGTGGAAGAGCGTCACCTCTGCTCGTCGTGCGCCGCCGACATTCCTCTGACATACAACTGGAACATGGCGACCAACGAGATGGCAGACAAGTTCAATGCCCTTATCCAACGAGATCTCGAGGACTCCGAAGAGTTCGTATATGAGCCCTACTCCCACGCAGCAGCCCTTTTCTTCTACAAGAGCGGCTCAGAATTCAGGGAGATAACGCGCCAGCTCAAGTACCATGGCAACGTCGGGATGGGCAGGTGGGCGGCAAAGCTGCTCGCGGAGAAGCTCGCAGGCTCGGAGCTGTATTCGGACGTAGACCTCGTCGTGCCGGTTCCGCTGCACTGGAGCAGGTACTACCGGAGGGGTTACAATCAGGCCGCGATCATCGCCGAAGTGCTGGCCGCAGAGCTCGGTGCCGGCTTCGAGCCCCGCATTCTCAGGCGACGGAGGAGGACAAGGACCCAGACGCACCTGAGCGTGAGCGAAAAGACCATGAACGTTGCCGGTGCGTTCGCGCTCAACCCAGGGAAGGCGGAGAAGCACCGCGGAGTGCATCATGTGCTTCTCGTCGACGACGTATTCACCACCGGTTCGACCCTCAACGAGTCGAGGAAGGCCCTGCGCACGGCATTCGGTCCGGAAACCAGGATAAGTATTGCAACTTTGGGATACGTTGGTCAGTAGCTTTTCTTATATTTGTGTGACTCAAAGATTATGATCATGAAAAAGACACTTTTCATCGCTGTTATCAGCATACTCGTGACTTCATGCGGAATCCTTTTCGCAACCACAACCCCTGAAGAGGAGAAGGCCCTCGCAGAGAGCGTCAGCAAGAGCGTATCGGACATGGACTTCAGAATCGACGTGGACACCGTGCTCCCGATGGCCGGCCCGGCTATCCAGACCTTCGGTGAATATTTTCTTGAGATCCGTGACGGAAAGGTCACCTCGTACCTTCCATTCAGAGGCACCAGCACCATCGCTTCATTCGGCGGCCCTTCAGGAATCGAGTTCGAGGACTACCCTATCAAGCCAAAGGTCAGCGGACAGAGGAAAAAGGACACCCCGACAAGGATACGCTTCGACGCGGAATCCGGCAGCGACACCTGGGAGGTGACAATCGAGATCTGGGACAACGGATCGGCTTCGATAGACTGCAACAACGCGTACAAGTCATCAATGAGATATCAGGGCAACCTGAGGACCAGCATCGAAGAATAGCTAGAGTGTCGTAATCCTGTCGTAAGGGACACGATAGTAGCGGTGGAGTTCCTCGGCGGCCTTTGCGTTGGCTGCAACCACGTTCTCACCGGACTTCATCGCCGCACGGATCTCCTTCTTGCACGCACGGTTCATCACATGTCTCCTGAGCCAGGAGAAATGGTCCGGATCGTACAGGAACGACAGGGTATCGAGTTCGCGTATCTTCATGATGCACAAATTTAGCACATTTACTCAGAAATAAGAGAAGAGGCCGACCATTTTGGTCGGCCTCTGTCGATTGATGGATTCTGCGCAAGCTTACCAGATAGTCACGCGCTCCTCCTCAGGACGGAACATCGCGTCGCCTTCCTTGATGTCGAACGCCTTGAAGAAGGTGTCGAGGTTGCGGACTGACACGTTCACGCGGTTGCATCCGAGCGAGTGCACGTCGGTGAGGGTGCGGCGGGTGATCTCCTGATCGGTGATGTTCTGTGCCCAGAGGGTCGCATAGGCAAGGTAGAAGCGCTGCTCTGCGGTGAAGCCGTCGACAGGCTCAGGGTGCTTGCCGTTCCATGAGTTCTCCATCGCGGTGTATGCGATGCGGAGTCCGCCGTGGTCAGCGATGTTCTCGCCGAGGGTGGCCTCGCCGTTTGCCTTCATGCCTGGGAGAACCTCAACCTCGTTGAACTGCTCCACGAGCTTCTGCGCGCGCACTTCAAATGCAGCTGCATCCTCCGCTGTCCACCAGTTGTTCATGTTTCCATCCTTGTCGAAGAGACGGCCCTGATCATCGAAACCGTGGGTCATCTCATGGCTGATCACCACGCCGATCGCACCGTAGTTGACAGCGTCATCAGCATTCGAGTTGTAGAAAGGAGGCTGGAGTATACCTGCAGGGAAGCAGATCTCGTTGGTGGTAGGATTGTAGTATGCATTGACGGTCTGAGGGCTCATTCCCCACTTCGCCTTGTCCACCGGCTTGCCGAGCTCCTTGAGGTTGTCCTCGGTGTACCACTTCGATACGGCGCGGAGGTTCTCGTAGTAGCTGAGCTCAGGATCGATTACGAGTGAAGAATAGTCCTTCCATGTGTCAGGATATCCGATCTTGATGGTGAAGCTAGAGAGCTTCTCCTGTGCCTTGGCCTTGGTCTCGTCGCTCATCCAGTCGAGGGCTGCGACATGCTCGCCGAGAGATGCCTGGATGTTCTTCACGATCTGGAGCATGCGCTCCTTGTCCTTCTCCGGGAAGTACTTTGCGACATACATCTTGCCGACAGCCTCGCCGAGGACGCTGTTAGGAGTTGCCATCGCCCTCTTCCAGCGTGGCTTCTGCTCCTGGGTGCCAGCCATCTGGCGTGAGAAGAAATCGAAGTATGCATCATAGAAGTCGTCGCTGATCTCTCCGCAGGCGCCGCGGAGGACGTTTGCCTGGAGATAGTGACGGAGCTTGGCTGCATCAGCGTCGGTGAACATCTTGTTGATCGCTGCAAGGTATGAAGGCTGCTCGACCACGAGCTTCTGCTGAGGGGCGATTCCGAGCTCAGCGAAGAACACATCGAGGTGGAGGTTAGGATAAGCGGCGAAAAGATCTGCCGAGCTCATAGGGTTGTACTGAGCCTCGATGTCACGCTGCTGCACCATCGACCAGTATGGGCCGGCGATTGCCATCTCCACGTCGAAAGCATCCTGTGCCTTCTGCGCCGCATCGCTCTCGCCTGCGAGGGTGAACACCTTCTCGAGGAAAGCCTTGTAGCCTTCACGGAGGGCAGCGTGCTCAGGAAGGAGATAGTAGTCGCGGTTGCGCATTGCAAGTCCGCTCTCGCCGATGTAGAGGATCTGGCTGTTGCTGTCCATCATGTCGGTCTCGACATAGGTGCCGTAGATCGAACCGCCGCCGTATACGGCCATCTGGCCCGATGCCTTCGCGAATGACACGAGGTCGGTGACGCTCTCGAGCTCTGCAAGGTAAGGCTTCACAGGAGCCGCGCCCTCCGCATTGAGACGAAGAGAATCAAGGCCCATGGTGTAGAGGTCAGCGAGCTTCTGCTCGTCGCTGCCCTTGGCTGCCTTGACCTTGGTAAGGCCCTTGAAGAGCTCGTTGAGACGGATCTCGTTGTTGTCAGCGAGTACGTCGAATGCGCCGTAACGTGAGTACTCCGGCTTGAGAGGGTTTGCCCTTCTCCAACCGAGGGTCGCAAAGTCATAGAAATTCTCGCCTGGGGCGATCGAAGTGTCGAGGTTATCGAGGTTGATAGCCGGAACGACCTCGCTCTCAGGCTGTCCGTTGCCGCAGCCTGCCGCTGCGATCATGGTAACTGCCATAAGGATGAGTGTCTTTTTCATATCGTTTGATTCAATAATTCGTTGCATTTTCAAAACGCGGCACAAAGGTAAAATTTTTTATCTTATCTTTGCATCCACATCACGCCCTGGTGGTGGAATGGTAGACACGAGGGACTTATAGGATTCCCAGGAATCATTTGAGTGCGCTGAGGGAAACCCCAGACGTAGAATCTTCCTAACAAACAGAAACCTATCCCGTAGCGATACGGGAGTTGGCGATGGCTTACTAAATCGCAGACATGCGTAAATGGCGTAGAGACTATACGGAAGACACCTAAACGACAGCATGGTGATGAAATAGTCCAGACTACAACATCTCCCTGAGATGGCTCGTGCAAAAGCGAGAGTAGCAAGAAAATCCCTTGGCCCGCAAGGCTGTACGAGTTCGAGTCTCGTCCGGGGCACGTTAAGACCAGTTTTGTAGATATCTACAAGGCTGGTTTTTGTTTCTTCGGTCATCTGGACATTTGGGGTGATGGATTGCACTGAAAAAGTTCCATGTGGACATTTCGGGTGATGGCCTGGCAAACGTCAAGCGCGTAGGGGCCTTCCCTAAATGTGTAAATCCGGTCAAAACACACATTTCGAAGCATCCGCCCTACGTAATATGTGTAAATTCGGTCCAAACGCACATTTCCTAAGACACCTTTGCAATGAAATGTATAAAAAGGGGGCTTTCAAACAGATTAACCCGGAAAAATCAGATTCACGGTGTCTACTCCTATCTTCAGGATTCTGGACACCTGTTTGTTGGTGGCGTTATAGTCATAGTGAAGCTTTTTCGCAACCTCAAGCTTCTCTTCCCTTGACAATGTCGTAGGTGACGGACGCCCATATTCTTTTGCACACATCGCAGCAACAACCGAGAACAATTCGTCATCGTTATAGAAGATACTCTCGCCTATTTCCTTTGCAATATCCTTTGAGGCTTCCACGTTCTTGGATACACTTTGGAAATAATGCCAACAGGAACGAAAAAATGACTCCGCATCTTCAATACGGCAGAGACAGGCAGGTGATACGTAACCGTCCAAGATGACGACAGCGCCTTCTTTGGCAAGCCTGTCACTATGGAACAGTTCACGCTTGAGGGAACATGTCGCCTTGTGCCCGCACGCCAGAAGACGCATCTTAGCCTCTGGATTGAAAAAGTACCTGTTTGCACCCCATGGATATGAAAACGGAGAATGAGCGGGGTTGACGACAAATCCATTTCTGTTGACGTACGAGATGACATTCCGCAGATTGTCAAGACTGCCTATGGGAATGATCTTGAAACTGAGTTTCCTGACAGACGCACGCGATCCACTCAGCACAGGATCGGCAGCAAGTTTTGTCACAAGAACATGCAGAAAGCAGCTGATCCTGTCTTTCTCTCCACTCAATGCAAAGTGGAGGTGATTACTCATGACTTCAAAGGTGAATATGTGAATGTCCCTGAAGAGAAACCCAGTAAAAGCAATGATGTTCATCACCGCCTTGAATTCCTTCTC
Organism: Bacteroidales bacterium; assembly: GCA_024402115.1. The sequence goes on along the minus strand of JAKSJQ010000001.1, from coordinate 156,775 downwards.
GTCATGAAATATCACCGGATGATTCTCCTGTGAGCACACGTGAAAACAGCTTCCCGCTTCCAGAAACCGGGCTTGGCACAAATTCTCCTGCCTCGTAAAATCCTTCTTCTCCATATCGCACCATCTGGACCACCCTATCAGAACGAATGTCCGAATACAAAAGTAAACGATTCGGAGAAACGACGTATCACTGTCACACAAAAATGTGCAAATGCGACCGATTCACACATTTCAAGGCATCCGACCTATGTAAAATGTGTAAAAACAGCCCAAACGCACATTTATGACAGTCAGGACCGAAGCCGCTGGAGATAAATATCTTCAGCCTAAAGTTTGTGGGTCGAAGGCTGACCGGACATCCTGGTGCACCAGTCAGCAAAGTGATTTCCCTTCATACCTTTGAAGGAGCAGTTATCGGTAGTTCCCTTGCCGTCAACCTTGTAGTCAATTGCCAACACGATGTCGTAACTGTCCTCTTCGGTAAGGGAAACGCCTGCCTTAGGTCTGTAATCCTTGGAGATCACGTACTGGGTATCGCCCTTCTCACATGAGACAGTGCCGCCGATAGACACGACCTCGTCCCACCATTTCCTCGCGCCGTCCTCTCCGAAGAGCAGCTTCAAGTTCGAGTAGAACAGTTGGAACAGGTTCTTGTCAGGAATTGCAGACGCAGATCCGATATTATACACAGCCGTCTTTCCGCTTGGCTCGAAAGTAACGGTCACCGTGCCCTCGATGAGTTCCTTGGTACTGCTGCCAACAAGCACAGTCAATGAAATGTTATCATCTTTCTTTCCAGGTCCATCAGTACCTTTCTCCTGGCATGACGCCATAAGCATCATCGCCACCAGCAGGCCGAAGCATGTCCAAACATTTATCCTTTTCATGTCTACCATATTTTAATAAACTCGTCTATTTCTTGATGAATACCAGATTACTTTCATAGATTCTGTTGAGATTCCTGGCAACCGCACGATACTCCTCATACGTCTCTTTCGGGAAACGGCCGGACTTTGTAGTAGATTTGACCGTGATAGTTATGATATCCCCTCTATCCTCGACCGTAGATATGATGTCAAAGAACCGAGTGCTGATATCATTGACTTTAGGAAGTGCCTCGATTTCATATCCTTCAGGCACATGCACTATAATCTTGTCGATGATTGTAGACGTACCTGTCACACACATATCATGTACACGTTCCGATCGGCTTACTGTCAACCCTCTCGAGAATACCGGCACGGGAACGAAGAGCCTGTCACCCATAACCTTGGAATACATGTTGGAAGTCAGGTCAAAACGGATGTCAATCTGTGGGACATAGTCTGATTCCCCGTCCCATGCGTCGAAATTGTCAGACACGCTCCGCAGTCTGAAATCGCCGACAGATCCGCGGAATCCTCTCGTCAGTCTGGCCAACTGGGTCTTTGCTTCCCACTTTCTTATGTCAGCGAATGATTCCGCATCGTCAAGTCTGAAAGAGCAAAGGCAGGACGCTTTAAGAGAACCATCCGAATCTAACGTAATTTCTGCCTGTTCATAGGAATACTTCAGAGAATCTGCGTAGTCCGGAACACGCACCATCTTACTTTGCCCATCCTCTTTGACGAGAAGTACCTGATGGCCGGCAATCCCGCTATGCCTATATCCCAGAGGCAAGGAGGGGTTGGTGCACTCGACCCAGACTGTGTCTTTCCCGACAGGGACGCACAGCATTGCATGATTCATCTGACCCATCGCCGAGTAACCTTCTGGAAAATCCCTGTCCCTGGTGCTAAGAGTGACATAGTAGGAATCAATCCCGATTCCCTTGAGCAAGGTCCGCATGAAATATGACAGAGACTTGCAATCTCCATATCCGGTCTTGCTGACAGACTCTGGAGATGACGGAGCATAGCCTCCTATCCCCAGCTGAATACTTACATATCTTGTATTGTCGCGAAGGTATTCTAAGACCTTCCTTATCTTCCCCACATCGTCCTTACACCCTTCTGTGAGGGTTGCGATCTTGTTCCTCACATCCTCCGGAACGTTATCGACCGGGAAAAGGGATGCATTCCAGGCACCGAGGTCCTCCCATGATTTCTGCGAACCCCTGGACTTCCCCCATAAGAATTCTTCCGGAGCAGCGCGCACATACGGGACGAGATCAGTCACGGGCGGCATCATGGCTTCTTTTTTCAACGGAGGAATGTCGCTATAAGTCCAAACGTACAGGTCATTCCCTTCACTGCTTGAGATGGTTGGCCCATCCGACGAACGGTACATTATCCTTGTCCCGGACGGCACGGATATCGAAAAAGAGGCACTGGTCACAGGTATGTCATAGGTCTTTACCGGAAGAAACACCGGGAACGAAGGGACTCCGTTCTTATACGTAATCGTATATTCATATTCGACGGTATACGGGAACGATGCTTCCGGGACATAGTAATTGGACACCACGTCATCGACGAGAGAACCGGAAGCATGTATAGTCTCGACGTCTGTCAGCTTTGCCTTGATTTTCTTCCCATTGACATTGATGGTCGCCGAGAATGCCGTAAGCGTCCTGTAGCTGTCTGTCGTTTCAGAAAACACGGCAGCCTCTGAACCTTCTTCCGAATTTACCGTGACTCGGCTTTTTACAGAATGAACCGCTCTGTCGCTTGATGACATCACGAATTCTTCCTGAAGCATCTCGACGACAGCTGGCGCAGATTTCCCCTGTGCACATACTATTAACGGAGCGACGAGAGTCGCCAACATGCATATCAATGACTTCATCTAGTCTGCTCTTCTGACAACTATCATGGACTCGTACACGCTACACAAGACTTCCCAGAATTTCTGGAGATCATGGTAGTCTGGGACATTCAGGAAGGTCTCATCCTGCTTATATCTGAACTGGAGTGTTGCGGTCTCTTCGCTGGTCTTGTTGGCCTGAAGGAGGATGCTGGCTCCAAGCGGAGCGAAAGCAAGCCTCTGAGAAGACGGTATCTGATCGATCACATATCCATCAGCAACATCAATCATTAAGGAATAGCTACAGAGTTCGGTGCAAGGGAAATCCACGGGATACTGTCTGTCCGGATTCTTGAAATCTGACTTGTCGTGGAACTTTTCGATGAAGGCAGGAACATAAACCATATCTCCAGCGACATCACAATCTTTTTCGAATTCTATTCTAATGCTGCAAGAGCCGGTATAGTCATCCATGTTTTCCGTCGTGATGGACTTGACTCGGATAGACATGTCATTTTCGAACAGGTCAATGAACTTTTCCTCGTCATTGGCATTATGATATGTGCCTTTCACCAAATAGGATGGAATACCCGTATACTGCATTCGGAGACTTCCGCTCATCAGGCCCTCCTCATCGATTGTGACACTTACAGAAACCGCTTCGGCGTTGCTCTTGACAATACGGCTGAGATCGTCCCAGTACCCACTTCCGTCAACCCCAGGAATTCGTCCCTGCTTCACAAGAAAATCAGCAGGAAGAGTGTTGTAATAAGCGTCCTTCCTCGATCCGTCCAAGTAGAGTGGATCAAGTCCTTCTCCCTGAATCTTGAGGACAAAGGTGTCGAAAGAGTTAATGCTAGGATGGAAATCCATCACCACGCCATTATTGCGGCTGCGGATGAGGACAGGATCTACCTGGAAACCAGCATGCTTGAGGGCGGAACCAAGAATGGCATTGATGTCTGCGCTGTCGCCGGTTCCCGCCTTGAGCACGTCACCCACGCTTCCCGGCACAAGCGCCCTGATCTTGTTCCACGTCACCTTGCTCAACGTAAGCTCCCTGATCTTGTCGATCTTTTCCATCTGTGTGAGATCCTGTGCCGTTATGGCGTCCACTTCGGACCTGAATCTGCAGTTCGAGTTTAGTACGGTGTAGATATCAGAATCCAAAACAGCCTTGTCCACGTCATTCCAGGTCGTGCTGTAAGTCTTGTAATTAGTAGGCAGTTCAAGCGCCAACAGGTCATAAGTCACGGAAGACATATACTGTGATATGCCATAGACGTGCGCCTCAGCCTTCATCGCAGGGATGTCTATCCCCGTGAAATATTCGTGATGAGTATCCAGAATCATCCTGTCGCCCTGGACAGAGATGACGGATGACTTATCTTCTTCCTTGAAGGCAAGGGTCACAGGGCCGCGCGTAAAACGACTGAACCTTAACCATTTCGGAGTATTGACCTCCAATTCGCTGTAATTAACTGGAACCGAATGCTGGAAATAGTGTGTTCCTACGTCCCAGTAATCGTCAGAATGCATCTCGTAAGACAACTCAAGCACCGATCCCACTCTGACCTCAGGAGCAGAGAACGTCAGCTTGGTCGCCTCACTCTCCCTCGTCCTGTAGATGGACTTCTTCGGCAGTTTTGTGGCCGTGACATGGCCGTTGTCCATGTTGTAGGTGGTGACGTTGATATTGTACATATCCTCATCGTATCTGTCATAGAGAGTGAAAGAATAATCACCCCAATCCCTTCCGTCTTCCTTCAATATCTTCACTCTCTCGACGTGAGTACAATGCCTTCTCAAATCACCATCGTTTGTCATCTCGATGGCAATCTCCTCACTTTCCCAAAGTACCAGAACGGAAGCGCTTGTGTCCTTGTCAAACGAAGTCATTCCGACCTCCATGTCAGAGACCTTTCCGACTTTGCGCGTAATGTCGACAGACTGTCCATACATCAGACCCGAGAGCAGCAGCACTGCCATGGAAGATAATATTCTGTTCATAGTTGCCAATTTTTTCAAATATACGCACAAAACGGCGACATTATTTCAAACTTTTACGACAAAAACGCCCTACATTTGTGAATTGATCGAGCCAACACACTTACACCACACTATGAAAAGAATCCTATTCTTCCTTCTCTGCGCCGCTGCCGTAGCATGCCAGAGCGGGTACAAGCCGGAAGGCACCCTTGAGGGCAAGCACGTCCTCTATGTATATGGAGGTTGGGACGGACATGACCCTGCACCTTGCCACGAGTTCCTGCTCCCATGGCTCGAGTCCCAGGGCGCGACCGTGACCTCTTCCGAAGACCTTGACGTCTACACCGATGCCGAGCTCATGGCGGACGTGGACCTCATCATCCAGGCATGGACCATGGGCCGAATCACACCAGCACAGGAGAGAGGCCTCCTCGAAGCGGTGAAGGGCGGCACGCCGATTGCGGGATGGCACGGCGGAATCGGCGACTCATTCAGGAACAACACCGAATTCCAGTTCATGGTGGGCGGCCAGTGGGTTGCGCACCCGGGCGGGGTCATCGACTACGACGTGAACATCACCGACCACAAGGACCCGGTCACCAAGGGTCTGAAGGACTTCCACATGGTCTCGGAGCAGTACTACATGCATGTGGACCCTAATGTCAAGGTCCTTGCGACGACCACCTTCAACGGCGACCACGCCTCATGGATCGACGGTCACGTGATGCCGGTAGTGTGGAAGACCAGGTACGGCGAAGGCAGGGTATTCTACTCTTCGCTCTGCCATGTCGTATCCGACTTTGAGGTGCCGGAGGCATACGAAATCATGAAGCGTGGCATACTCTGGGCCGCCGGCAAATAACAAAAAAATAAGCTAGAAAGAGATGAAACGCAGCAATATCATACTTGCGATGATGTCGGCAGCAGCGCTGGCATCGTGCGCGCAGCAGCCCGTCCAGGAGGCTGCAGAGCCAGCCGTGTACAGGAACGTGGAATTCGCACAGGCGCCAACCGCGGACGGCGGCACCAAGACCCTCAACATCAACATCTGGAAGGGCGTCGGCGAGGAACCTCAGCCAGTCGTGCTCTTCGTTCATGGCGGTGCGTGGGTATCAGGCGACAACAATCTCGACACCGCCGGCGGTGAGCAGATACAGGCGCTCATGGAGCTCCGCGAGTGCGGCGTGACGGTGGCGGCTGCGACCTACCGCTTCTCGGGAGAGGCTATCTTCCCTGCGCAGATACATGACGTGAAGGCAGCGATACGCTTCCTCAAGGCAAATGCAGAGACCTACGGCATCGACCCGCAGCGCATCATGACCATGGGCGAGTCTGCCGGTTCCCAGCTCGCACTTCTGGCTGCCGTATCGAACGGCGAAGAAGAGATGGAAGGCACAATAGGTGGCAACCTTGAGGTGGACAGCGACGTGATAGGATGCGTGGACTGCTACGGCATGACCGACTTCCTCACCCTTGCATCAGACCTCTATGCACGTCCGGACCTCGGCCGCACCGACGCCCAGGTGTACGATCTCGTAGAGGCCCCGAACTCCAGCCGCTCACAGCTCTTCGGCCTCACCACCGAGGAATGCAACCTCGGCACGGTGAGCAGGAATCCGAAAAGATTCCCTCAGGAATACGCACTCGTGAAGGCGGGAAGCCCTCTCTACCATGTGAGTCCTGACGACCCTCCTATCCTCATCATCAACGGACAGAGGGACATCAGAGTGCCGTCAGCACAGGCATTGAAGATGTATCAGGCGCTTTATGACGCCGGAGTAGAGGCAGAGATCCTGCTGAACGACAGAGCGCCTCACGGCAACCTCGGCCGCGAGTCCGCAGCTGCCATCAAGTCGTTCATCCTGCGCATACTCTTCCCGCAGGAGAAGGAGTAAAGTCCAGATACCTAGAAAGAATAAGCGACACCCAGCTCAGGAATGAGTCCGGCGACAGACCTGGCGAATTCGACCTGGGTGCGTTTTGTTATGCCCTCCCTGTCAGAATCATGCGTCATGCCCCAGGTCACTCCGACCTTCGGGCTCAGCTTTGCGAAGAGCTGGAGATGCTTGTTGAAGGTGAAGTCAAATCCGAAGTTGAGCGCAAGTGAAACGAATGGATTCAGATCATTGACGGGATGGATCAGCGTGGTATATCCATATCCGCCGTGCACGCCGGGGCCGGCCCACAGGTTGAAGGTTCCGTTGGACTTGGGATAGCTCGCAAAGATGAATTCATAGTCGACACCCGCATCGAAACCCAGTCCTGTGCCGTTCAGCAGTCCGATATCGGCACCGACGCGAAGCTCGAGGAACTGCTTCCCGCCAAGCGAGTGCTGGTAATACACGCCTTCACTGATAGCTGAGAAATAAGCACCAACGGCCCTTGGTTGGGCGGCAGCCGCAACGCTTGCAAGCAATGCGACAAGGGGAAGAATCAATGTTCGTTTCATAATACTGTAATTAGGTTGAATACAAAGGTATTCTTTTTTATAATACAAAGGTATTCTTAATAAATAATGCACGATAAGAAAAGAAATAGCCACCGCCTGGGGAGGACGGTGGCTTATTTGTTGAGTAAAGTTCAGGTTTACAGCTTATCGGCGAGAAGCTCTTCGATCATGATGAGCATGCCGGTGATATGCTGGAGAAGGGCATCGCCGATGATCTTTTCGTTCAGCGGCACGATGCGTGTGTTCATGTGTTCGTTGTTGAGACCTGCGTAAGCCTGCTCGAAGTTAGAGAACGGAACGACTCCGTCAGGGGTGCAGTGGAAGAGGGTGAGGTCGTACTCTGGAGCCCATCCGTGGCAGAGGTTCTGACGGTCCATGAGCTCGAGAAGACGCGCGAGGTTCTCAGGGTAAGCCTCAAGATAGTCGAAGTTGAGGATCTTGCCGAGGTCAGCGCCGTTGAGCTTGAGCATCACGTCAATGATACCCTCCTTGTTCGCGCGGATGTGCTGAGGGACGCCGGTAGAGAGCGCCCATGGAGTGAAGAAATCCTCATAGTTCATGTCAGCGACCTCTGAAGGGTAGCTGTTGAACATGCTGTTTATGACAAGCGGAATCACGGCGCCGAGACCCATCTTCTTACCGGCCTCATAGTCCTTGATATAGCTCTCGAAAGTCTGGCGGAGATCGTATGGACCCTCACCGCAGTATACGTGCTCGAGGTGGAGCCTGTTCTGGGTGGCGGCATCGAGCTGCTGCACGCGGCGGAGCGACGCAAGGGACACTGAACCGCCCTGAGAGTAACCGAAGATGGTGGTCTTGTAGTTGCTGTCGAGAGGAAGCTTCTTCGCCTTCGCGAAATCGAGAAGGGTGAGGAGAGCGTCAACGCTGGTGCGGCCGTGAACCTCATGGTTGAGGTAGAGGTCCGGATGCTTCGCTGAAGAGCCGAGGCCGATATAGTCAGGAAGGATGCAGAGAGCACCTGTAGCTGCCATGATCGCCTCCACGGAGGTGTACTTGGTAGGTACGAGCATGAAGCCGATATGGGTTCCGTGGTTGATGAGCATCACCTCCTTGATCTTCTTGAAGAGAGGATAGACGATGAGTGCGGAAGCGGTTACAGGCTGGTTGTCCTGATCGAGAGTCTGGTACTCCACGCGGGCTGTCTTATAGAGAGCAGGGACGATTGCCTTGGTCTGAGGGTCCTTGCTGATGAGCTTCGCGTCGGATGCGTTGAAAGCATTGAGGAGCTGCTCGTAGACCTCCGGATCAACCTGGTCCTGAAGGCCGGCAGTTACGTCAGAGAAAAGCTCTGCGCCTGAAATTTCACTTTCCTCGAGCACGTTGAAAGACTGCTCGAAAATCTCTTCTCCGTTTCCTGCTGGAAGGAGGGTCTCCTTCTGGTTGCATGAAACGAGGATTGCTGACATAGCCACTAAGGCCACAGTAAGAATCTTTTTCATTTTAGATCGGTAACTTTTGTTATTGCGTCGCAAAAGTATGGCATAAATTACTCAAAACTGCGACCAGAGTTCTATTTTTCTCGCCCATTTTCCCCTTTTTTGCTATTTAGAATCGCATTTTGTTCCACATGATGGAGCATAACATCATTTTCCGTATTTTTGCAGTCCAACACAAGAATCCATGAAACTTTCGCTCCATACGGCAGTGCTCTACGCCGCACTTACCGTCCTATCCGTCCCGGCCAATGCCCAGCTCACCAAGGAGAGGCTCGGCCAGGACATCAACATAGGTAACGGATATCACCACAGCTACTCTCCATCAATCGGAGGGGAAACTCCCGCTCCCAAAGGCTACAAGCCCTTCTATGTAAGCCACGTCGGCCGCCATGGAAGCCGATATGACCTCGGTCAGGGAGGGAGTTTCACTGCAGTCGCAGACCTGCTCGCAGAAGCATCGGGATCGGGAATACTCACCGCGCGTGGTGAAGATCTGCGCAGGCAGATCGGGACGATGATGGAGACGGCCGACGGCATGTACGAGATGCTGACCCCAAGGGGCGGCCGCGAACATAGGGAAATCGCGTCGAGGATGGTTGCACGCTTCCCCGAGGTCTTCAAATCCAGGCAGAGGAATGAGGTCGATGCCGTATCCAGCACCGTGCAGAGATGCATACTTTCGATGTCCAACTTCCTGCTCGAACTCCAGAGGCAGAAGCCCCTGATGGCCGTCACGATGGACACAGGCACGAGGTACATGGATTACCTCATGGTCTGGGACAGCAAGGGACGCGGGCAGCAGGTGACGGTAGGACCGGACAGCGACAGATATGTGCATGATAACATCAATCCGGAAAGGCTCTACGGCGTGCTCTTCACCGACACGGAAAAAGCGATGGCGCTCGGCGACCCTTATGAATTCTGCGAGGACCTCTTCAGCTGCGCAACCTACACGGAGACCATGGACCTCGAAGGGACGGTCGATATCCACTCCTTCTTCACTCTCGACGAACTCTTTATCCTCGCCGCCAACGACAGCGACGTATTCTATACGGAGAACTCCAATTCGCTGCTCTACGGAGACGTCACAGCAAAGCAGGGAATCAGGACACTGCGTGACATAATCGCAAAGGCCGATGAAGCAATCTCTGAAAACAGCCATCGCGCCGCCGACCTGCGCTTCACCCATGACACCGCGCTGCTCCCGCTCTGCGCCCTGATGTCCTTCAGCGGCATGGACCTCCGTCTCGAGCAGACCAGCGCCCATGAGCAGTGGTGTGCCGGAGATATGATTCCTATGGGCTCCAACCTTCAGATGGTGTTCTACCGCAGCCGCAAATCCCCAGAGATCCTGGTCAAGTTGCTCTACAACGAGCAGGAAAAACAATTCAGGTCGCTCCAGGCAGTAAGCGGTACTTACTACAGGTGGAACGACCTGAAAGAGTATTTCGAAGCTAGGATTGCCGGCAGATAGACCGCCTGGGCCTGCTACTTGAAGATCTTCGGAAGGAATTCGTGGAGGCTGCGGCGCCAGGTCTGCCACTCGTGGGCAGTGTTAGGCGAAACGTAGGTCTCAGCCTTGATTCCAAGAGAGTTGAGAAGGTCCACGTTGGTCTGTATCCTCTCCGGATACTCAAGCTCGCCGCAAGTCTCGAATACGAGCTTCACAGTCTTCTTGTCAATCTTCTCAGGGTGCTCTGCGACACCGCCGCTGAAGATGCCGTAGTATGCGAACATCTCGCTGTGGCCAAGGCCGACGTTATTGGTGAGCATACCGCCGAGCGAGAGACCAGCCATGGCCCTGTGCTGAGGGTCTGCGATGGTCCTGTAGCTTGCGTCGATGTCAGGAATAGCCTCCTTGATGAACATATCAGAGAAGTTCTCCGACCATGTGTCAGAAAGTGCGAGCCTTCCACGGTTGTCACCAGGACGGTATACGAAGTCGTTGTTCATGACGATGATCATAGGCTCCACGCTGCCGTCTGCGATCATGTTGTCGGCGATGATGGCAGCGAAACCAGAGTGTGTCCACTCCTGCTCCATCTCGCCTGCTCCGTGCTGGAGATAGAGTACAGGATAGCGCTTGTCCGGGTTAGTCTCATACTCTGCAGGAGTATAGACATAGGCCCTGCGCCACTCCTTCGAAACATGTGAATAGAACCAGTGCTCGCGTACCTCACCGTGAGGCACATCCCTCATCTGGTAGTATGAATCCGACGGAGAAGCCACCTCGAGATAGCCTGCCCAACCGTTGCTGTACACTACGTCCGCACCCGGATCGGTGTACCTCACGCCGTCGATGACGAGATAGTAGAGGTTGAATCCCACCTTCGGAGACTTGGTGATCACGTTCCAGTAGCCGTCAGCATCGAGCTGAGCCGGGAAATCCACGCTGCAGAAGTTCACCTTGACGTCCTTCGCGGTTGAAGGAGCCTTGAAACGGAACCAGTACTCGCCGTCAGCGTTGATCTTCGGATACTCTGACTGACGCTGGGTAGAGGTGGTACGGGTCCATCCTTCCTGTGAAGGCGGAGTGAAGAGATCCTGCGCGCTGGCAGACATTGCTACGGCAAATGCCATTGCAAGAATTGAGATAGCCTTCTTCATAGTATTATACGTTTGCGATGTTCATGATATCACCAAACACACCTGCCGCGGTAACGCTCGCTCCGGCGCCGTAGCCCTGGATGAGCATAGGATACTGCCTGTAGCGCTCGGTGGTGAGGAGGATGATGTTGTTGCTGCCCTCGAGCTTGTAGAATGAGTGGCCCTGAGGAATCTCTCTGAGCTGCACTGAGCCCTTTCCGTCCTCGAGCTTGGCAACGAACCTCCAGCACTTGTTCTCCGCCTCGAGCCTCTGCCTGCGGGCCTCGAAGTCCGCATCAAGCTCTGGAAGCCTCTCCCAGAAGTTCTCGAGGCTGCCTGCGAAGAGCTCGTCTGGAACGAAGAGATGCTTCTCGACATCCTCCTGCTCCATCATGTAGCCTGACTCGCGGGAAAGGATGACGAGCTTCCTGATCACGTCCTTTCCGCAGAGGTCGATACGTGGGTCAGGCTCCGAATAGCCTTCTTCCTTTGCCATCTGTACGGTCTTGCTGAAAGGAATGTCAGCGCTGATGGTATTGAAGATGAAGTTGAGGGTTCCGGAGAGCACGGCTTCGATCTTGAGGATGCGGTCGCCGCTGTCTCGGAGGGAGTTGATCGTATTGATGATAGGAAGGCCTGCGCCGACGTTGGTCTCGAAGAGGAACTTGACTCCCCTCTTGTGGGCGGTCTCCTTAAGCTTTGCGTAATTTGCGTACTGCGACGAAGCCGCGATCTTGTTTGCAGCGACGACGTGCACGTTGTGGTCAAGGAAGTCGAAATATGCGTCTGAGACCTCCGCGCTGGCAGTACAGTCCACGAACACCGAGTTGTAGATGTTCATCGCGAGTATCTCTTCCTTGTACTTCTGGAAATTGTACGGCTCGCTTGCCATGAGCCTGTCCCTGTAGCCATCGAGCTCAAGTCCGTCCCTGTCGAAGATGGCATGGCGGCTGTTGGCGATGCCGACCACGTTGAGCTGGAGGTTCCTGGTCTCCATGAGGTTCTGCCTCTGGCTCGCGATCTGCTCGATGAGGTTGCCTCCCACGGTACCGATACCGCAGAGGAAGATGTTGATCACCTGGTACTCCGAGAGGAAGAAGCTGTCGTGGATGACGTTGAGCGCCTTGCGGAGCCACTGGCCGTCTACGACGAAGGAGATGTTGGTCTCGGCAGCACCCTGAGCACATGCGATCACGCTGATACCGCTGCGTCCGAGAGCACCGTAGAGCTTTCCTGAGATACCTGGAGTCTGCCTCATGTTCTCACCGACCACAGCAACGGTAGCCAGTCCGCTCTGAAGGCTCATAGGATACATCGCTCCGGTCTGGATCTCCTTTGCGAACTCCTCGTTGAGCACCTGGCATGCGAGAGCTCCGTCCTCGTCCTTGACACCGATGGAGGTGTTGTTCTCCGAAGAGGCCTGGCTGACGAGGAATACGCTGATTCCGTTCTCCGCGAGGGCAGAGAAGATGCGCTTGTTCACACCGATCACACCGACCATCGAAAGACCGGCGACAGTGATGATGCTGGTATTGCTGATGGAAGAGATACCCTTGATAGGGCGTCCCTTCACCGCTGCGGGCTCGTTGCTGATAACGGTTCCCTTGACCTCAGGACGGAAGGTGTTCTTGATGAGGATAGGGATGTTCTTGGCACAGGCAGGATAGATTGTAGGAGGATATACGACCTTCGCACCGAAGTTGCAGAGCTCCATCGCCTCGAGATAGGTGAGCGAGTCGATGGTGTAGGCTGTCTTGATGATCCTCGGATCAGCGGTCATGAATCCGTCCACGTCCGTCCATATCTCGAGGCTGTCGGCATCCAGGGCCGCTGCGATGATGCTGGCGGTGTAGTCCGAGCCGCCTCGGCCGAGGTTGGTCACCTCACCGCTGTTGATGTCGCGGGAGATGAAGCCTGGGACAAGGCTGATCTGCTCGCTCTTTCCCAGACCTGCGAACTCTGCCTTGATGAGCTCATTCGTGGTTTCGGTGGCGAGGAGGTTCCTGCCCTGCTTGCGCACGGTCTTGATGAATTCGCGGCTGTCGTGGAGCACGGCGCCGTCGATCATTACAGAACATATATCGCTCGAAATCCTCTCGCCGTAGCTGACGATGGTGTTCGATGTCTTCTCAGAGAGGTCACGGATAAGGAAAACTCCATGATAGATGCTGTTGAGCTCGGAAAAGAGCGCATCGATGCGCGAGATGAGAGCATCGCGCTCAGAGCCTTCGCTGATGAGGTTCTCGACTACTGAATGGTGGCGGGATACGATCTCGTCCATCGACTGAAGATAGGCTTCGTCACCAGCCATGGCCAGGGACGCCGTCTTGAGTAGCTTGTCCGTAATTCCACCGAGGGCAGACACGGCAACCACGACTGGCTCGTTGCAGCCTTCCACTATCTTCTTCACATTCCTGAGGCTCTCCACCGAGCCTACGGATGTTCCACCGAACTTGAGAACTTTCATATACTTTTCGAATTATTCAAAGATGCGAATATAGACATATTTTTTTACTTAATCCGGAGCTTGCGGCCCAGATGGAGGGTCGTCTTCTCGGATATGCCGTTGAGGCGGCAGATGGTCTTCACCGAGACACCGTATTTCTTCGAAATACCGTAGAGAGTGTCGCCCTTGACGATGGTATGGTATACGGCCGGAGTCTCAGCCTTGACGGTCTCGGTTCCGCCACCGGTCACAGAGGTCGGGCCGGCACCTTCGACGCGGATGTCAGACTGCTGTCCGGAAGCAGCGGCATCGCCACCGGCTGCCTTAGAAGCGGCATCGTTCTTCGTCTCACCGCCCTTCTCGGACTTTCCCGAAAGGGTCGGGATCTTCACCATCTTGCGGGGAACGGCCTTCCACGAGCCGTCGGGATAGAGCACGATACGGTCCGATACGGCGCCGCCCGGCATGGTCACCCTGCCGTCAGAGTCCACCAGAGCCCATTTTCCGCTCTCGAAGACAACCATCCTGAGATCACCTTCCCCGAGGTCCAGCCTGTCCGGAGCGATGCTCACCTGAGCCTCTCCCTCGAAAGGATATCTTCCGCCGCTGTAGTCTGCGACGAAGTCGGGGAGTATCCTGCGCACTCCCATCACGCGTGTCTCGTAGTACGGCTCGCTCATCATCGAGATCCTGACGCCGGACTTGTCCGCATGGATGAAGCGTCCGGTGCCGCTCTTGGAGTCGAAGTCGATGAAGATTCCCACATGCCCGACCTGGCCCTTCTTCCTTCCCGAGAAGATGATGAGGTCGCCCTTCTGGAGCTCGCTGAGGTCGCCGCTGACCTCCCTTCCGTCGAGGGCCTGGTCACGCGAGGAGCGGCCGAGGGTGTAGCCGAAACGGTTGTAAACATATCCGGCGAAGCCGCTGCAGTCGAAGGATTTCGGTCCGCGCGCTCCGTATTTATACGGTTTGCCAAGGTGGGTCTGGGCTTCCTCGATTATGAGGTCCGCCGCTTCTGCCGCGTCCAGCTCAGTCCACTGGGTCTGGGCGAAGGCCGTCACGGCGACGGTAATCCCTATCAAAAGGCTAAGAATCTTCTTCATCCTGTCTTCTACACGTTTACGATTATCATCCACATCATCACTCCCGAGGCGACGAGCTTGAGGCCTGTGCCGGTGAGCACGCCCACGAAGGCTCCGACAGCAGCCTTGGCCGCTTCGAAGAGGTCCTTTCCGCCCCAGTAGAGCTCAGAGACGAGGGCGCCGAGAAAGGCTCCCAGGATCATTCCTATCGGGGTAAGGAAGCAGCCCACGATCATTCCCGCGAGGGCTCCCCTGGAGGCGTATCGGCTGCCGCCGGTGGCCTTGGTCATGGCCGCCGGGAAGAGGTAGTCGACCACGGTGACGATCGCGGTGACAACGAGCATGGTCAGCAGGAGGCTGGCCGCGAGAGTGTGGCCGCAGCGGATGGCCCCGCCCCAGAAGTAAAGAAGGAGCATCCCCAGCCAGCTGATGGGCGGGCCGGGGAGTCCTGGTATGATGCTGCCGACTATGCCGACGATTCCGGCACAGATGGCAAGGATGCACATTGCTATTTCCATTATTATTCTGCAGCCATTGCAGCTTCCACGTCATCCGGTGCGATAGGGAGGCGCTTGCTGCCGAGCCTGCGCGCTCCGTCCTCGGTCACGAGAACGTCGTCCTCGAGACGGATTCCGCCGAAATTGTAGTATTCCTTGAGCTTGTCGTAGTTGACCATGCCCTTGTCTGTGCCGTCCTTCTTCCAGCTCTCGATGAGGTCAGGGATGAAGTAGATGCCTGGCTCATCGGTAAGGACGTTGCCCGGAACGAGGGTACGTGCCATGCGGAGGCTGCCAAGGCCGAGCTGAGGAGAGCGGCTCTGGTCGTCATCGTATCCGACGAGGTTCTCTCCGAGATCCTCCATGTCATGTACGTCCATACCCATGTTGTGGCCGAGGCCATGAGGCATGAAGAGGCCTGCGATGCCCTCAGCGAGCATTGAGTCGAGGTCGCCCTTCACCAGGCCGAGCTGGCTGAGGGAGTCGAGCATGTGACGAGCCACTGCGAGGTGTACGTCACGATAGCGCACGCCCGGACGGGTAAAGCCGAAAGCGAGTTCGTTGCACTCATATACGATCTGGTAGATGTCGCGCTGCTGGGCGGTGTACTTGCCGGCAGTCGGATATGTGCGGGTGAAATCGGATGCATAGTGGACATTGCTCTCAGCACCGGCATCGATCACGAGAAGCTTGCCAGGCTCGATCACGGCCTCGTGCGAGTGGCAGTGGAAGATCTCTCCGTGCTGGGTGAGGATGGTCGCGAAGCTTGGACCCCAGCCCTTGCACATGGTAGCGCCCTCCATCTTGCCGACTATCTCCTGCTCGACGGTGCCGACCTTCACGCCCTGACGTGCCACGGTATGCATCTCGTAACCCAGGTCGCAGGCCTTGTCGATCTCAGCGATCTCGAGGGCATCCTTGACGAGTCTCATGCTGATGACAGAGCGCACGAGCGCGTCAGAAGCCTTTGCGCAGCCCTTCTTTCCTGCTGTCACTACCTCTTCCGGTGCAAGACCGAGGAGCGAGGCGAGGGTCATCTGGGTGTAGTGGCGCGCTGCTGGAAGGAAGTGGATCTCGCGGCCCTTTGCGCGGGCAGTTGCGATAGCCTTCGCGAACTCGGCGTACGGACGGCTGTTCGATACACCCACCGATGCTGCCTTCACGGCAACGCTGTCCTGAGGGCCCATCCAGATGATGTCGTCGATGTCTACGTCGTTTCCATATATGCACTCCTCTCCCGTCTCGAGGTCGAGAGTCGCAGCGAAGAGCGGCTCGTCGATACCCCAATAGTAGAGGAAATTGCTGTCCTGACGGAACTTGTAGCAGTTGTCCCAATAGTTCATAGGCGACTCGACGTTTCCGAGGAAGATTGCGAGTCCCTTCGCGCCCTTCTCCGCCATCCTGGCAAGGAGAGTGAGCCTTCTTGATGTGTATACTTCTGATGCAAACATGTCTTTATCTGTATTTGTCGAGACCCGGACGCGAGAGTCCGGTCACGAGGTCATTGTAATTCTTGCCGTCACGCGGGCAGATGACGAGGACTTCGTCGGTATCCACCACCATGAAATTGTCGAGGCCGCGGATGGCCACGAGCTTGTCCTTTCCGGCTATCACGAGGTTCTCGCCGGATTCCTGCATGATGGAATCTCCCGCGATGACCGCGTTTCCGCTGTCGTCAACCTTTTCCACATAGTCGTAGAGCGAGTCCCAGACGCCGATGTCGGCCCATCCGAAGTTGGCGGGATAGACCCATGCGCTGGAGGTCTTCTCCATGACTCCGAAGTCGATCGCCTGCTTCTCGCATCCGCCGTAGGCCCTCTCGACGAAGGCTCGCTCGTTCTTCGTTCCTATGGCCGCGTCCCAGCCCTCGAACCATGTCGCAAGCTGAGGGGTGTGCTCCTTGATCTCCTGTGCGATCTCGGTGGCCTTCCAGACGATGAGACCCGAGTTCCAGAGGAATTCCCCGCTGTCCACGAACACCTTCGCGAGTTCGAGGTCAGGCTTCTCCGTGAAGGTCTTGACCGGAAGCGGCTCTCCCTTCCTGTACGCTCCCCTTCCGCCGACAGCCTGGATGTAGCCGAAGTTGGTGTCCGGACGGGTCGGAACGACTCCGAGGGTGAGGATCACGCTGTCGTTCGCCTCGACGAAGTCCATCGCGCTGAGTATGCTCGAGCGGAACTCCGAATCACCGAAGATGATATGGTCACACGGAGTGACCACAACCGTGGCGTCGGGATCCCTCTTGAGGATGGTGTAGGCGGCATAGGCATTGGCCGGTGCGGTATTTCTCGCATAAGGCTCAAGGAGGATGTTCTCGTCGGGAACATCAGGGAGGATGTCCTTCACGAGACTCTGGTAGCGGGAGGCCGTGACGATGAGGATGTTTTCTGGCGGTACTATCGTACAGAAACGCTCATAGGTCAGCTCCAGAAAGGTCTTTCCCGTTCCTGACACCTCGAGGAACTGCTTAGGGAAGGAAACCCTGCTTATCGGCCAGATCCTGGATCCGGCACCGCCGGCGAGGATCACACAGTATTTAGAGCTATCGGTCATATGTTGTGGTTATATGTAAATGGGTATGAACGCATCGGGAAAATACCTTATCGTCATCCCTGGGTTGTCTATCGTCACCGCGACTATGTCGAAATGGTATTCGACGTCCCTCAGCAAGGGGTTGCGGGAGCGGTTCAGGTAGGCAAGCGCGGCTTTCACGAGCCGCTTCTGCTTGGTGGCTGTCACGCTTTCCTGCGGCTCTGCCTGCATCGGCGGCCGCCGGGTCTTGACCTCCACAAAATGTATTCCATCGGCAGCGAGCGAGACTATGTCCAGCTCGAGATGTCCGCTTCTCCAGTTCCTGTCCAGAACCTGGTGGCCCCGGGAAGCGAGGAAGCGTGCCGCCGCGTCCTCTCCTTCGTTTCCAGTCTTTCTTCTCTCGTCCACTTTTCTTCCCTCCAGTGATTATCGTCAGTCGAACTTCACTATCGTGACTCCCGATCCGCCGAACTGTATATGCTCATCCGACACTGACGCCACTCCTGGCGTCGCACGGAGGAATTTCTGTATCTCTTCCCTCAACGCGCCGGTACCCTTTCCGTGGATGATCCTGACGCTGGAGATATTGAGCATGATCGCATCGTCCACGAACCTGGTGACCTCGTCCAGGGCGTCGGTCACCCTCGCGCCGCGAACGTCCAACTCTGTCGAGAAGTTAAGCTTGCGCTCGGATATCGAGTTGTCCACCTTGACGGCAGAAACCGTGGTGAAGGTCTCCCTGTAGGCAGACTTGAACTCGTTCGAGGTGATTCGCTCGACGTTGTCCGGACTGAGCTTGCTGGTGATGCTGCCTATGTTCACGGTAACGGCCTTGCCTGAGACCCTGACGACCTCGCCGACCATTCCGTTGCTCTTGACGCGTATCTTCTCACCCACCTTCAGAGGAGCGTTTCGGAAGGCCTCCTCTCTCTGGCGCTCCTGCTCCGCCCTCTCGATCTCGGCCTGCTGGGCTTCGTCCGCACGCTGTTTCTTGCGAGCCTTCTGACGTTCCTTGCGGGCGTCGAGCTGAGCGATCTTGCGCTCGATGTATTCGTCCTTCTCCTTCTGCTCCTTCTCCTTCTTTGCGGCGAAGGCTCCAAGGAAGTTCCGGAGCTCGGTGCGGGCCTCCTTGGTGGATTCCTTCTCGGCCTGCTTCTCCTTGATGGTTCGTATAGTGTTCTCGACCTTCTTGTTCGCGCCTGCGATTATCTCAGCGGCCTCCTTGTTGGCCTGGTCGAGTATCTCCTTCTTGAGCTGCTTGATGTCCTTGAGCTCCTTCGAGTACTTGTCGGTGATGTTCTCGAGGGTCTTGTCCGTGTTGCGTATCCTCTCGAGCTTCTCGTCGAGTGCCTTGCGGTTCCTGGCAATCTTGCGGAGGTTGCGCTCTATACCCACGAATTCCTCTCCGGCACGGCTCTCAGCGTCCTTGATGATGCTCTCCGGAAGACCCATCTTCCTTGCGAGCTCGAAGGCGAAGGAGTTGCCCGGGAGTCCCATCTCGAGCTTGAACATAGGTGCGATGTTCTGTACGTCGAACATCATCGCACCGTTGACGACGCCTCGGTCGCCTGATGCGTAGAGCTTGAGGTTGGTATAATGGGTGGTGATGACTCCGTACACGCCGCGGGTGTCGAGCTCCGCGAGTATGGCCTCTGCGATCGCACCTCCTGCGGCAGGCTCGGTTCCGCTACCGAACTCGTCAATCAGCACGAGGGTGCGGCTGTCGGCCTTCTCCACCATCTCCTTCATGTTTCCGAGGAAGGAGCTGTAGGTACTGAGGTCGTTGTCCAGAGACTGGTCGTCTCCGATGTCGACCATGATCCTGTCGAAGATCACCATCTCCGAGGTCTCGGAGGTAGGGATGAGCATACCCCACTGGAACATGTACTGCAGCAGTCCGACGGTCTTCAGGCAGACGGACTTTCCGCCGGCGTTCGGGCCGGAGATGAGGAGTATGTGCTTGGATGGGGTCAGGGTCACGGTGAGAGGCACGATCTCCTTCTTCTCGCGACGGAGCGCCTGCTCGAGTATAGGGTGACGGGCCTTGCGCAGGTTCATCTCCCCTGTGTCGGAGATGACCGGCATGCCGGCGATGTAGTCGAGCGCCACCTGGGCCTTGGCCATGATGAAGTCTATCTCTCCGAGGAAGGAAGCGGCGGCAACGAGGTCTGGAGTATATGGGCGAACGAAGTCGCTGAATTCGACGAGTATGCGGAGTATCTCCCTCTGCTCGGCGAACTGGAGCTCCTTGATCTCATTGTCGAGTTCCACCACTTCGGCAGGCTCGATGAACGCGGTCTTTCCAGTAGCGGACTCATCGTAGATGAAGCCCGAGATGCGTCTCTTGTTCGCGGCTGCTACCGGGATGAGCATCCTTCCATCACGCACGGTGACGGTTGCGTCGGAGTCCACGAGACCCTCTTCCTGGGCCTTGCGGAGCACCGCGTTCATGCGGCGCGAAATCGCGCCTTCCTTGTCCCTGAGGGACTTTCTTATGTCGTAGAGTGCGTCCGATGCGGTGTCCTTGACATTGCCGTATCGGTCGAGGATCGCGTCAATCCTGCGCTGCACCTCAGGGAAGGACATGACCGGTGCGGCCATCCTCTTGAGGTTCGGATAGACTCCGTCCTTGATGCCGGCGAAGAAGGAAGTGACCTTTCTCAAGGTCTCGAGCATGGTCTTCAGCTTCCTCAGGGAAGTGATCTCCAGGCTCGTGCCCTCCCTCTGGAGCGGCTTGAGGAAGTCCAGACAGTCGATGAATCCTCCCGTAGGGAAGTTCTCCTCGAACATCAGGATCAGCCTCATCTCATCGGTCAGCTGGAGCCTCCTCCTGATCTCACGCGGATTGTTGGTGAAGTTCTCCTCCGCAGTGCGCACGACGGCGTACTCGGTAGAGCACTTGTCGGACACTGCCGACCTCACCCTGTCGAATCCCAGCTTCTGTTCCAGCCTATTTATCGATTGTGTTTCTTTCAAATCTATGCCTCCTGTCGGTCAAGTATAAGCTTGAGCTCGTTGATGTTGTTGATCTTGGTTCCGTTTCCTCCCTTGAACCAGGTGATGTTGCCGGTCTCCTCGGACACGACGATGACTCCGGCGTCGGTGGCCTCGCTGATGCCGATTGCCGCCTTGTGCCTCATTCCGTACTGGGCCGGGATGTCCGTCCTCTCGGTGATAGGGAGGGTGCAACGCGCCGCTACTATGCGGTTTCCGTCGATCACGACGGCGCCGTCATGGAGCGGTGAGTTCTTGAAGAAAAGGTTCATGATGATACGGCGGTTGATCAGGGAATCCACCCTGTCGCCGGTTTCTACTATGTCGTTGAGAGAGCTCGAATACGGGAACACGATGAGAGCGCCCGTGCGGGTCTCGGACATCGATCGGCAAGCCTCTGTAATCTCCTGGACGAGTTCGTTTCCCATCTTGTCCCTGCCGTTCCTGAAGATCTTCTTGACCATCGCATTGTCTGCATAGACGGTACGATAGCGGTTTCCGAGCGAGATCAGGAAACGTCTGATCTCCGGCTGGAAGATGATGATCAGGGCAAGTACGCCGACGTCGGTCACGGTCTCCATCATCGCGTTCATCATCCTCATGTTAAGGGATGCCACGATCACGCGGATGACGTAGAGGGAGATGATGGCGAAGAAGATGCTGATGGCAGAAGATCCCCTCATCCACATGAAGAGCAGATAGATGATGATGGCCACCAGCAGGATATCGAGGATATCCGCCAGGCTCATGTTGAGGAATCCGAACAATGCGAGTATAGTCATCTCTTACTTAGTGTCTTTGGTGCAACGTACCTGGGCGCCGACGGCTCCGACCTTTGCAGCGGCAACGCTGGTCTTACCCTTGGCGTTCGCGCTGGTGAATGTGGTCATGAGGGCCATGTAGGTAGGAGAGACGGTACCTGAGGTGGTCCTGTATGAATTGGCGGTAGAAGATGCGACGTAGGCCATGCGGTTCTTTCCGAAGTACTCCTCGACGTCGCATACGCTGCTGTCGATGATGAGGTTGCTGTACTTGTTGTTTCCGATGCTGCCGGAGAGGACGAAGTTGAAGCCGGCCTCGTTGTATGCTGAGATCGGAGCATAGCCCAGGTTCTTATCATAGAAGAGAGCCGTGTCATCGGTCTGGGTGCCAGACTCGCCGAGACGGGCAAGGGCATTCGAGACTCCGCAGAGTGCGAACCACTCAGCCCTGGTAGGTACGTGCCATCCCTTAGGACAGATGCCCTGCACACCCTCGAAGTCAAGGAAATTCTCCTCGGTAAGGGTCACGCAAAGCGTGTTCTCAATATCGTAGAGATAGCCGTTTGCCTTGATGGACTCGGCATCCTTGAGGACGGTGATGTTGGTGCCATCGGAGCTGTATGGGTACCAGATGCCACCAGCAGCTGGATCGTCCGATACAGTCTTGCCCTTCGGGAGGTAAGCGAGAGGCTCTGCCATCCATGTGCTTCCGTTGGAGAGCTTCACGGTGTTGTACCTGAGGCCGTCATATACGAAATAGCCGTCAAATTCCTCGAAGGATGGCTCCTGAGGCTCGTCCTTGCCTGAGAGGTTGCCGCCGTCGGCCCATTCCTCGATCTCGCCGCCGATGGTGGTGGTCACCTTGTCTGCGGATACTGAGACAGAGACATTGTATGAATAGCCTGGCCTGAGCTCAGACTCGTCTATGCTGGTGATGATGGATGCCGCGTCCTTGACGTCGAGGACAAGACCTAGCTCGGCGAATGACTGAGGAACGACGACTGCGCAGAACTTCTGATTGGCGACGACTTCCTCTGCCTTGATATCCTGGGCCGAAGCGCTCGCGTCAACGACTGCCCCGCCCTCGAGGCTTACATTCGCGGTAGGAATGAGACCTCTGAGGGTAACTCCTTCGACCTCGGCACCGGCGCTGTTGTCAAGGCTTATGACAATCTGTACGAGCTGGTGACGGAACACCATGAGCTCGGGGTTGGAATTAGGATATACGCCGCTCTTGGTAGCGAACATGAGGTCAGATGACTCGGTACCGTTGCTCTGGTCTGCAGCCACGCTGAACACCGATGGGAAGCCAGCTTCCTGGTATGGGAAATACGCGTTGAGGGTACATGCCTCTCCGCCTTCGGCATACCACTTGAGATCTCCTGAGAAGGCGCTGCCTGAGTAGGTAAGACCGGCGTTGGTCGCATACTTGCTGCCGTCGGCCATGATCACGTCGAGACCGATCTTGTTACCCTCGTTGAAGTTCAGGCTGAGGGCGCGGGTGATCACCGGCTCCACCATTACCTTGCCAGGCTCCGGCTTCGGATCCTCGATGGTGCAGGCCGAGAAAGCAATCGCTGCAAGAGAAAGGAAAAGAAAATGCTTCTTCATATCACTAGAATTTATAACCTATCCTGAGGGAAGCAGACAGCCTGTCCGCTCCCGGAAGTACCTCGATGCGGAAGGCGTGCACCTCGTCGATGACTGCCTTGAGATAGAGTCCCTTCCACATATTGTAAGTCACGGACGCAGCTGCTTCGATGCGGTGCGCCGTGTCGTATTCGACTTCAGCCTTGTAGTAATCCTCGAGTCGTGAAGGCTTGGTCACGACTCCGCTCTCCTCGCTCACCAGACGGTCGTCCTCCTGGAGCTTTCCGCCGCGGTAGCGTATGCCGGCCGCGATGTCGACGCGTCCGAAATGGTGGGTGTATCCGACCGCCGCCGTCCACTGTACGAGGTCCTGCTCCGTCACGTACGGATACATCTGCGAAGCCACGCTGAGCCTCTCGTCCGCACCTCCGCTGATGACAAGTTCATGACGCTCGGAAGCGAGCTCATACTCCACTCGGAACGAGTCCTCATTGCGGGAGAGGATCTGGTTCGAGCCGTGGGTGATGGTAGTGGAGACGCCACCCTCGGTGATCTTCTCGATAACGTACTCGTTGTTCTTGAGCAACCTCCAGTCGGCCTTGAAACGCAGGCTGTGAGTATAGTCTCCGCCTTTCCACCTCTCTCCGAAGCTGAACGAGAACACATGGCTAGGGAAACGGTACCAAATGTACTGCTTCTCGCCTATCGTGCCCTGACCCCTGAGGTAGGTGAAGTCGATGAAGGCAGATCCGTGCTGGAGCTGGAGTCCGGCACCGGCGAATATCTCCTTGACCGGAAGTCCGCTGACACCAGCCTCCGAAAGATGAAGTCCGCTACCCTCCCAGTTCTCGAGCTTGCCGTAGTAGAGGCCCTTGTCGAGGAAGGCATCGTAGGTGTCCTTTGTTCCTATCTGCTTCGCGGTCGGAGTGTCCGCGGTCTTGCGTATGATGGCGTCGAGTCCGACTGACCAGCGCTCCGAATGCCATACGATTCCCGGAGTGAAGCTGAAGTCGAGAAGGTAGTTGCTGTGACGGAGGTCCTTCCTCTTCGCATAGTTCGAAGAAAGAAAATCGATGCCTGCACCGAGTCGCCACTGCTCTGCGACATCGACCGATATCGAGCCGTCGAAGGCATAGCTCTGCCTGATCTTCTTGCCCGGAGTGAACTCGAGCGCGTCGACAGGATAGTAACCCGGATTCACGAACATCGACCCGCACATATCGTTGCCCTGTGCCTGCTCGAAAGAGAAGGAGCCCTGCATCGAGAACTTGTCCAGATGCATGGTGCTGCGGGCCTTCGCGCCAACCGACCATGGAAGCGCAGCCTCATGGGTCTGTCGGAATCCTCCGCTGGTGATATCTCCGTAGAGTTCGGCGTATGAAGCGGATTTCTCAGACATGTCCTGACGAATGCCGACAGGATTGCTTCCGTCCTGCCAGAAGTTGGCACGGAGCACCTGCTCGTAATAGTTGAAGACGACGGCGTCCTTACCCTCGGTAAGCTGTGCCGAGAGAGGAAGACTTGCGAAGAGAGCCATCGCAAGGAATATGATACCTGACCTATTCATGCAATGACTGTTTCTGGGTTTCACTGAAATCTGCCGACGAGTTGTTGGTATCCATCAGCACCTCGAATCCAGCCTCGCGGCTGCGTTCCTCATCGACTTTTCTCATGAGGGTATGTCCATTGTACGGAGCCGAAAGAGTGATGAAGCCGGCGTCGAGGGTGTCCTGGAATCTCTTCACGTTGGATGCGGACGAACCGTTGAACACCTCAACAGCGTCGAGCACCCAGTCGAGAGGACATGCGAGCACCTTCGCACCGTTGGTGGTTCCCGGAACCGGGATGACTCCGCCCTCGCTCGCGATGAAATCTTCGAGGCTCATGCCCTTGGCCTTGTAGAGGACGGCCGCTGGTGAGTTGATCGAGAATGCAAGCGCGTTTCCGACGCCGAGCTTGAAGAGGCACTTCAGGATGTGGTCATCCTGGATGTTGCTGCCCGGTACGGGATGGTAGGAGACGTTAGGGAAATAGTTCGCGTTGTATGTGACGAAATAATCCGGCTTGTTGAGATTCACCGAAAGCGGGAACGACGCCGAATGGTCGATAGCTCCGTTGAGGCAGAGAACCGCGTCCTCACCTGGCTGGAGCGGGAAGCTGTGACCGTCGCCAGGGAACTGCCAAACGGCATCTGCGATTGCGACGTAGTCATTGTATGTGATGCTGCCGTCGGCTTCCTTGCGGGTGAACGGGTTGGTCGCGTTCGAGTTGTAAGGCAGCAGATAGCCGAATCCAAGGCTGTCAAGATACTGCACCTGGGTGTCGTTGTTGTGGAGTATGACGTACTTGTCAACGATGTATGTTCCCTCCTCAGGGTCCTTGCGGCAACCTCCGCAATAGATTTCCTTGATGACTATGCTTCCGGCCTTGGTGTGCTTGAGCACGAGCCTGAGGGTACTGTTCCTGTCGGAGAAGGAGAAGCGGTCGACGGTGGCGTTGAAGATATCCTGGCCGTCGCGCTCGCTGACGCTGATTCGATAGAGTCCGTAAGGGAGCGACAGCACCTTCTTACCCTCCGAATCGAGAGCGACTTCGTAGACGTTGCCCAGGTTGATGTCCTCGATCTTCGCGATCACTCCCTCGTGGAGTGCCGACGCATATCCTTCAGGGTACTCGATGCTCAGAGCAAGAGTGTTCATGCCGTCTCCGTATGGGTCGGTGACTGCAGGGAGGCAGGACACTGCCATGAGCACTGCTGCAAGCATGTATGTAAGCTTTCTGATCATTCCCATGGCGTTAGAATTTTAATCTGGCCGTCAATCCGTAGTAGAAGGCCGGGGTAAAGATCGCACCTACTCCGGTAGCCTTCGAAACCACGTAAGGACGTGAATTCGTAAAGTTGTTGGCGAAGAACGAGAGGCTGACATGCTTGCCTATCTCCTTCGTGATGCTGAGGTTCGCCGAGCAGTAGAAGCCGTATCCGTCCTGGGCGAAGGTGTAGAGGTTGGCCGAGGTGAGCATGAGGTTGCGGTATCTCGGATCATCCCTCATCTCCTGGGTGAAGTCATGCACGAGTCCATCCTCGACGTCCATATATGCAACCGGCCATATCGCACTGTATGAGTTGCCGTCATTGATGTCACCTCCGGTAGGGATGCCGTCGGCGCCTATGGTCTGCGCATAGTTCCTGCCCTCATGGACGGACATGTTGCGCGAGCGGTTCAGAAGCGACATCTCGAGCCTGCAGGTGATGATGATGCGGGCCTCAGGGATATGGGTGATGGCAGTGAGGTTCGCGTCGAGGTTGTGGGTGATCTTACCGTTCACGACGGAGTTTCCGTTGCCGCCGTTGGCATATATGCCCACGAACTCGTACGACCTGTCTGGAAGGCTGGTGTGGGATCCGCTGCGGTAGTAGTACGAGAGGGTCTCGTCATGGTACATGGTCCATGCGTAGTTCGCGTCCAGCCTGAAAGAGGTGCGTATCGGCCTGATCTCAGGGAAGTCCACGGTGAGCTCGGCTCCCGCACGGTACATGTCCGCACCGTTATCCTGCATGGTGTTCTTCACGAAGGTCTTGTCCGCCACCTTGGTGTCCATCTTGGTCCAGAAGTCCTCGTCGCTGTTTCTCATGTAGACGTCTCCGGTCCTGAAGTCAGTCTTGATCTGAGGATTCTCCGAGATCACGAAGTCGGCAGGCTTCTGGAGCATGTTGTACGAGAACGGAGTGTATACGTTGGTGATCTTGTAAGGATTCCTGGTCTTGTTGAAGAATCCGACGGCAGAGATCTTGAAACCGCCAAGCTCAGCATCGATTCCGAGCTCGGAGTTGTCGTTGCGCTGCCAGCGGAGGTTAGGGTTGAACTGAACCTGATATGGCCTGGTGTAGTAGACGTAGGTCGAGTTGTCTCCGTGAGAGAAGCTGAAGGTCTGCTTGTCCCAGTATTCCTGCTTAGGATAGAGGATGTAGAAGGACGGGAGCTTCTCGGTCACTCCCCAGCCTCCACGTATGCTGAAGTGCTTGCCTATGCTCCACTTCGCGTTGAAGCGTGGCGAGAAGGTGTTCATGTTCTCGTAGGCCGTTCCCTTGATGAACACGTTCTCCATTCGGAGTCCGGCGGTGAGCTCGAGCTTGCTGGATCCTACCGGGATGGTCGCATGCTCCTCGACGTATGCCGAGAGATTGTGCATGTAAGGGTACTGGCTGTACGAACGAGGACGAAAGCCGTCTGAGGCAAGGCTAGGGTCGAGATAGTATTCTCCGGCACCTGCATTTCCGTTCGCCTTCCACTGCACGCCGGCCTTGAGCTGGCTCTTGGTCTCACCCCATCTCCTGGTCCACTCGTACTTCAGAGACGCGGCGTAGTCAAGTTCCTTCGAGTCGACAATGGCGTCTGAGAACCATGTGAGAGGAAGCCTCTCGGCAACATGGTAACCCTCCTCCTCTGCATGGACGGCAGGGCGGTGAGCCGCGTAGTTGTTGTATGTGTGGGTGGTCGACAGGTTGTCCTGATAGCTTACCGAAGCGTCGAACTTGAGGTTGGTGATCCACGACTTGTTGAGAAGCCAGGTCGCTGCCACGTTTCCTCTGAAGACATTGTCGCGCACCCTCTGGTATTCGCCGGAATAGGCGTCAGGGTCGTCGTGATTGTACATTCCGCCTATGTTTCCGGAGAAGCCTGCCTCGAAGCGGAGGACCTTCGCAAAGGTGTTCGAGTAGTTCAGGGTCAGGCCGCGGCGGGTGTAGGACTCGTACGGGCTGATGAGCTGCTTGGTGGCGCGTGCCCACTCGAGGCTCGCGTTGAGGACTCCGCGGTCCTTGTTCAGGTCGAAGCCCTTGGATGCCGAGAACTGGTAGGTCCTCGGATTCACGGAGAAGGTCACGTTGTACGGGGTGCGGCCCTTCTTGGTGTTGATCTTGACCATACCGCTGTTGAGGTCGCCGTACTCTGCGGAAGGAACGCCGGTGATGACCTCTACCGACTCGATGTTCTCGACCGAAATGCTTCTGGTATCGACGCCGGACATCTGGGTCATGCCTGCGTTGTTGCCCATACGGACGCCATCCACCTCGAGCGCGGTTCCGAAGGCGGCGTTACCGGCAGTGGAGCCACCGGCACGGAGAGAGAAGCTGCTGCCGTTGGTGAGGTCCGGATTGACGGTCTTTCCACCAGGGAGGAGCGATGCCATGTCCGTCATGCTGGACATCTGGAGATGGTTGAGCGCGTCCCTGCCGAGGGTATGGGAGGTGCTGAGCCCGTCTTTCGGACGCTGGGCGGTCACGACCACCTCGTCGAGGGCAAGTGAGCTCTCCTGCATCAGGATCTCTATATCCTCGACATCCTTGTCGACATTGATCTCGATCGAGACGTCCACGTAACCGAGGTAGCTGGCGGTAAGGACGTAGCTGCCCTTCTGCACGTTCACGAGTTCGAAGTCACCGTCCAGACCGGTCACTGCCCAGAGATAATCCTCGCCGAGCTTGAGGGCGACTCCGCAGAGTCCCTCGCCGCTGACGGCATCCTTCACCACGCCCGACACGGTCCTTCCGGCAGGGGCGGTCGCAGCGTTTGCGACGGCCTCCGGGAAGACGCAACCGAGCACCGACAGGAGCACTGTCAGGGCGGCGATTCGGACGTATTTCAGCATTCTAGGCATATTAGGAACAAAAGTAGTGATTTTATGCCAAAAAACAAGGCGTAGCCTTGTTGAGACTACGCCTTGGATATCTGGTTTTCAGATGGGTCTTAAGATAGCAGATACTTCATCGTGAACAGGATCGCAAGTATCCACATCATAGGGCTCACCTTCTGGTGCTTTCCGGTGCATACGTTGACGAGTACGTATGAGATCATACCGATCATGATACCGTCCGAGATGCTGTATGCAAGAGGCATGAGCAGCATGGTGAGGAAGGCTGGGATGGCCTCCGAATAGTCGTTCCAGTCAATCTTCATGACCGGGCTGCACATCATCACACCGACGATCACGAGAACCGGGCCGGTGGCAGCGTTAGGGATGGCAAGGAAGAGCGGCGAGAAGATGAGTGCGATTGCGAAGCAAAGTGCGACGGTGAACGCGGTGAGACCTGTACGGCCACCCTCTGCGACGCCCGATGCGCTCTCGATGTAAGTCGTTGTGGTAGAGGCACCAAGGCATGCACCTGCGGTGGTTGCTACCGCGTCGGCCATGAGCACCTTGTTGATGCCGTCGACCTTACCGTCCTTGTCCACCATACCCGATTTCACGGACACTCCGACAACGGTTCCGATGGTGTCGAACATGTCGATGAAAAGGAAGGTCAGCACGACTACGACCATGTCCCAGGAAACGATCTGCGACCATTCGAACTGCATGAAGATTGGCTTCAGAGATGGAACGGAAGAGACGATTCCGCTGTACTGGGTGACACCGAAAGGTATGCCGAGCACGGTGATGGCGAGGATGGAGATGAGCATGCCTCCGCGAACGTTGCGGATGACGAGGACCGCGGTGAGCAGCAGGCCGATGAGGGCGAGCACCACTGAAGGCTGCGACAATGTTCCCAAGGTCACTGAAGTGGACTCGCTGCTAACGATCACGCCTGCGTTCTTGAGGCCGATGAAAGCGATATAGAGGCCGATTCCGACACCGATCGCGTTCTTCATGGTCACCGGAATTGCGTTCACTATCATCTCGCGGACCTTGGTCACGGTGAGGAGGATGAAGATGATACCCTCAAGGAATATCGCTGTGAGCGCGAACTGCCAGGTATATCCCATTCCGAGGCAGACGGTGTATACGAAGAATGCGTTGAGACCCATTCCCGGAGCAAGTCCGAAAGGTTTCTTCGCATAGAAAGCCATCACGAGCGTTCCTATCACTGCGGCGAGAGCGGTGGCGGTGAACACCGAATCAGTAGGCATTCCATTGCCTGCAAGGGCGCTGAAGATGCTTGGGTTGACGGCGAGGATGTACGCCATCGTGAGGAAAGTGGTAAGACCGGCGAGGACCTCAGTCTTCACGCTGTGCTTGCCGACCTCAAATCCGAAGGCCTTCTTTGCGACCTTCGAAAGGGCATCGTATGAACCTGACATAAATCTGCGATTAGAAAGTATACTTCACGGCGATGGTTGGGCAGGCATAGAAGCCTACGCCAAGGAAGTTGTTGCTGAGCTCGACCTCGGTACCGATGCTGGCGTTGAAGTTCTCGAGACCCTTGAGGGCGTGGAGGTTGAACCAGAACTGAGGCTCAGAGATGAAGATGAAGTCGGTTCCGTCACCGTCCTTGTCACCCTTTGCTCCCATCTGCCATGGGCGGTTCTCCTGCCAGATATCGGCAAATCCGCTGAAGAGGAACATGTCGTTGCAGAAGTGGTAGTTCCAAACGGTGGTAATCTGGAAGTTATGGGCGTTCTTCACGTTCTTCGGAATAGCCTTGTAGAGGGCTGAGAGCGAAGCTGTGAAGGTATAGTCAGAGTTGTGGATAGAGTATGTCGGGCCGACGAGATATGCAGAGTCATAAGTGCCGCTGTATCTGTCGAGACCGCCGTTGTACTCGATATGTGCTGAGAGTCCTGCGAGCTTGGTGTCTCCCCAGAAGCAGAGCTCTCGTGAAATCTCGGTATATGCTCCGCGTACGCCTGCCCACTTGCCTGCGCCTGTCGGGTCATTTACGAAGTCAAGGTCGATGAAGAAGAAGTTGCTGCCGTACTTGTCTGCGTTGAAGTGCTCAACGGTGGTGGTGAGGTACTGGCGGTTGGCACCGGTCTTCGAGAGATCCTTGCCTCCTACCTTGTGGTAGATTGCACGGCCGAAGTCGTAATGGAGCTGGATGTTCGTCTGAGCATTGAGCTGGAAAGATGCCAGGCCGAAAAGAACGGCTGCGATTGAGAAAACAAACTTTTTCATAATATCTGGATTTTGAATCATTTCATCTGATAGACAAAGTTATGAGATTCCTGCAATTATACAATCCCTATTTGATTCAATTCCTACCACGCAAGGGACACTCTCGCTACCGTTTTCTGCAAAATGCTAATTTTTTTAAAAAATAATTTGCAGAATAAAATTTATTGCCTACTTTTGCAATCCCAAACAACGGCAATGCGGAAATAGCTCAGTTGGTAGAGCACGACCTTGCCAAGGTCGGGGTCGCGAGTTCGAGTCTCGTTTTCCGCTCCAAGCCTCTCAGAAATGAGAGGCTTTTTTCGTTGTATACCCCCCGAGTCCAAACGGCATCATGAATGACGCGAGCGACAAAAATCGGCTGATTTTTGTCGCTCGAGACAGGTTTTATGGGGTTTTCGCTGTTTTTCGAGCCACGAAGTACAAAAAATCGCGGATTCCTGCCGTTCGTGCCAATTCTTGTGAACCGGGAAGGCTCTGCTGAGTCTGGTATTACTGAATCTGGTTTCCGAACAGCTGCTTCATATAAGTCGAAAGATTCATCTCGTTTGACTTGAGCCCTATCTTCTGACGGATGGTGCTGTTCATGTGATATATCATTGATGACCGTGAGATCTCCTTCACCTCTTTGCCGGAATATCCCAGATAATAGAGGCAGCACAAGCCGATCTCCTCTTCTGTCAGCTCATATTCCTTGAGCTTTCTTATGGCCTGCGGATGATTGACAGAATATAACAGTCCGAGTGACCTGATGAATGAGTCCCTGTCGGCAGTCATGTTCTCGATTTCTTTCGCAATGGCCTTGCCGCTCATTGACGTCCCGGACATCTTGTCGATCAGAATCTTGTCGATCAGCGCGATGCGCTCATCCAGCAGGTCCTTCACTCCCGGGTCTATCACGTCTACCTTTGAGGCGGCCTTGTCAAGTTCTTCCTTTTCCTCTTTCAAGCTCCTGTAGAACTCCTCTGACACGGCTTTCGCCTCGGCAATATCCTTCGGAAGCCTGACCAGGCCACGTACAAGGTCCAGCGTGAAAACTCCAGCGAGAACATAGTGCCAGATCCCCGAAGCGATGGTGCCGGTCTCAATGTCATAGACACAGAAGAAGATGAGGAACAAGTTGATCACCGGTGACAGGTGTAAAGAATCGAAGATGATCCGAGAGATGGATTTTCCTTTGAAATCACCCTTGATATACCAGAGGGCAGCCCAGACAAGGCCGAGGAAAAAGATCAGCGCCATGAATGGGAGAGCGGTGTCCCTGGTCTCTCCCTCAAGCAGGAAAAGAGCGGCAACAGGCCCGGCCAGGGCTCCGAGGATGATCGGGAAGTTGTCTTTTTCCATAAAGTCGAATTCCGGCTGCGGATTCTTGGTCTCCCAGAAGAAATACCAGAAGTTGAACAGAATGAAGCCGAATCCCAAGAGGACACCCCAAGGTCCTTTTATATGAAATAATGACAGAGCGATACTGATTATAAGGAGAATGTTCTCCAGGAACACCAAATTTTTGATCTGATTGTTTTTCATGGCTGTGTTGGTTTTTACACTTGCAAAGTTCTGTAAAAGAATGGGAAACACCAAAAAAGAAGTTTTATTTCAACAGTCATAACCAACTGATAATCAGCGATATTATTCTTGAAAGTTTGACAATTCACTTCCGACCGTCTGTATTTCGCCTTTTATGGATGTCTGTCAGTCCATCTTGGGCCGGCTGACGGCATCTGCCCCTCATCTGCTCTGGTACCCCATATATTAGTCCTGCTGCCTCCGTCATTGAACAACCCGAAATTCGGAGCGCACACTGATGCGCCACAGAAGCACGTCCAGAGCCGATTGCCGTGCGCTCCCAGCCAAAATCGTCGCGGAGCGTACACTAGGCGGCAATATAGAGGCCTGTAGGGCATGCTCGTGTGCACTCCGATTTTCGGGTTACAGGAAATATCTGTTTTTGCACCTCGCAACATGATACGGCGAGGTGACACATCCGAGAACAGTGCACGGCAATGAGGAAGGCGTTGCGGGAAGCGGGCAGAATGCATTTGCCCGGACCAGGGTCGGCGGAGCGGAGCGCAGCCGATCTGCATTCTGCCGCTCCCGCGACGGCATTCCACGGCAAGGCTGATCCTATCTCGTGGCATTCTCCCGCAAAACATCCCTAGATAGAAGGCATTTCTGCGTTTTTGCGGCTTTTCACTCCTATCTCGTGGCATTTTTCAAAAAAACATCCCTAGATAGAGACCTGCTGCCATGGCAGCAGTGCCACCGCCGCCGGAATGGAGTATCTCCGGCGGCTGAATATCAAGCGCTGCGCCGAGCTCGATGGGACGGCTCGCTTGCGCTTGACTTAAGCAGAGGAAGGCGATATGCCCGTAACGCAGCAGAGCCCGGGCACGGTGATGCGTGTCCGGGCTCAGGTATTCATGTGGGATTCCGCCAGACGAACCTGTGAGATTATGTCAGACGGAACTGTGGGATTCCGCTAGCCGAGCATGCCGGCGAGCTTGCCGGCAATCTCGAGGAAAGCGAGGCCGTCAGGACGAGACGAGAGAGCTGCCGGTTCGCCGGAGTCTCCGCCTTCCCTGATGCTCTGGACGATAGGGACCTGACCGAGAAGAGGAATCTCGTACTTGTCCGCCATCATCTGGCCGCCGTCCTTTCCGAAGATATAGTACCTGTTCTGCGGAAGCTCCTCCGGAGTGAACCATGCCATGTTCTCCACGAGACCGAAGATAGGCTTGTTCACGTTCTCGTTACGGAACATGTTCACGCCCTTCTCGACATCGGCGAGAGCCACTGCCTGAGGAGTGCTGACGATGACGGCGCCCTCGAGAGGAATGTCATGGACAAGGCTGATATGGATGTCGCCCGTTCCCGGAGGCATATCGATCAGAAGGAAATCAAGCTCACCCCAGCGAACCTGGAGTATCATCTGCTTGAGAGCATTGCATGCCATAGGGCCACGCCAGATGAGCGCCTGCTCAGGTCTTGCGAAATAGCCTATTGACATCCACTTCACGCCGTACTTCTCGATAGGCATGATCACTTCCTTCTCACCCTCCTGGTAAGCCTCTGGCTCGGCGCCCTCGGTGCCGGTCATCTTAGGCACTGAAGGACCATAGACATCAGCATCCGCAAGACCTACGCGATATCCCATGCGGGCAAGAGCCACTGCGAGGTTCACGGCTACGGTTGACTTGCCGACGCCGCCCTTTCCGGAAGCGATTCCTATGATGTGCTTCACATTCTCTATCTCCTCAGTTCCGAGGTCGAGACCTGGTTTCTTCTTAGGAGCCTCATCCTTCACGATGGTCTTCACCTCAACCTCAGTGCCCTTGGGGCAGTTGCGGTAGAGGGAAGCCTTTGTGCTGCCGATGAGATACTCAGCGAGAGGATCACGGTGCTTAGGGAAAGCGAGGGTCACCTCGACCTTCCCCTCCGTGATCACGATATTCTCAACCATGCCGAGGGCCACGATGTCCTTGTCACCCTTTGCAGGATGCTGCACCTCGGCAAGGTATTTCTTGATTTCGTTTACTTCCATTACTTGACGAGATTCATTTCATCGATGAGCCAGCCGGCTCCACCGAACTTGTCGATGATGAAGAGGACATAGCGGATGTCCACGTTGATACATCTCTGAAGGTCTGGCTCGAACATCACGTCGCTTGACATTGACTCCCAGTTGCCGTCGAATGCGAGGCCGAGGAGCTCACCGTCCGCGTTCATGACAGGGCTGCCGGAGTTACCGCCGGTGATGTCGTTGTTGCTGAGGAAGCAAGCAGGCATCTGGCCGTTAGGCATTGCATACTGGCCATAGTCCTTTGCCTTCCAGAGCTCCTTGAGCTTAGCAGGAACCACGAACTCCCAGTTGTCAGGATCTTCCTTCTCCATCACTCCGTCGAGAGTGGTGTAGTGGCGGTAGAGCACTGCGTCCTTAGGAGAGTAAGGCATCACGTGACCATAGGTCAGACGCATGGTGAAGTTTGCGTCAGGGTAGCTTGGCTGACCCTTTCTCCACTCGAGGAGACCAGCGGTGTAAGCCTTCTGGGCAGCGTCGAACTCAGGGTTTGGAGCGCGGTCGATGTAGTATGTGCCATATACGATCTCCATGGCAGCATTTGCGAATGCCACTGCAGGATCGTTTGCGATGGTGGTGGAATCAGCTGCAGAGAGCTTCTCCCATGAAGTGATGACGGTCTTGTCGAACATCTCATCGATGTCGATGTCGCAGTCGAATGCGTACTCAGGAAGTGAGTGTGCCTTGTAGAAAGCGACGAGAGCCTTAGCCTCATCCCTGTCGAGTGCAGCGCAATAGTCCTTGTAAAGAGGCTCGAGCCTGTCGAGACGACCAGACTTAGCGATGGTCGCCATCTGCACGAGCTCGATCTGGTAGAGAGACTCGTAAGCGAGGGTGAACGCCTCGTGGTTCACGCGTGCGTCGAGAATACCCTTCTTGAGAGCTGGGATTGCTGAGCCGTATGCCTCCTGGCGCTTAGGCTTTGCTGCTGCCCATGCCGAGAACTCTGCCTCCTGCTGCTCGGTACGCTCGATGATTCCGAGCTTATCGAAAGCGAGCTTCATGCCCTGCCACTTCTTCCAGCCGTTAGAGCTGCTTGAGTACTTGCTTGCATACTGGATCTTCACTGCAGGATCTGCGAGCATGTAGTCCATCATGATGTCCTGACGTACGGTACGGGCTGCGATGCGGATGTCGTTGGTGCGGATCTGCTGCTCGAGCTCAGGAGAAGTCTGGAAACGGGTAGTGGTTCCAGGGTAACCCATGATCATGGTGTAGTCACCCTCCTGCACACCCTTGAGCGAGATCTTGAGGGACTGCTTAGGAGTGTAAGGGACGTTGTCCTTAGAGTAAGGAGCAGGGTTGTTGTTCTTGTCCGCGTAGATACGGAACATAGAGAAGTCGCAGGTGTGACGAGGCCACATCCAGTTGTCGGTATCTGCACCGAACTTACCGATTGATGAAGGTGGTGCACCGACGAAACGGATATCGGTGTAGGTCTTGTAGACGATGAGATAGTAGACGTTCTCGTTGTAGAAGCTCTCAACCTCTGCATGGCACTCAGGCTGGTCCTTCTCCACAGCCTCGACGAGGTCCTGGAAAAGCTGTGCGAGAGCCTGCTGTACGAGCTCCTCTGAATTAGGAGCGTCCTTGAGCTCCTTGCGGAACTTCTTCTCAGCCTTCTCTATCACGTTGGTGATGTCGGTCATGCTCTCGAGGAAGGTCACTGAAAGGCCGTCGACAGGGAGCTCCTCGCTCATCCTCATTGCCCAGTAGCCGTCTGCGAGATAGTCGTGCTCAACGGAGCTGAGCTTCTGGATGCTGGCATAGCCGCAGTGATGGTTGGTAAGGAGAAGACCGTTGTCAGAAACGACCTCACCGGTACATCCGCCGCCGAACTGGACGATGGCATCCTTGAGTGAAGAGTGGTTGATGGAATAGATCTGGTCAGGAGTGAGACGGCAACCCGCCTCCTCGAGAGCCTTGGCATTCATCTGCTTGAGAAGAGGAAGGAGCCACATTCCTTCATCAGCCCATGCAGAGCCCGCAGCGATAAGCAGCGCCGCTGCTGCGCAAATAATCTTTTTCATATAGTTCAGTTGTTGTATTTCATACAGTTGTCCACCGGATTCGAGTAGATCGCCAGGAGCAGATCTCGGAGAGTCTCCAGCTCATAGCTGTCATATTTCATCAGCTTCGCCAGATGCTCCCTGAAGGCCGCCTTCTGCTGGGGAGTATACCTGTCGGAATGGAGTTTCTGACCATAGCGGATGTCGTGCGCGATCCAGTTGTTCGGATAGAGATGGTACCCGGCATATATCCTCTGGTCCATCAGGGCCGCGATCTCCCTGTTGAAGGAGCTGCTGGTAAGACCGTCGTATCGAAGCAAATCCTCCCTGCCCAAAGGATCGCATACGCTGAAATGGACATGACCCTTCGGTGCCATGATTCCAGTGATGATGCTGTTCAGGTCCTCGCCCGGCTTCTTGGTATAGGCTCTCTTGGAGGACTCATAGAGCTCGAGCACCTTCAGGATGTCGCAAGGCTCCCACTCATAGGATACGGCGACAGGAACTATGTTCAGCTCTGCCAGCGACTCTATCTTGTCGTCCGGACGGCTGAGCCCGAACATCTTGACTATGCCCTGGTCGGTCTGGTCGTTTCCGTCCTTGGTCCTTCCGTTCCTCTGAGCGATCCACACCGACTGCTTCTTCTCTGTGATTGCATGCCTGATATACTCGGAAAGATGCACGGAAGAAAGGTAGAACTCCCTAGGGTTTCCTCCCCTCTCGACCCTGAACATCTTGTTGGACTTTCCTATGTCCACGACCAGCTGGGTGGTCATGAGGTTGGCTCCGAAGGTGATCTCGCTGGTCTCCATACCATGGTCGACCAAAGCCTTCTGGAGCAGAGAAGCATCCAGGACTATATCCCTGTGGTTGGAAACGAACAGGTACGGCTTATCCTTGTCCAACTTCTCGAGACCCGTGACGGTGAAGCCCTGAGTGCTATTCTTGATTATCTCCTCATGGGCCTTGTACATCACTATCTTCTGGAATTCATCTGTCGTGGTGAAGCTGCGCACCATCGCACGGATCTCCTCGACCTCCCTTCCTGGGAACACGAAGGACGCTACGATGGGGAAGATGTTACAGTCGGCAATGCGGTGCATCGCGGCAGGAATCTCCTCCTCGTAGTAAGGTCTGATATCGTCGAACTTGGTATCCTTCATGCTATTTCTTTCTTTCGTCGATGAACTTCACAGGCTTGCGTGACTTCGCAGGGAAATTGATCTTCTGTACTTCCTCGACCGGGAGTATCTCTATCTGCGGAGCGACCCTGATACGGGAGCGGAAGCGGTCCTTGAGATCCTTCACAACGTCGAACGCCGGCTGATGGCTTAGTCCCAGCTTCACGACCACGTCGTCCGTGCCGGCCTCGCTGTCCCTTACGACAACCACATAGTTCTGCACATATTCCGCATTGTCAAGCACGTCGTTCACCGCTGGCGGATAGAGGGTCGTGCCCTTGAGCTTGATCATGTTGTTCTTGCGTCCCACGAGCGGAGTGAGGCGGTATGACCATCTGCCGCAGGCGCACTGCTCCGTCCTCTTCGCGGCTATGTCTCCCGTACGGAAGCGCAGCAGAGGCATGCCCTCGACTCCGAGGGTTGTCACTACGACCTCGCCTACCTCACCGTCGGGAACCGGCATGTCGTCGTCGCCGATGATCTCCACGATGATGAGCTCCGGATGGACATGTCCACCCATTCCATGCTCGCACTCGGAGAAGGTTGCGCCCATCTCGGTCGACGAATATGTGGCAAAGAGGTCCACGTCCCACTTCTCCTTGATCGACCTTCCGAGAAGGTTGAGCTCGAAGTTCTGGTCGCGCAGGCCCTCGCCTATGCCTATAATTCTGCGTATGCTGCTGTTGCGGTAGTCGATGTCATGCTCCTCGGCATACTGGATGAGTCGGAGTATGAACGAAGGGACGCACATAATGGTGTCCGGCTTGAGACGGCGGATGGTGTCCCACTGAAGCTCGGGGATACCGTTGCCCACGCGGATGACGCTTGCTCCGAGCTCACGTATTCCGAGGAAGTATGCGAGTCCGGCCATGAACCTCTTGTCCAGGGTGGTCATGAGCTGCACGATGTTTCCCGGGCCGAGGCCTGCGCACTCGAAGGACTTCTTCTCGTTGAACGCGAGCCTGCGAAGGTCCTTCTCTGTACATCCGAAGGTCACAGGGTCGCCGAGGGTGCCGGAAGTGGTCACATAGTCGATCACCGCAGACTTGTCGCAGCAGAGGAAATCCTCGTTGAATAGCTGCAGATCCTTCTTCTCGGTGAACGGAATCTTCACAAGGTCCTCAAGGTGACGGATCTTGTCGATGTCGATACCGTAGCTGTCGAACATGCGCTGATAATAGCGTGAGTGGTCCTTGAGATACACAAGGGCCTCACGAAGGAGTCCTTCCTGGAACTCCTTTATCTCTTCGGGCTGTCTGAATTCAATATCCACCATAATAGTTCAAGCTGTCAAAGTTAAGGATTTCTTTTGATAGAAGATTAATTAACTTTGCAGGGCAATGACCCGAACGACCTCATACCTGTCCATAATGCTCCTGACCCTTGCTCTGGCCGCGCCTCTTTCTGCAAAGCCGTCCAGGGACCTGAGACAGAGGGAGAGCATACGGATATGGGAGGGAAGCCGCTGCCGCGCCGGCGGTGTGACCCTCACGCCATACCTGCCCGACGCTGACGGAGCGGGAGCCGGGGCCGCAGTGATCATATGCCCGGGAGGAAGCTATTTCTGGCTCGACGAGCAGAGCGAGGGTGCGGATGTCGCACAGTGGCTCCAGAGCGAGGGCATAGCTGCATTCGTGCTCCGCTACCGCACGGGAGGAGGATTCAATTTCGCCATGGGGACACGTGCCCTGTACGGAGGCCACAGTCATCCGGACATGCTCTGCGACGTCCAGAGGGCCATCCAGCTCATCAGGGAGAACGCTGCGGACTACGGAGTGGACCCGGGCCGGATCGGGGTCATGGGCTTCTCCGCGGGAGGTCATCTCGCCATGTCTGCCGGAGAGTATTTCGGCACCAACTTCATGTCCCGCTACGGCATAGAGCCGGAGGTCTCACTCAGGCCGGACTTCTGCGTCCCTATCTACCCAGTCGTATCGCTCAGCGAGGATTTCACCCATGCAAGGTCACGCAGGGGGCTTCTCGGAGAATACAGGAAGAACAGGCAGGAAATGCGCGACTCCCTCTCTCTGGAGAAGCATGTCAAGCCTGACACCCCGCCGACCTTCCTCCTGCACTGCGCCGACGATCCGATTGTGGACTGCCGGAACTCCGACATTCTCGACGCCGCCCTCACGGAAGCGGGAGTCCCGCACCTCTACGCCAGATACAGCGAAGGCGGTCACGGATTCGGAGCCACGAAGGAGAAGCAGGGGCCTGAAACCTCTGCATGGCACGAACAGTTCATCTCCTGGCTTCGCAGGATCTTCTAAGGAATATAGCTGAGATTACGTGGAAGGGCGTATCCGCCCGGAACCGGAGACAGGCAGCGGGAAGCCGTGAGCCTCTTCTCCTCGTCTTCCTCGTGCGCCACGATCTCCAGATCCGGATAGCTCAGGGCAAGAAGAAGGGTCACCGCTCCATATCCGCATCCGGCAAGCTCGATCTTTCCCGGAGCGAGCGAAACGAGGGAGATGCCCTCCGGCAGTTCTGTTCCCGAAAGAAGCGCAGGCAGGTCGATGCCTGAGCCCGGATGCCTCAACCCGTCTTCCGAAGACTGAGCGGAATGGCAATCGCAGAGACTCGCATAGAAGGCCTCGGCATTACTTGCGAGAGCAGGGTCGCAGATCGCCCTGATCTGCGCGTCGAAGGCTTCCAGAGTCGCCACAGAGCTACGAGAGAGAGCCGCCCTGCATGCAGCAGCGGCCTCCGTTCCCTTGTAGAGATACTGGTAGCGGACATAAGGAATCCAGTATTCGATGTTCTCTCGCTCCCTGCGCACCCTTGCATACTCGGAAGCGAAGTCCGAATGGAAGCGGCGGGTGGCTGCGCGCCAGTCCATGGTCTCGCCGGAGGCACTGGACGAGAGCCCCTCTGACGCACCGAATTCGGCAATGCAAGCATGTGGGATGCGCTTTCCGACCTCCATGTACAACGAGCCCTTGCGGAGCATGAAATCCTGCTTCGGCAGCACATTTCCGAATCCGTGGATATAAATAGGAACGACGTCGACGCCGAGCTGATGGGCCAGCATGAAGGCACCGCGGTGGAAGCGCTGGACACCCGTGCAGTCCGTGTTCCTCGTGCCCTCAGGATATACGAGCACTGAATAGCCGCGCTCTACGAGATCCTTGAGCTTAGGGAAGTTCTCGTCATATCCGTTCGACGCCGGGTAGAACTCTGCGCGATGGATAAGTGCACCGTAGAAAGGATTGTTCCACACCCAGTCGTTGGTCATGATGACGACCTTAGGAGTAAGCATCATCACCGCCATCACGTCAAGATGGGACTGATGGTTGCTGATGTAGACGGCCGGCTTGCTGAAGTCTTCCCCATGAGGGTTTGCCCAGCTGAACCTTGTGCCTGGGACATGGTGTATGATGAAGTTCGAAAGCTTCTGAAGGAAGACATGGTAGCGCAGTTTCTTCTTCTCGTCATCACGTCCGAAGAGGAAGGCGATGCACACTCCCGGCACTATGAAAAGGCACGCCAGGAGGAAGAAGCTGATCGAGAAGAGGGAGCGCAAGATCCTGCCGAGGGTGAGAGGAACTTCCCTCACCTGTCCCTTGATGGTCGTGATCCAGCGGAAGACCAGAGGAGGCAGGTAGTAGGCCATCACGACGACAGTGAACATTCCGACCACGGTCACCAGACCCACCGAACGCATCGCAGGATGGCGCGCCACGACAAGCACGCCTATGCCCAGGAACATTATCAGCGCGGAGAGCGCGACGCTGTTCTTGTAGGACATGAGTATCTTCTTGCCGCAGGCATGCTCATACATGAGTCCCTCGGTGATGAAGATGGTATAGTCGTCGCCCATTCCGAAGATGAACGAGGCGAGAATGATGTTCACGATATTGAACTGCAGGCCGGTGAGCTGCATGATTCCGAGTATCCACACCCATCCTATCGCGAGCGGAAGGAAGCTCATCAGGCTGAGCTCGATGCTGCCGAAGGAGAGCCAGAGGAAGAAGAACACTATCATGCTGCAGATAAGGCCAATCTTGTCGAAGTCCTCTGAGAGCAGAGAGACGAGGCTGTTGCTGACGTCCGACGAGTCGAAGCAGAAGCCACCTTCCGGCATCACCTGCGAGAGCGATGACTTCACAACCGGTGCGAGCTGAGGATCGACCCTTACGAAGGAAACGACGCTGGTCTTGCCCTCGTCCTGAAGGAACATGGACTGTCCAACGGTAGAGCTCAGAGGCTCGAAATATTCCGCCGGCTGCACTTCCCAATCCTTGTCTATAAGCTCATAGAAAGGCTCGAAGGCGCTGTCCGCAAAGCCCAGGAGGGACGCCTCGCGACGAAGGTCCTGCACGAGGGTCGGATGCTGGGAGACAAAGTTGCGCCAACGCTCGAGACGACGTGCCTGCTCCGCCTTGGACGGCATGAATGCGCTTATCGAGCTCACGCTGACCCCATCGCCCATCGCACGGGCGGCGCGGTCGAGTATCTCGGCGCCCTGAAGGGCTGCCTCGGCCTCGCTTCCCTCGGCCACTGCATAGATGCAGTCTCGCCCGCTCGCATCAGCCCCCATAGACTCCAGCATCGCAAAGCCGCGGCTCTGGTCAGGAGTCATGTAGTTG
Organism: Bacteroidales bacterium; assembly: GCA_024402115.1. The sequence goes on along the minus strand of JAKSJQ010000001.1, from coordinate 114,425 downwards.
ATGTTGTGCATGTCCGAGTCGAAGGATATCCTCCTTCCGGCATAGGCGAATACGACAGTGAGCACCACGAAGGCCATGAAGCCTATGCGGCGGGTCCTGCGCGACGGATTCAGGTAACGGTCGAAGTCAAGCTTGAGGGTATTGGTCGCCTTCTCCTTCCTTCCCGTAGCGAGGGCTGGCAGGAAAAGCAGCACGAAAAGTATTGTTCCGACAAGCATCAGCGCACCCACGAGGCCGAAATCCCTGAGGGCGCCTGCCTTCATCAGCAGCAAGCCCAGGAAGGCACCTACGGTAGTGATGTTGCCCACCAGAAGCGGGGTCACCTGCTCCCTGAGCGCCCTGCGCTTGTCCGGCTGGTATTTCAGATGGTCGATGTAATGCAGCGGATAGTTCACCGCCACACCTATTATCATCGCTCCTATTCCGAGCACTATGATGGATATGCTGCTCTTGAAGACGGATATCAGTCCAAGGGCGAAAAGAGCTCCACACAGCAGCGAGATTGCAATCCACATCACGTCGCTGAACCTGCGGTACGAGAAGAACAGAACCAGCAGGATGAGCACCATCGCGAGACTTACCGCAAGGACGCTGTCCTTTTTGATCCTGGTAGCGTTTCCGACGGCGACTATCGGGCCTCCGACGGCAGAAATCTCCATTTCAGGGCACTCTGCCCTGGTTTTCTCCACCACCTCGTCGATAATCGAGAGCAGTTCAGAATTCCTTCCCGACTCGCTGCTGCCGAAAGGAGAACGGAAGAATACGACTCCCGTCCTGCCCTCGTTGGTGAAGAGATAGCCGTCGACCATGCCGTTGCTCTCGGCCGGGTTCAGCTCGTTCAGTCTTCCGAGCACGGGAGTGAAGAGGCCGGCCGGGTCAGTGCGCAGATAGCGCGAAGTGACGGCAGACGCTATTGAGTTGAGAGACTGCTTGTCCTGAGAGAGCTTGTCCGCGAGATATCCTGGCTGCGAGAGCACTTCCTCCATACGGGTATAGTCCTCCTCCGTGAGGAAGTATGGCCAGTTCTCGCTTATGAAGCCGAACACGTCCAGAATGCTTCCCTGATCGGTGCTGACCTGCATGTCGCTGACTATGCGGCTCGTGTCGCACTCCTCCCAGATGCTTCCGAAGCGGTCCATGGCATCCATGACCTCATACTGGTCGCCCTCTCCTTCGGGAGTGAAGAACACGGCTATCCTGTCCTGGCCGCCAAGCTTCTGGTAGATGGAATTGTATCTTGCGCTCTGCTCGTCCTGTGGCAGGAAGGCAGAGATGTCCTCCTCGTAATCCATGCGAGTCACGAGCAGGCCGCTGACGAGAATCAGCAAGACCAGTGCGACCCAGGCCACCCAACGGTGCGCCGTGAGGAAATCATATACCCTGACGACCAGCTCCTTCATCGTGCGTTCCTCCTCAGTGATCGACAGAGCCAGGTGAGAGCCATGCGTGGATAACCATATACGAGCGCAAGGACGCAGAGCACTGTGTTGAGCACGCTGATCCTGAAGAAATCCCAGAACGGATGGAAGCTGGAGATGCGCTCACCTTCCGGCGGATAGTAGACCCTTATCTGTACCGGGTAGACCGGCGTTCCCTTCCATACCGAAAGCACGAGAAGCTCAAGCTCCGCCTCGTAGCGAGAGGTCAGAAGCCCAAGCCATGGAAGTCCCTTGAGGGGATAAGCCCTGAAGCCAGTCTGGGTGTCGGGGACATCGCGAAGTGTCTGGAGCCTGAACCAGAAGTTCGAGAACTTGTTGGCGAAGGTATTCTTGCCGGGCATATTCGCGGCGCTGAGATTTCGGCTGCCGGTTATGATGGCATCCGGGTGGGCCTTGATGGCCTCTATGAAGGTAGGTATGTCCTCAGGATAGTGCTGACCGTCAGAATCGATGGTGATGACATGGTCATATCCCAGCTCTGCGGCCTTTGCGAATCCGGTCTTGAGGGCTCCGCCCTTTCCTTTGTTGTCTGGGTAGCTCACCAATGTGACGGGGAGGTCGGCGAGAACGTCATCTGTATTGTCCGGGCTTCCGTCGTTGACCACTATGACGCGGCTCCCGGACACTTCCTTGAGCTGCTCCAGCGTCCTTGTGACGACGTCAGCGACGGTGCCGGCATTTCTGTATGTCGGTATCACGACGCATATTCTCGCATGCTGCTCCATCCTCTTCTACTGCAGGGTGAGTTTGAGTTTGGCATGTACCGTATCTGCGACCGAGACGATGAACTCGATCGGAAGAACGTCCCCATCAGGAAGAGTGAAATCTATCTTTACGCGGGCACCACTCTCGGGAACGAGAGGCACGAGGAAGCGTATGTCCCTGGCCTCGGAAAGCTCAAGGTGGCGTCCGGAAGCCTCGGAAGCAAGCTCCACGCACATCTGCAGTATGCACACCCCGGGAGTGATAGGCTTCCCTGGGAAATGGGCTGCGTATATGCGGCTCTGGGGAATCAGGGCAAGCTCGGCAGAGCAGGCCTGCCCCTCGCGCTGAAGCGCTTCGAGAGTGTAAAGATCACCTTTCAACATGGCTGAACTCTATTGTGGTGCTGTCTCCGGACGCATCGTACATCACGACCTTGCGCACGTCGCCGCTGCTGCGGAGCACAGTTGCCTCAATCTTCGTGAAAAGCTGCTTCATGTCCCTCTTCAGAGGAACGAGCACGATCTTGTACTCCTTGTCCGAGACATATACGGTCTTCGAAAAATCATTCTTGCGGGACATCGCGGCGAGCCTCTTGTCCGAATCCAGCGCAACCTGGGAGCTGCTCTTGTACGGAGAAGTCACTTCCCATACGAGGCTCTTGGGAGCATTGATGGTAAGTTTACCCTTGCTGACGAGGTCCTCCTTGAGCATGGAAGAGTGCCTGGTCTGCACGAAGTCGCACTTGAGCGAGCCCACTTCCGCCGGGCTGAGCTCCACCTTAGAGAGTATCTCCGCACTCTCTTCGGGGCTTGCCTGCCTGAAATCCTGGGCATATGCCGCGCACGCAAGAAGAAGCGTTGCGGCGAATGTGATAATCCTGCGCATCATTTCACTGCAATCAAAGCGCATCCTGCCATAATGAGCACGACTCCGAGCCACTGTGTCCAGGATACCTGTTCATGAAAGATTACTATTGCAGCAACCATACCAAAGGCATAGCTCAGGCATGATAAAGGATAGGCGACGCTGAAAGGATAGTGCTTGAGTATGTACATCCACAGCACCGTGGCACCGCCAAAAGAGATGCCGCATGCGAGCCACCACCCGTTGGTGAGCTGACTCAGAAGGAAGCGAAAGTCCCACCGGAAAGCGCCCGTGGCAGCCATCGCCAGCTTCACGAAGACCTGACCGCAGCAAAGCAGCAGGCTCTGCAGAAGAGCCAGCGGCACGAGTCCCCATCCTATGATTTCCTTTACCATATCCTACTGCTTGTCTGCCTTGACGAGCAAGGCGTATGAAGTATCGTCAAAGTTTCTTCCCCTGTTCACGACGAGCACGCTTGCGCAATTGCCCTGGGCTATCATCCTCGCGCCGTCCACGTATCCCAGAGGCGCTTCGAGCACGATGTCCGCCTGAACCTTGGATGCGGCGTCAAACGCTGCGCGTCCATGGCTGAGGCTGAAGTCCGCGATACGGCAGAGCGCGTTCTCGGCCTTACGGCTGACAACTATGGACGAAGCAATGTCCATGCTCTCGACACCCACCTTTCCGAGCATCATCGAGAAGGTCTCCGAGGTCTCGTCGGAGAGGCCTACGAGGGCGTTCTCTATCTCCCCGAGCTCGAGCTGGAGAAGAGCGTCGAGAAGGGCGCTCTCGAATGAGCTGAGACCATGGGAGTAGGTCGCATTATATCCGTGCGAAGCCGTTCTTATGCCTATCATTGAGCTCACCGTATTGTGGGTGGACTGCATGAAGTTGGTCGGTTTCATAGGGGCGTCGCTGACTCCGGTGAGGGACATCAGCAAGGCCTCCGTATTCTCTACGCTGCCGAGGAAGGTTCCCGTGATGATGGCATCCGGATGCTCGATTCCGGCCTCGCGGAGCGCGGTGAGCGAAGTCGCGAGCGAACGCTTCATGAGCTTGCCCATGCGACGGGCCTCCATAGGCGTGATGAACTGCCTGTAGTCGGGTTCCTCGCAGCCTGGCGCTATCTGGGACGCAGCGTTTATGTATATCTTTTCCTTCATCATGGCTTCGAGAACAAGAGTGATGAGTCATTTCCTCCGAATCCGAAGGAGTTGCAGAGCACATGCTCGAGACTGACGCCTTCGCGCACTTCCGAAACCGGCACGATGCAGCCTTCCGAAGGCTCCTTCCATCCGAGGCTGGCCGGGATGAATCCGTTCTCCATGGCGAGCAGGCAGATCACCGACTCTATGCTGCCCGAGGCGCTGGTCGTGTGCCCAGTGAAGGACTTGGTCGACGAAACCGGCGGAACGTCATCGCCGAATACGCGCATCATCGCAGCGCTCTCGCTGGCGTCGTTGTTCGGTGTTCCCGTGCCGTGTGCATTGATGTAGCCCACTTCCGAAGGCTGGATTCCACCCATACGGAGAGCCTTGGTCATCGCGAGGAAAGCGCCCTCTCCGTCAGCGGACGACGCGGTCTGGTGGAAGGCGTCGCAGGCATTTCCATAGCCGGAAAGTACCGCTATAGGTTCTATTCCCCTACGCCTTGCGGACTCCTCGCTCTCGAGTATGAGGAAGGCGGCACCTTCTCCGAGATTGAGTCCCGCCCTGCTTGCGTCGAAAGGACGGCACTGCTCCCTGTCCAATATCATCAGGGTGTTGAAGCCGTTGACATGGAAACTCGAAAGGCACTCGCTGCCTCCAACAGCCACGATCTCTGCCTGGCCGCTAAGTATCAGCCTTGCACCGAGTATCACGGCGTTCGCTGCCGAAGAGCATGCGGTTGAAAGGGTCGTGGTGAGCTTGAAAGCGCCGAAATAATCCGCCATCGCATCCGTGGTGGTTCCGCAGTCATGGGCAGAGATATACTCTGAGTGCTCGGCGGTGTCCGGGTTGATGAAGTCGCGATAATATTTCTCGCTGCTGTCCATTCCTCCTACGGTGGTACCTCCGACAAGGGCCGCGTCAGCAAGTTCCTCGCGTCCGAGTCCGGCCTGCTCCAAGGCTTCCTTGAGGGCCATGATGCCCATCAGTGAGGTCCTGGTAACGACCTTGTCCTGCGCGATTCCAAGCATCTGCTTCATCTGGCCGTTGGTCAGCTTCACCTCTCCGACAGGGAACTCTGTCCTGTCGGTCTCGAGATAGCTCACCTTGTCGACTCCCGTCTTCCCTGCACGCAGGGACTCCAGGGTCTGAGCCTTGTCCAGACCTATGGCCGAAACCACTCCGGCACCGCTGATGAGGATACGTCGCTGCATTATTTCTTCCTGTTCTCGGCGATGTATGCGGCCATCACGTTGACCGACTTGAAGATTGCCTTGCCCTCTGCAGGGTTGGCGAGCTTGATGCCGTACTGCTTCTCGAGGAGCATGATGAGCTCGAGAGCGTCGATCGAATCAAGGCCGAGGCCTTCTCCGAAGAGAGGCGCGTCGTTCTCGATCTCGTCAGGGGTCATACCCTCAAGGTTGAGGGCCTCGATAATCTGGAGCTTAAGATTGTTGATAAGTTCTTCCATCTTATTGTAAGTTCTTGTTTTCTATCAATGATATTTCTGCTTCGAAGCAATCATCGGCAGAGCACTCGACCCAACCGCAGATCGCGGAACGGGTGACTCCGTCCATGAAGGCTTCCCTTATTATTCTGTCCATCTGCGCGCGGTCCCTTGTTCCGAGCACATGGAACGAGGATTCTCCCTTGAACCTGTTCCTTATCGAAATCTCGCCGGTGACGATGTTCGCGAGGGTATATACGAAGAGCGCCGGGCTCGGGAACCATCCCTCCGGGTCGGAGATGGTCTGCTGGAAGTGTCGGTCGTTGCACAGTGGTCCGCTGGTGTTGAAGAGCACCACTGCCCTATCCTCCCTGAGCTCTGTCCTGTCCTCTCCCTTGAGCAGAAGTTCAGTCGCGAGGAAGCCCAGCTTGCTGAGGCTGTCCATCTTGAAGAACTTGGGATAATCTCCCACATGCTGCCTGTAAAGAGCCGTGAGGTCGCTGTCCGCGGAGTGCAGGCGCACGGTCTTCACCGTTTCGAGCACGGGTTCTGCCGGAACGCAGCCGCGTACACCCTCGCCCTTTCGGAAAAGAGCCGCAGCGTTGCATCCGCCGAAGCCCGAAAGAAGCTTCACGAAAGCCTTCTTCCCGGTCGTTCGGTTCTCCGCGCTCACATTCACCGGACGCGAGGTTCCGCACTCCGAGTATCCCTTGGTAGCAAGGACGGTGCCGTCCTCGCAGGCATGGATGGAAAGTATGGATTCGAGCACTCCTGCTGCGCCCATGGTATGTCCATATATGCCTTTCAGCGCATTGACAGGCATGTCCGAAAGACCTGCCCTTTCCAGCGCTATCGACTCCATCTCGTCATTGTACACGGTTGCAGTGCCGTGCACGTTGACGAATGCGAGTTCGTCCTTGTCCGCAGCCTCGAGCACGTATCTGAGGGCGTTGTAGCTACCCTCTCCCGTCCTCGACGGTCCGGAAATATGGTTTGCGTCATTCCTGATGGCGCCTCTTACGACTTCCCACTGGTCTTCACCCACGCTCTCGCTGGCAGCAAGCACCATCGTGGCCGCAGCCTCTCCGGCATTGAGACCGGACCTGGCGGCATCGAAAGGCTTGCAGTGGCTGTCCGAGAGGGCCTTGAGGCAGAGGAAGCCGGAGATGATGAAGCTCGACTGAACTTCCGCACCAACTACGACGACATGGTCATAACTGCCGTCCTCTATCATCCTGCTGGCCTGGATGAGCGCACAAACTCCGGAGATGCAGGCATTGGAGACCACCTCTACCGGGTTGGGATTTCCGAAGAACTCCCCCAAGAGGCTTGCCGATGAGCCGAGCAGAACCTGGCTCTCGTCGGCATCCTTATCTGCGAGCAGATCGACGTTGCCCTTGATGGTCGAGAGCACGAACGCCGTCTTCGGAGAACGGGTATCCACTCCGCTGCCCTCGAGGGCGAGCTTTGCCGAGAGCAGGCATATCGTGTCGAAGAAGCTCAGTCCGGACGGAATGCCGCACTCCGCTGCCTTAGCCATCACGAGTTCCCTCTCGAAAAGGGACGCCGCGAAAGGCTGAGGCACGCCGAAGGTTCCGTCATGACGCCTGATCGCGCTCTCGCCGGCCTTCACAGCAGCGTAGTTCGCCTCCGAGCTGAAGCCCAGCGGCGAGACTATGTTGTCCGCTATCCTGACTGTCCTTCTCATTCTACCTCAACGGTCTTCAATGTTGCTTCCGCTATCTTCTCGCCCCCAATGCAGACCGTTGCCTGTACCATCGAGATCGAGAATATCTCCTGCTTGAGTTCCACCTTGGTGACCATGGTCTCGCCCAAGAGAGGACATCTGTATATCTTCAGTCCCTTGACGCTTCCGATGAAGCCTACGTTCACGTCAAGCTTCTTGATGAACTTATTGATGTAGCCTACTCTCGCTGCGCTGGACTGAGCCATCACCTCCACGAGGCCGGAGGCACGCATCTGCCCCTGCTCGAGGAAGACACAGTCCTCCTTCACCGTGTACTCAGTCACGATGTCGGGCTCCTCGTAGCTCAGCATCCGGTCCACGAAGCAGAACGGAGGGCGCTGAGGAAGCACTTCGAGTATGTCAATCTCATCAATTCTCATCTTCTTTCCAGAAGTCAAAATAATTGAACCATTGGTATGGGAACTGGCCCATCACCTTCTCCAGCTCAGCAGCGAATCCCGATGCCATGCGCTGAATTTTCCCTGCCTTCCCTTCGGCATCGCCCCAACCCAGCTCGCGAAGGATGACGCGATAGCTCCTCGAACCGGTCTTCATCACGAAGGCCGCGAGCGCCGGCACGTTCCTCTGGACTGCGAGGGCGAAAGGGCCCATGGGGAAATCGGCATCCTTGCCCATGAAGCTGCACCTAACCGACTTCTGCGATCCGAAGATCCTGTCCCCGGGCATGCTCACGATCTCCCCGTCGGAGAGTGCGCAGCTGAGCGCGAAGATATGGGACATGTCCTCGGCCATGGGAATCATCGAGATGGAATTGCTTCCGAACATGATGTTCCTGTTCTTCATGACGGTCTCGGTCTCGCCGGCGAATACCAGTGCGTTGAACTTGCGTCCTCCTGTCGGGAGCGAGTATCCGGCAAGCTCATAGTTGCCCACATGGGAACTGACCATCATGAATCCCGATTCTCCAGCGGCAAGGGCGTCGAACTTCTCCTTTCCGTCGAAGTCGAAGCGGAAGGTCTTGCCAGCATACATCGCGAAACGGTCGAGTATGACCTGACCGAACACGAAGTGGTTGCGGTACACTCCCGCAAAGGCCTTGAGGGGTCCGAAGCCGAAACGCCTCCTGAACCAATGGTATGAACTCAGGTAACCCTGGCGGTTGAAGATCATGTAGAAGAGTATCACAACGCCCATCACGGCATAGAGAACCTCGACCGGCACGACCCTGAAAAGGACGACGAGTGTCTTCTGCATCCAGGTCGTTCCGCCCGTGGTACCCTTCCACTGGCTATGATCAAGCTCCGCCACCGCTGGTTACGCGAGCTTCTCGGCGATGAATGCGCAGAACTGGCCGAAAGTCTTGACGACCTTGAAGTCCTCGTTCTTCATCTTGATTCCGAAAGTCTGCTCGACGAGAACGACGACGTCCACAACCTCGAGGCTGTCGATGCCCATGTCCTCCTTGAGCCTTGAATCATCGTAGATCTTGTCTTCGTCGATCTCGAGTTCGTCGATGAGGAATGCCCTCACCTTTGCTTCAATTTCCTTGATATCCATAATTCTAATACTGTTTGCAAACCATGATACTGTGTCCTCCAGGACCGAGGTGGTCGTAGATATTCTCGACGACGAGTCCGGCCTTCTCGGCCAGACGGGCCATGTCCTCGGAGTGATACATCTTGCTGTTTCCGTTGGCCAGCGCAGTGAAATAGAGGCTGGTCATGGTGAGACAGAACGCAGCCGTCTCAAATTTCTGCCTGTCCCAGAAGGTCTCCATTATGCAGAGTCTCGTGTCCGCTCCCATGGACGCCTTCGCACGCGAGAGTATGCTGACGATCTCATCCTCGCCGAAGCAGTCCAGGAACTGGCTCATCCAGATCACGTCGTATTCCTTGTCGGTAGGGAAACTCTGGCTGCGGTCCAGAAGATTCATGCCGTAGCCGTGTATCCTGTCCGCACCCTTCTTTCCTTCCACGTTCTTCCTCATGAGGCCGAGCTGCTGTGGGAGATCCACTATGGTCACATTCACGTTCTCGTCACGGTCCACGCAGCGCAGTGCCCACTTGCCGGTGTTTCCACCCACGTCAAGGAGATTGTCGACCTTGTCGGAGAAGATGACGTCAAGAGCGGCATCGAAGGAATGGTCGGAATAGAAGTGGTCGAATCCGAACCAGCTCTTCTGCACCTGCTCAGGGAGAGAAGAAAGGCCCTCGTAGATGGTCGGCCAGCTGCCGAAATGCTCCAGACCAGCAGGACGTCCCTCGAGCAGGGATTCCTCGAGCCTGAACAATCCTTCGTAGTTCACGTCGTGGTTGAATTCCATGTTGACCCTGGTCATCTCGCTGGTTGCAAGGAACCATCCGGCCTTGGAAAGGGTGAATCTTTCGCTGTCCTTGTCCACGAGTACGGTTCCTATCGAGAGCGAGCCCTCGAGGAGCACCTTCACGGCATAGTCCGACAGGCCGGTAGCCTTCGCAAGCTGCTCCATGGTCATACCCTCCTCGCTGTCGCGAAGAAGGTCGAGGATGCCGAATTTCAGCATGAGTCGGCTGGTCTGGAACACGATCGGGCCGAATGCTATGTACTCGGCGAGTCGCTGTGCCTCCTTTGCGGAAAGCTGTTCCTTCGTGTATGCCTTTTCAAGCGCTGGTGAAAGATTCATCTGAATGCAGTTAAATATACAAAGTTAACTATTGTTCGTCTCTTTTACAAGCGGCCACCGGGGCCACCAAAGAGGCCAGGAGAACGAGGAGAAGCAGGATAGAGCTTGCCCTCGAGATGTTCTCTCCCCTTTTGTATGACTGAGGCTCAAACCTCATCACGATCTCGCCTTCTCCGGCAGGAACCATGGCCGCGCGCAGGGTCCAGTCTGCACGGAAAAGCTCTACCTGATCGGAAACCCAGCCAGGATAGTATACCTCGCTGAAGACAGCTACTCTAGGAACGCTGGTCCTGTATGCATAGTGGAGTTCGTTCGCCGCGTAGCTCACAAGGCGTATCTCGTCGGCATCGTAGATGTCCCATCCGCTCTCGGGAACCTCAACGGCATCCTCCCTCCTGACGATGGCGGTGGACCTGAGGTCGACAGCGCCGAGAAGGGTCAGCTCCTCGTCCGCATTGTCCGCGAGGATAAGTCCGTCCACGAACCAGCAGTTACCGTAGGCGTGGCTGTTGACTACTGGAGGCACGTCATCCTGAAGTACGACATACTTGGTGTTGAGCATGTTCAGCACCGGAGTCTGAGGGAAGTTCTCGGTGACGCCTGATACGGTCTGGGTCTCGTTCGCAACCTTCACGATCGCGTTCATTTCCCTGGTGATATAGTGGTCGATGAGATCCTGATAACGCTGCATCTTCGCAGGGCTGTAGCCGCCTATGGTCTTGTGCCAGTATGAAGGGTGAGAGTCGTTGAAGGTGTTCACGCTCATGTCGAGCACCCTGTAGTCAGGATCGTCATCCTCGAGTATCATCTGGTCCACGGCACGCGCCTCGAACTGGCTGGAGAAGTCCTTAGGGCTGATGAAATGATCGGCATTAAGATACCTCTTGCCTGTGACGAAGAGGTCTGCGAGGATGAGCAGGCAGATGACTGCCGCAGCTGTGGTCACGCGTTTTCCGCGAGTCTCGTCCTTAGCCATGCAAGCCCATGCGATCAGGCCGGCAGCGACGAGTATGAGCACGAGTGAGATGAGGGCGTCGTGACGAAGAAGCGCGATTCGGTCGGCCTGGATAGCCGCTACGAGCTGTTCAGGAAGCTGAGCGTCCGCCGCTGACACGAAGTCTCCCGCAAGCGAAGGGATGAGGAGCGAAAGCGCGCAGAAGCCGGCTGTGAGGACCAGCGAGATGATGCCGGCCTTCTTGACTTCTGCCCAGCTGTGTTCACCCTTGAGTATGCGGTCCAGCGCGTAGAATCCCAGCAGAGGGATGGTCACCTGGAGCACGACAAGGGACATGGACACGGTCCTGAACTTATTGTACATCGGAAGGATGTCGAAGCAGAGCTTGGTGAACCACATCATGTGGTTACCCCATCCCAGGAGCACAGCGAACACGGTCGCCGCGAGCATCCACCATTTCTCCTTGCCCTTGCACAGGAAGAGTCCGAGGACGAAGAGGAAGACGGAGATGGCGCCCATGTACATAGGGCCAGCGGTGAAAGGCTGAGGGCCCCAGTAAAGAGGCATGGCCTTGAGCGTGTCCTTGAGGTTCTTGCCGCTGTAGCCATACTGCTTGAGCACCTTCGCGGTCTGGGAATCAGCCGAGAGCTCGCCTGCCGACGAACCGCCATTGTAGTTCGCGATCATCAGGTTCGGAGTCTCTCCTATTCCGTATGACCATGCGGTCGCATAGTCGAGGTCGAGTCCCTTGCTTCCCTTGGAGCCGTCAGACTGTCCGAGCTCTGAACCACCACGCATGGTGGCCTTCGAGTAGTCGTAGGTCGGGATGAGCTTGTTCGCATTGGTCGCGATACCCGCGATTCCCAGCACCAGAAGCAGAGCCGATGCGGAGAAGAAGCGCACAAGCTTGTCCTTGAGGTCCTTCCTGTCCATCAGAACGGTCACGAACTCGGCGAGGGCAGCCATTACGACGCAGGTTGCGAGATACCATGTGATCTGCGGATGGTTCGCCTTGATCTGGAAGCTGAGCGCAAGTCCGAAGAGCGCGCTGCCGGGAAGCACCTTCCACAGCCAGCCTTTCTTCCCGTCGGAAAAGGCGCTGCGGTAGGTATATATCATGGCCGCGAGCACCCAAGGGAAGAAGGCTATCGCCTGCATCTTGGTGTTGTGTCCGACCTGTATGATCTGGAAATTGTATGAACAGAAGGCCACCGCGATTGCGCCGCCGACCGCGAGGAAACGGTTGATTCCCATCGAGAGCATGAGCAGGAAGGCTCCAAGGAGTGCGACGAAAAGATAGGTCGCCGGCCTCTTGCCAAGCAGAAGAAGCTTGTAGAGAGGGTTGGTGAGGTCGCCCTCGAACTTGTCGTACATGGTGACGGTGGGCATGCCGCCGAACATGGAGTTGGTCCAGTAGGTAGGGTCGTCCGGATGCGCTGCGTTGTGCTGGCTGATCTCATGGGTCATTCCGGTCCATCCTGAGATGTCGGACTGGTTCACGATCTTGCCGCCAAGCACCTGCGGCACGAATGCGTAGGAAATCACGAGGAAGAAAACGACTATCCCCAGATATGTGAGGAACTGCTTGATCTGTCTGTTCATTTTGCGATTCTGTTCATTAGTTCGGCCATTCGGCGCGTAAGGGAGCGGCGGGAGTATTCGGATACATCCCTGCCGTCATAGAGAGTCCTTCCCTGGCGGAAGGCTTCCCAGTGTCTGTCGACGAAGGCCTTCATAGCAGCCTTGTCGTTCCAGTCGGCGGTCTCGCCCGTATTCGTGTCTGCGACTATTCTGGCCATGGCTCCGTCCGGCTGTCCGATGCCGAGTATAGGCCTGCGCGCAGCAAGATATTCGAAAAGCTTGCCCGGGAGGACGGCCTTGTATTCAGGCTCCTTCCTGAGAGGAAGCATGAGTATGGAGGCTCTTGCCTGCTCCTCGACAGCCAGCTTGTGAGGCTGATAGCCAAGGTTCACGAGCTTGTCTGCGAGACCTGCGGCTTCTATCGAGGCAAGAACGGCGGCGTCTGTCTTCCCGACCAGCCTTATCCTCAGCCTGTCGGCAAAGACCTCGTCGGCTGCGACCTTCTCCGCAAGCACCTCCCAGAGTGTCTCCGGAATGCCGTCGGCAGCGAAGAGTCCGGTGTGGGTGATGTTGAAGAATCCGTCCGGCTCGACCTCCACGGCGTCGTTTCCGTCATAGCCGTTGGTTATCAGCTCGACGGGGGTCCTGGTCATGGAAACGAATTCGTCGCGCACGAGCGGAGACACGGCCACCACGACGGTAGCGTCATCCAACACCTTGCTCTCAAGCTTGCGGTGCCTACGGGCAGAGAATGCGGTCAGGCCGAGATGCTTGAAGTAGAACATCTTCGTCCACGGGTCGCGGAAGTCCGCGATCCACGGTGTGCCGGTCGCGAGCGAAAGCTTCCTCGCGATCAGATGCATCGAATGGGGCGGCCCCGTGCTGACTATCACGTCCACGGGATGCTCCTTCAGATAGTTCTTCAGATATCTTACCGACGGTCCCACCCAGAAACAGCGTGGGTCCGGGATGAAGAAATTGCCCCTCACGAAGAGGGCAAGCTTCTGTCCGAGGCTCTTCTTCCCGGCATTGATGGGATTGACCTCACCCTTCTGGGCCCCACCCTTCCTGCCGCTGAGCCTGCGGTAGATCTCATACGGCTCGAATATGGGACGTCTTATCACCTCGACCTCTGCAGGTATCTCAGACGCAAGGCTCTCATCCACCGTGATCATCTCCGGATTCGACGGCGTATAGACCACCGGCTGCCATCCCTCTGACGGCAGATAACGGGAGAATTTCACCCATCTCTGGACTCCGGAACCGCCTGTCGGCGGCCAATAATACGATATGATGAGAACGCGCTTGTCCATAAAGCGCCAAAGTTACGAAAAATCGCTGAAAATCAGAGAGGCAGATTCAGATAGAACCTGGCGCCGCCGGTATAGGACTTGTCGAGGCCGATATCGCCTCCGAGACGCTCGGCGATATCGCGGCAGATATTCAGTCCGAGACCCGAACCCGGCTTGAACTGGTCGAGCTTCGAGAAGCGCTCGAATATGATCTCGGCCTTCTCCTCAGGCACACCGCATCCAGTGTCGGTGACGGAGAACGTGAGCTTCCCGGGAACTTCCCTGTCCGTGCAGCGGAGGACTATGCTGCCACTGACGGTATTCTTGCAGGCATTCGTCAGGAAGTTGATCAGAACCTGCTGGACACGCCTGTAGTCGGTGACTATGGTGAAGTCGTCATCCAGCTCGGACTCCACGTACATCTGCACGCCCGGATGGGCTCTCGTTATCGTGGTGTTGACCGCGGCCTGGCAGATGCTGTTGCAGCGGGCCGGAGCCATGGTCACGCTGTAGTTGCCCGAATCGATGTCACCCATGTCGAGTATGTCGTTAATCAGCATGGTGAGGAGGTCCGAATTCGCAGTGATGTAGGTCGAGTATTCCTGCTTCTCCTGTTCCGAAACCATGCCGTCAGGAAGGCCGAGAAGCTGGGAGAATCCCACGATCGCGTTCAGAGGAGTGCGGATTTCGTGGCTCATGTTCTGCACGAACCTGGTCTTCACCTTCTCCGACTTCTCCGCCGCCTCCTTCGCCTCCCGGAGCATCGCGTTGGTCGCCTCGAGCTGCTCACGGTACTTGATCACGTCAGTGGTGTTGAGGCTTATGATCTGGATTGTGTCGGTGCCGTCGAAGATGATGAAGGTCTCGTAATGGCGGTCGAACTCGACGAGGTGGAAGGTGAAACGGATGTATGGAAGATTCTCCTCTATACCCCTGTTGATCTGCTCGAGCAGCACGGGGCTTGATTCCGGATACGATTCCACGATGGTCCTCGTGCCTATCACGTAGTCATTGTTCAGGAAAGACCTCTTCAGCACCTTGTTCACCTCGAAGGTCACATAGTCTTTCACCTTGCCGTCAGGACCGTATATCAGCCTTGCCTTTGAATAGCCGAAAGGAGCGTTGTCGACGAGGGAGAAATACTGCCTGGACCTCTCCAGCTGGCGGTTCTGAAGGCTCACGACCTCCCTGTGATGCTTGATGATGAAGAAAAACAGGACGAATGCGGCAAGCAGGATGACTCCGGCCAGGTAGAGGACGAAATGGAGGACCAGGATGTCGTGGTCCTTGTTGTTCAGGTCGACCAGATCCGTCATCTCCCTGTCCATCTGCTCCATGTCTTCGAGGAACATGGCCTCCCTCATGTCCTTGAGATAGTCCGAGCATCTTTCCTGGCACTCGAAAGCCTTCTGCCAGTCACCCTGCTGCTTGTAGACCTCCGACTTGGCCGAGTATATGTCGCCGTCGTCGGCAAGCTGGTCGGAAAGCTCCATCGCCTTGTCGTACTCTCCGCCAACCGCATACAGCAGTATCTGCAGCCATGCGCTGTAGTAATCGTACGAGACCGATGTGCTGGCACCCTTCGCAAGGTATATCTCCGCATTGCGGGTGAAGCCGTCATAGTCCTGCATGTAGTAGCAGCATAGCGCACGGCAGGCCTCGATGTCGTAGTCGAACTCTCCGCAGGCATCATGCAGGTCGCAGTACTCCAGCGCCGTCACATACTCCTTCGACTCGAAGAAGTTGAACGCTATCAGAGAATACAGCTGGGCCTTGGAGGACTCGTAGGAATCGGATTTGCTGTCCAGATAGTGCAGGGCCTTGAGGAAGTATGTCGTGGACTTCGCGTCATCGCCGTAGCTGGCATAGAGCGTTCCGAGCGCATAGTGGCCCATCTGCAGACCTTCCGCGTTGCCCTGACGCTCAGCCTCCGAGACAAGGGCGGACGCCATCTCGCGCGCCTTTCTGTTCTGGTTGGAGTTCATGTAGAATCCGACCACATTCATCATTTCAGCAAAGAAGGACTTTGTGAAGCCCAGCCTCATGGCCAGGTCACGGGTCTTTTCGCTGTAGAGAAAGAACGATGCGGAGTCCTTCGCGTTGAAGGCGTAGTGGCAGCGCAGCTGCGCCGCATAGAAGTCGTACTCCTTCCGGCCGGAAGACCTGCCCAGCATGTCGAGGGTGTCGGCGAAGTCGAGGACCCAGTCCTCGTTGTGGTGTCTGTATGCCTGGGAATAGCGTTTCGAGACAGATTCAGGCTGCCCGGCCCAGAAATCGGGATCCGAAGATGCAGCAGGTAGTGACACCGACATACAGGTAAGCACGACGGTGAATGACAGCATGAATATCAGTTTTATCCTGTTCATGTCGGAAATAGACACTGCAATTTAGCAGAACTTTTTCAAACTCCCTCTTCCGGAAGGGAAAAATATGGTGCTTTTTCGTAAATTTGGGCCTGTAAAAGCAAGATATGAAAGAAAAAGACAGCATAAAGGAGCCTTCTGTGAAGAAGGAGCAGCTCACCCCGATGATGAAGCAGTACTACGCCATGAAGGCAGAGTACCCCGAGGCCCTGCTCCTTTTCCGCTGCGGAGATTTCTACGAGACATACGGCGATGACGCAGTCACCGCAAGCAAGGTGCTGGGCATCACGCTGACCAAGAGGTCAAGCGTCTCCGCGTCCCAGACACTGATGGCGGGAGTACCTTACCATGCCATCAACAGCTATCTTCCAAAACTCGTCCGCGCAGGCTACAAGGTCGCCATCTGCGACCAGCTTGAGGATCCGAAGCTGGCCAAGGGCATAGTGAAGAGAGGAGTCAGCGAGCTCATCACCCCGGGTATAGCCTTCGACGACCAGATGCTCGAGCAGAAGGAGAACAACTTCCTCTGCGGACTCTGCTTCGAGAAGGAGAAGTGCGGCGCAGCCTTCCTCGACGTTTCGACCGGCCTGTTCCAGGTCGCTGAAGGCAGCCTCGACTACATCGGAACCCTTCTTTCATCATTCGCCCCAAAGGAGATCGTGGTCGAGAGAGGCTACGAGAGAGGAACGAAGGAGAGGTTCGGAGAGCGTCTGTACGTCACTTCGGTAGAGGAATGGGCCTTCGTCTATGACTCTGCAGAGAAGAGGCTCTGCAAGCAGCTCGAAGTGGAGTCGCTCAAGGGATTCGCCATCGGAAACTTCCCTCACGGAATATGCGCTGCAGGCGCGCTGCTCGTATATCTCGAGCAGACCCAGCATGTGGGCCTGAAGAACATCTGTAGCATCTCCAGGATAGATGCGGACAAGTTCGTATGGATGGACAGGTTCACCTTCAGGAATCTCGAGGTCTTCGCCAGCGCTTCCGGCAACGACGGAGTCTCGCTCGTGGACGTGGTGGACAAGTGTCAGTCCCCTATGGGCGCCCGCATGCTCAGAAGCTGGCTCGCGATGCCGGTGATGGACATAGCCGAGCTCAACTCAAGATACGACGTGGTGGACTATTTCAAGGGCGATTCGGAAGCCCTCGCCACCATCCAGGAATATATAGGCAACCTCGGTGACCTCGAAAGAATACTTTCCAGGGCGGCAACCGGCAAGATACTCCCTCGCGAGGTGATGCAGCTCGGAAGGGGCCTCGACCAGATCGGCCCTATCATCGAGACCTGCGCACAGGCGGGAGTGGAGCCTCTCAACAGAATGATCATGTCCCTCTCGGGATGTGACGAACTCCTGGAGACCATCCACAGCACAATGCACCCGGAGCCTGCCGCAAATGCAGACAAGGGCGACATCATCGGCAGCGGAGTGAACGCCGAGCTCGACGAGCTGCGCGGACTTTCCCGCAACGCGAAGGGCTATCTCACCGAACTCCAGGAAAGGGAGACCGAGCGTACCGGCATTCCTGTGAAGATAGGATACAACAATGTCTTCGGATATTACATCGAGGTGAGGAACACCCACAAGGACAAGGTTCCGGAGGATTGGGTACGCAAGCAGACCCTGGTGAATGCGGAACGCTACATCACCGAGGAGCTCAAGGAGTATGAGGCCAAGATCCTCGGCGCCGAAAGCCGCATCTACGAGCTTCAGGTGCAGATCTACGGAGAGGTCGTGTCCATGATCCAGCGCAACATACCTGCAATCCAGAAGAACTGCCAGGTGCTCTCAAGGCTCGACGTGCTCTCTTCTTTCGGAGATCTGGCGACCAGCAACCGCTACTGCCGCCCTACCGTGGACGAGAGCTATGTGCTCGACATCAAGGCCGGGCGTCACCCGGTGATCGAGACCCTGATGGCCGCAGGCGAGGAATATGTGCCTAACGACATCTACCTCGACAACGAGAAGCAGCAGGTGATGATACTCACCGGTCCGAACATGGCCGGTAAGTCCGCGCTCCTGCGTCAGACCGCGCTCATCGTGCTCCTCGCCCAGATCGGATGCTTCGTCCCTGCGGACTCTGCGAGGATAGGATACTGCGACAAGATCTTCACCCGCGTCGGAGCCACCGACAACATCTCGCGCGGAGAGTCAACCTTCATGGTGGAGATGCTCGAGACCTCGATGATACTCCACAACATGTCTGCCCGCTCGCTCATACTCCTGGACGAGATCGGACGCGGAACCTCGACCTACGACGGTATGTCGATAGCCCGTGCGATAGTCGAATTCATACACGAGAACGGAGTCGCAAAGACTCTCTTCGCGACCCACTACCATGAGCTCAACGACATGGAGACCATATATCCTCGCGTGAAGAATTTCCACATAGCCGTGAAGGAGATGGACAAGAAGGTCATCTTCCTGCGCAAGCTCAGGGAAGGAGGCGTCGAGAAGAGCTTCGGTATCCATGTGGCACGCCTCGCTGGCATGCCTAGGATGGTGCTCGATTCGGCAGAGGCGACCCTCGCTGCACTGGAGAAGGGTTCAGGTCCTGTCATCACTGCCGTCGAGAGCAACAGAAAGCAGAAGAAGGTCAAGCCTCACAACACCAAGGAAGGCCATGTCGAGGCGGACGGATCGCTCCAGCTTTCGTTCTTCCAGCTCGACGACCCTCTGCTGAGCAGCCTGCGTGACGACCTGAGCGCCGCGGACCTCAACAACATGACCCCGCTCCAGGCCTTCGACCTGCTGCGCGCAATGAAACAGAAGCTCGGCATCTAGAAGGACACCGAGCTTCGATTATTCCTAAAAGGCAGCTGCTAGTTGCCGAAAAGACTCGAGAGAAATACTGCGAGCACCCCAATAGGTGCGACATAGCGGATGAGAACATAGATTACAGGGAAAGCCTTTGCAAGGCCCTTGAGTTCTCCTCCGTCGGTGAGTTCGTCCATGATGTCGGACTTCTTCATCTTCCAACCAGCGAAGAGCACAACGACAAAGCCGGCGAGAGGCATGAGCCAGTTCGCGGTGACGTGGTCAAGCGCATCGAAGAAGACCATATCCTTGATCGTGAAGTCGGAAAGGACGCCGAACGAGAGCGAGCACACAAGACCCACGGCGTAGGTTATCACGAACACGGTCACGCATGCCGCAGGGCGCTTCATCTTTCCGGTCTCCACCAGCCATGACACAGGAACCTCGAAGAGAGACATCGCAGAAGTGAGGGCTGCGAGTATGACTGCAAAGAAGAAGAATATCGCCACCACGCTGCCCAGCGGCATCTGTGAGAACACGACAGGAAGTGTCTTGTATACCAGTCCAGGGCCGTTTACCGCCATTTCCGGATTCGAGTACATTCCGTATGCGAACATCGCAGGAATCACTGCACAGCCAGCGATGACGGCGAAGAGCAGGTCAAAGAGCGAGGTATATGCCGCCGTCTTTGCGAGGTTTTCCTTCTTCGGCAGATATGAACCGTAGGTAAGCATGATGCCCATTCCTATCGAGAGGGAGAAGAAGGCCTGACCCAGCGCAGCCGCAAAGGTCGAAGCTCCGATCTTGCTGAAGTCCGGAACGAAGAGATAGCGCACGCCCTCTGCCGCTGTCTGGCTGATGCCCGGCTGAGCAGGAATTGTCATGGCCCTTACGGCAAGAAGGAGCATGATGACGAAGAGCATAGGCATCATCACCTTGCTGAACTGCTCGATGCCCTTCTTTACTCCGAGAGCAATGATGACGCACACTGCGACGAGGAAGAAAAGATGATATGCCACCGGAGCCCAAGGAGAGGACACGAAGTCACCGAAGACGCTGGTAATCTCGAGCGCAGAGCTCTCTGCGGTGAATTTCATGGCGCACGAGTCGATGAAATACTTGACTGTCCATCCTCCGATCACAGAGTAGTAGGATACGGTGATCGTAGGGATGAGCACGAACAGGCTACCGAAGTTCTTCCATACCTTGCCGCCCTTGTCGATGGCGCCGAGGCTACCGTACGCAGTCTTCTGGCTGCGCCTTCCGATGAGGATCTCGACGAGCAGGATAGGCATGCTCACGAGTATCATGCATGCAACGTAGATAAGGATGAACGCACCTCCGCCATACTCTCCGAGCATGTACGGGAAACGCCATATATTACCGAGGCCAACCGCAGATCCGGCGAGCACCAGAAGAGATCCCAGGGTACTTGAAAATTTCTCTCTTGCCATTTTCTAGAGGAATAACTGTGAGACGAAGACCGCAAGCACGCCGACAGGGGCGATGTAGCGGATGAGGAACCTGAGCACGAGGGCAAAGCGCTCTCCTACCGAGTAGCTGCCCTTGCTAGAAAGCTCGTCAAGAAAATCGGACTTCTTCATGATCCAGCCTACCACGATGACGGCGACCACGCCGCCGAGCGGCATGAGCCAGTTCGCGCAGAGCCCGTCGAGGAAACCGAGCACGCTGCCGCGCAGGGCGCAGAGCGAGCCGAGAAGAAGGGCAAAGCCGAAGACGATCACTCCGGCGCCCTTTCTTGACATCCTGTGCTCATCCACGAGATATGCCACCGGCACCTCGAACTGCGAGATGGAAGAAGTGACGGCCGCGAGGATGAGGGCGAAGAAGAAGAACGAGCCGATCAGAGCGCCGAAAGGCATCTGAGGGAAGACGTCAGGAAGTATGTTGAACACCAGAGCCGAATCGGTGTTGTTCGAAAGCACGGTTGCAGGATCGTCCTTGAGGGCGAACACCGCAGGGATGACTGCGCAGCCGGCGATGATGGCGAACAGAAGATCCACTATCGCTATCTGTCCCGCCGTCCTGGTGAGATTGTCCTTTGGGTTGATATACGAGCCATAGGTCATGATCGAGCCACCGCCGAGCGAAAGCGAGAAGAAGGCCTGGCCGAGGGCTGCGAGACAGGTATGGACGGTGACCTTGCTGAAATCAGGACGGAAGAGGAAGGACACGCCGTCGGCAGCTGTCGAGACTGCGCCGGCACGGGCAGGAAGGGTCATGGACCTGACGGCGATGAATATCACTATCACGAACAGCAGGGGCATCATGATCTTGCTGAATCTTTCTATGCCCTTGCGTACTCCGGCCATCACGATCAGGCCGGTAAGGGAGAGGAACACCGCCATCCAAACCACGCTCATCCAAGCTCCGGAAGGAAGCGCCACGCCGAGCGAACGGACGAAGAACTCGACGGTAATACCGCCGATGACGCAGTAATAGGACAGGATGAGGGTCGGTATGATGGTATATATGATGCCTGCATGGCGGAAGAGCCTGCTATCCGGCGCAAGGATGCGGAAAGCACCGTATGACGAACTCTGCGTGCGCCTTCCTATGGTCAGCTCGGAGACCATGATAGGAAGACAGATGATGAAGATGAAGAACAGGTACAGCAGGATGAAGGCGGCACCTCCGTTGGTACCGACCATGTACGGGAAGCGCCAGATGTTGCCAAGGCCTACGGCCGAACCGGCAATCACCAACAGCGATCCCAGGCTGCTGGAAAAGTTTTCTCTCTTCGCCATGGCGCTATGAGAACAGCTGGGTGAGGAACACGGTGAGGACACCCACCGGCGCGATGTAACGGATGAGGAATCTCAGGACAGCGACGGCGCGAGGATTGAGATTGTATCGTCCACCGCTCGAAAGCTCGTCCATGAGGTCGACCTTCTTCATCATCCAGCCGACGAATACCACTGCTATCACTCCGCCCAATGGCATGAGCCAGTTTGCACAGAGCGCGTCGAGGAAGCCGAGCACCTGTCCGCGAAGTGCGCAGGCTGCACCTATGAGCATGGCGATGACGAATACAATCACTCCGGCCTTCTTCCTCGGAACATTATGCTCCTCGACAAGATAGGATACCGGAACCTCGTACTGCGAGAGCGAGGAGGTGAGGGCTGCGAGGATCAGGGCGAAGAAGAAGAATGCACCTATGAGTGCGCCGAGAGGCATCTGAGGGAAGACCTCCGGAAGTATGTTGAACACGAGCGCCGAATCGGTATTGTCGGCGAGCACGGTAGAAGGGTCGTTCTTGAGGGCGAACACCGCTGGGATGACAGCGCAGCCGGCGATGATCGCGAAGATGAGGTCGAAGAGGGCGATCTGTGCAGAAGTCTTGACGAGATTGTCCTCCTTACGGATGTATGAGCCGTAGGTGATGAGTACTCCAGCTCCGATGGAGAGGGAGAAGAATGCCTGTCCAAGGGCTGCGAGCACGGTGTGCGCGGTGACCTTGCTGAAGTCGGGACGGAAGAGGAACACCAGTCCGTCCGCGGCGGATGAGCCGGCACCTGCGCGCGCAGGAAGGGTCATGGACCTGATTGCGATAAGGATCACGATGAGGAAGAGTACGGGCATCATGACCTTGCTGAAGCGCTCGATTCCCTTCTCCACGCCGGCAGTCACGATAAGACCGGTCGCGGCGAGGAACACGAGCATCCAGATTACGGCTGTGGCCGGTGTGGATGTCACGCTGAAGCCCAAGGCACGGATAAAATACTCCACTGTCATTCCGCCGATCACGCAGTAGTACGAGAGCACGATGGTCGGAATGAAGAGGTACAGGTAACCCGCATATTTCATGATGGGATTGCCTGGAGCGAGGGTTCTCAACGAACCGAAAGCCGTCTTGCGGCTACGCCTTCCGATCACCAGCTTCGACACGAGCATAGGGAGGCAGATCAGAAGGACGAAGAAAAGGTAGATGAGGATGAAGGCGGCACCGCCGTTGGTACCGACCATGTATGGGAAGCGCCAGATGTTTCCGAGTCCCACCGCCGAGCCGGCGATGACGACTAGAGTACCGAATCGGCTGCCGAATCCTTCTCTTTCTTGCATGTCTCTTCGTTTAAGTTCCTTTTATATATCACGAACTGGAAGTCATATCCTGTCTCAGGATCTGTCTTGACCTCCGACTCGGACTCGACTGTCCACTCTGACCAGTCCACGTCCGGAAAGAAAGTGTCAGCCTCGGGGATGTCGGCCATCACTTTCGTGAGATAGAGCCTGCCTGTACAGCACAGGCCTGCCGCATAGAGCTGTCCGCCACCCATGAGAAAGCAGCGCTCCGCACCCGATTCTTCCGCGAGCTTGTAGGCCTCCTCGAGAGAATAGACCACGTTGATCTTCGCGGGAGCCTCGGTCATGGTACGGGACACGACGATGTTCAGACGGCCGGGAAGGGCTCGTCCGATGGACTCGAATGTCCTTCGTCCCATGATCACGGGACAACCCATGGTCGACGACTTGAAGAACTTCAGGTCCTCGCTGATATGCCAGAGGAGCTGATTGTCCTTACCTATCGCACCATTTGAGGCGCATGCTACTATGAGGCATCTTTCCATCATACTGCTACAGGGGCTGATATCTTTGGCCAGGGATCATACTCGGTGAGAGTGAAGTCCTCGTACCTGAAATCGAAGAGGTCCTTGACCTCCGGATTGATCTGCATCTTAGGAAGTGCCCTCGGCTCTCGAGAGAGCTGAAGGTCTGCCTGCTCGGTGTGGTTCAGGTAGAGGTGCAGGTCGCCGAAGGTGTGTACGAACTCACCTGGCTGTAGACCGCATACCTGTGCCAGCATCATGGTCAGGAGCGCGTAGGATGCAATGTTGAACGGAACGCCGAGGAAGATGTCAGCCGATCTCTGGTAGAGCTGGCATGAGAGCTTTCCGTCGGCCACATAGAACTGGAACATACAGTGGCAAGGAGGCAGGGCCATCTTGTCGACTTCGCCCGGATTCCATGCGCACACGAGGATGCGGCGAGAGTCCGGATGGTTCTTGATGAGGTCTATGATGCCTGCGATCTGGTCCACGATCCTGCCGTCGGTGGTCTCCCATGACCTCCACTGCTTGCCGTATACGCTGCCCAGGTCGCCGTTCTCGTCCGCCCACTCATCCCAGATGTGGACGCCGTTGTCGACGAGATACTTGATGTTGGTGTCGCCCTTGAGGAACCACAGAAGCTCGTGGATCACGCCTTTGAGGAAGACCTTCTTCGTGGTGAGAAGAGGGAAACCCTCGCTGAGGTCGAACCTGATCTGACGTCCGAAGACGGAGCGCGTGCCGACACCTGTACGGTCAGTCTTCACGGCTCCGTTCTCACGTACGTCTCTTAATAAATCAAGATACTGCTTCATTACTTCTTTACAGAGAATGCGTATACAGTAGCCTCCTGGTATACCTCACCTGGTCTGAGCTCTGTTGAAGGATACTCTGGCTGGTTAGGTGAATCTGGGAAGTGCTGGGTCTCCATTGCAACACCCTCGTAGTCGTTGTAGCTGCGGCCACACTTACCAACTGGGCTTCCGCCTACGAAGTTACCGGTGTAGATCTGGATAGCAGGCTGGGTTGTAGCGATGGTGAGCTGACGGCCGGTCTTCTCTGACCAGAGAGTAGCAGCGTCCTGGAGCTGGCCAGGCTGTGCGCCGTCGATGAGGAAGCAATGGTCGTAGCCCTTACCGATCTTGAGCGGCTCGAAGTCAAAGTTGAGGATATCGTCACCGATTCTTCTTCCGTTCTGGAAGTCGAGTGGTGTGCCTGCTACTGGAGCTGGTGCTCCGAGAGGAATGAGACCTGTGTCTGTTGGAAGGAACTCTGAACAGTTGAGCTGGAGCATGTGGTCGAAGATGTTGCCTTCGCCTGCGCCCTCTCCCTCGAGGTTGAAGTAAACGTGATTCACGAGGTTTACGACGGTAGGAGCGTCGGTCTCACCCTTGAAGGTCATGGTAAGCTTGTTGTCCTCGCTCCACTCGTAGCGTGTAATGACTGTGAGGTTTCCAGGATATCCTTCCTCGCCGTCTGGTGAGAAATACTTGAACTCTACAGCAAAACCGTCGATCTGGCTGTCCCAGACTCTCTCTGCGTAGCCGGTAGGACCACCATGGAGGTGATTCTCGCCGTTGTTGATGTTGAGGGTGTACTCCTTACCGTCGAGGGTGAACTTACCCTTGGCGATACGGTTTGCGAAACGTCCTGGGACCTTTCCTGAGAAAGGACCGTCACCATAATAGCTCTCTGCCTTAGGGTAGCCGAGGACTACGTCACCGAGAACACCGTCCTTGTCAGGAACGTTGATCGATACGATTGCTGCACCATAGCTGCTGAGCACTACGCTCGCGCCCTGGCCGTTAGTGATTGTGTACTTGTAGATGTCCTGTCCATTTGGGGCAACTGCCCACAGTTCTTTTTTGATTTCCATAGTTATGTGGCTTAAAGGTTGTCTATATAGTTAAACACTTTTTCTTCTGTCGCATCCTTCATGATGACTTTCTTGTCCCTGTCCAGAAGGTAGAGCGATGGGATTGCCCTCACGTTGTAGAGGAGGTCGGTCCTGATCACGAAATCCGGATCATAGCCGTTGTACCATTCCTCTGGATAGTAGGGCATGTATTCGCGCCATGCCTGGATGTCCTCGTCGATGTAGACATTGACCACGGCAAGCTTTCCCGCGTCCATCAGGTAACCTACCTTCAGGCTCTTGCGGAGGTTCTCGATGATCTCCTTGCAGGCATTGCAGCCCGGATTGCTGAAAAAGAGGAGAACATTCTCGGCCTCTATCGAATAGAGCTTCCTGGATTTTCCCTTCTTGTCGCAGAAACGGAAGTCCGCGGCCTTGCTGCCCACACGGTTCAGCGCGCTGGTGCGTGACTGGAACTCATACTGGGGCCTCTTGTCCTGCGACACAGCCGTATCCTTCGAAAGTGCATCGACAAGCGGATTCCAGAGGTCCTCGTTCCTGAGCGGAGAGTTCGGATCGTAGAGGTATCTCTCGGCAACGGCGATGAAACCGTCGAAAGCTTCGCTGCCGGCATCCGCACGAAGAGTCTCAAGCTTTGGATAGAGCTTCCTGATCTCGGCACATGCCTCGTCGAGCGAGAGGTGCTCGAGGGTGTAGATATAGTTGGAGAAGGCCTGCTCAAACTCGCCCTGCTCGATTCCCGCAACCATCAGAGAGTCGCTGGACCAGGCGTCGGCACCCTGGAAGAAATGGTCCCAGTAGTGTCCGGCGAAGTACTTCAGACCGTCCTGACCTCCATAGATTCCAGGCACCTCTACCTGACGGAACGGGCGTGTCGCAGAAACGGCAACAGCCTCCGTCTGATCTGACGAAGACTGCATGTTGCCACAGGACACTGCCGCCACCAGGCCGGTGACTATCCCTATGATGGTCGAAAGTCTCATTTACTGACGCTTGGTTACCATCTTGAGCTTGGACTCAGATACGTTGATGATGAAGTCACCGATCTTCTCAAGCTCTGACACGAGGTCGATATAGTATACACCTGAAGTGTAGTCGTAGTTGTCACCCTCGATGTTGTTGATGTGCTCCTCGCGGAGGTTGTTACGACACTCGTTGATGTTGCACTCTGCATCTACCGCGTTGCTGATGGCGGTGAGGTGCTTGTTCCTGAGGTTCTCTACCATCACCTGGTAAGCGACGTCTACGATGTCAAGCATACGATTGAGCCTCTTGAGCATATCCTCGTCGAAGACCTTCTTGTGTGCCCACTTTCTCTTGAGAAGACGACCGATTGCATCACCGGAATCTCCGAGAGACTCCATCTCGCCGATGATCTTGTACATGCTCTTGAGCTTCTCGGCAGACTCGTTTGAAATCTCGTCCCTGCTGATCTCGTTGAGGTAGGAAGCGATTTCGAACTCCATCTTGTCGGTGATCTCCTCGTACTTGTTAAGCTGCTTTGCAAGCTCTTCGAACTTGTCCGGATCCTGCTCGTTGACAGCCTCGCGGATGACGGCGTAGCCCTCGTAGCAGACTTCTCCGAAATGGACGATCTCCTGCTGAGCCTCGTTGATGGAGAGCTCTGGGATACCGACAGGACCGCCGTGGATGAACTTGAGCTTGAAGACCTCTTCCTCGCCCTGTGGAGAAGGTACGAGACGCTTCACGATCTTCTCGATGAGTGGAATGAACCAGATGAGGATGAGGGTGTTGATCAGGTTGAAGAGGGTGTGGAGGGTTGCGACGCAGTAAGGAAGCGTAGCAGCGAGCTCCTCCTCATGACCGTTGAAGTCAGTTGTCATCGGATTGGCGAATCCGAGAGCGTCGACGATGATGCCGATGAGCTTGAGGAAAGGCCTGAAGAGACAGAGCACCCAGATCACTCCGAACACGTTGAAGAGCATGTGGGCACGTGCGGTCCTCTTTGCAGAGACGTTTGCGACAGATGCGGCGATGTTGGAAGTGATGGTGGTACCGATGTTCTCACCGAGGACCATCGCAGCTGCCATCTCGAAAGGAATGACTCCGACAGAGACGAGGAGCATGGTGAGGGACATGGTCGCAGCAGAAGACTGGAGCATGAGGGTCATGCAGGCACCGATGATCATGAAAAGGACGATAGATCCGAATCCGAAGTTGGTCAGCGGAGCCAGGAAAGACTGGACTGCAGGCTGGGAAAGGATAGGATAAGCTGTGTCCTTGAGGGTTGAGAGTCCGAGGAAAAGGAGGCCGAAGCCCATGATGAACTCACCGAAGTTCTTGTACTTGGTCCTCTTGAGGGACATGAACAGGAAGGCGAAGAACATCATCGGAATCGCGATAGCACCGAGGCTGAACGAACCGTCGAAAGAGAGGGCGAAGAGCCATGCGGTCACGGTTGTTCCGATATTCGCACCCATGATGACTCCGATGGCGTTGGCCAAGGCAAGGAGGCCGGCATTCACGAAGCTCACGAGCATGAGGGTGGTAGCGGTCGAAGACTGGACGAGAGCAGTCACGACGATACCGGTGATCACGCATTTTACACGGTTAGAGGTCATAGAGGCGAGGAAAGACCTGAGAGAGTTTCCTGCCAGCTTCTGGAGGCCGCCACTCATCTGTGACATTCCGAAGAGGAACATGCCAAGGCAGCCGAGCATTTTAAGTACAGCGTATACTGTATCCATCGAAATATTGGTTGTGATTATTAATTGCTAAATCAGAGCAAAAATACGAAAAAAATCAATGTGTCTGACAAAAGTTGTAACTTTACGCCAAAACAAAATCACATGTTCCGCAGACTTGCCACGACTGCCCTTTCACTGATGCTCTTCGCCGCGACGGCTGCGGCGCAGTTCTATGTGACCGGAGACGACCCGGCCAGGGTGAGGTGGAATCAGGTCGAGACCGAGAATTTCAGGCTGATCTACCCTCGAGGACTGGACTCGCTGGCAAGGGTATACGGACGCGAACTCGAAAGGTGGAGGACTCCGGTCGGACAGTCAATCCACTATCTCCCAGGAGAATACACGCGAGGCAAGATGCCTGTCGTCCTGCATCCCTACAATTCTGATTCTAACGGATCCGTGGCTTGGGCTCCGCACAGGGTCGACCTCTACACCCAGCCCGACGCCTATCCATTCATGCCCCTGAGCTGGGACAGGATGCTCGTGATCCATGAGTCTCGCCATGTGGCACAGATGCAGTTCGGACTGACAAAGACCCTGCGCCCTTTCGGATGGTTCTTCGGAGAAATGATAGCTGGCGGCGCTTCGGGGCTGTACGGACACCCAAGCTGGATGGAAGGTGACGCGGTGATCGCGGAGACTGCCCTCACCAATTCCGGACGAGGCAGGACGGCCGATTTCCTCAACTATTACAGGATATCCTTCGACCAGGGCCAGATGCGCAACTTCAGCCGCTGGTCGCACGAATCCCAGACCAGGTTCATTCCGGACAAATATGCCTTCGGCTACCTGACGCTCAGCGGATTCAGATATTTTTACGACGCCAAGGACTTCGTGGGAGACAACTATGAACACTTTGCCCGCATGCCTCTCGACGTCACCAATTTCCACGTGATCCGAAAGCTCACCGGTAAGTTCCTTCGCGATGCCTTCGCGGAGGTTGCAGACAGCATGGCCGTACGCTGGAGGGCCGAACTCGACGAAAGGGCTCCGTTCATGCCTATGGAGCAGGTAACCAAGACCGACAGAGGCTTCACCCAGTATTCCGGACTGGCATCCCTGGACGGCGACATCTATGCGATAAGGAAATCCCTGTACCGCAGCCCTCGACTCGTGAGGATAGACAGCACCGGCAAGACTCGCAGCATCCGATCTTTCTCCGCCAAATCCGGAGGACTGCGCTCCGACGGCGAAAGTCTGTGGTGGAGCGAGACCGTAGACGGCCCGAGGTGGGACATGGAGAACCGCTCTTCGCTCAGGAGGATAAGCTCAGTCAGGAAGAACGCTTCCGACGGAAGCCACGCGAGACTGCGTCACCCGGTAAGCGTAACGAGGAAGGGCAGGTATTTCAATCCTTCCCCAAATTCCGACGGAAGCAAGGTCCTCGCGGCTGAATACTTCGACCTTGGCGGAACCGGGATCTCCACCATCGACGTCAAGACCAAGGAAAGGCGCAGCGTGAGAATGCCGGACAGCCTCCAGGTCACCGAAACGGCATGGCTGGGAGACAAGAGGATATTCGCGATTGCAATCTCCGACTCGGGCAGCGGACTCTATGAGATAGTGAATCCGGAGACGGGGGCGACATCCTGGAAGACCATAATCGAGCCTCAGCCCGTAATCATGGCAGATCTGGGCAGCAGGAACGGAGAACTGATTTTCACCTCCGACAGGACAGGAGAGCATGAACTCTACAGTGTCGACCCGGACAGCGGTAGGGTAAACCAGATTACGAACATAAGATACGGCGCGAAGTGGTTCCGCTACTCGGACGACGGAGAATGGCTCTACTATGCAGCTCCTCAGCTCGAAGGAACTCCTGTGTTCAGGACCGCGGTGGATTCTCTGCCGGTGAAGACCGTGGACTTCAGCCAGAGATACAGCTATTTCATCGCAGACAGGCTGAGCGAGCAGGAGAAGGAGTACGGCGTCTCTCCTCTGGACGAGGACAGCGTCAGCTTCTCCGAGGTACGCCGATGGAGGAAGCTCCCTCATCTTTTCAACGTACATTCGTGGGCTCCTCTCTACGTGAACGTGGACAACATCATGAACCAGAGCTTCGACCGTATCTATCAGGTGGCGGCTCCGGGAGCGACAGTGCTCATGCAGAACAGACTCAGCACCATGGTCACCCAGATCGGATATGCAGCCCACAAGGATCCGGCAAACAAGGACAGGTGGCGCCATTCGGGACATGTCAAGATGACCTATACCGGCTGGTATCCGGTCTTCGAGGCAAGCCTCGACTTCAATGACAGGGCAGCCAATGACTATCTCCCAACCCGCGCATACCGATATGCGGACGGGAAAACGGGATTCTCCACCCCTTCTGCGGCAAGCGGCAGGCCGGCTCTCGAAGCTCAGATCTCGGCATACATCCCGTGGAGATGGTACAAGGGAGGATGGGTCAGCGGCATCATACCTAAGGCAAGCTACACCGTCAGCAACGACCATTACGACACCAGCCTCGCCATCTGGGACAGCCGCGAGGAAAGCCTCGGACTCAGATTCTTCGACTCCTATGTTCCGGGCAAGATCATGGCAAGGCAGACTATCAATGCTTCCGTGCGTGGCTACATCATGAACGCGACGGCGAAGAATGCCGTGTATCCAAGATTCGGTATCGGAGCCGAAGTCGGCGCGCTCAGCAGGCTCGGACTCGGGCTTCCGGCTCCTGCATCAAGAGCCCTCTTCAAGCCTACGCTCTACGGATACGGATACATGTACCTGCCGGGATTCCTTCCAGAGCAAGGATGGAAGCTCACGGCCAAGTACCAGCGCAGCCTCGTCTCGAAGGGCATCTACTGGGGTGGCGGCCTCAACATGCTTCCAAGGGGAATGTCGGGCAACGCGGAACTGCTCCAGGCCGCATCCTCGGCCCAGAAGCAGGTAATCAACTTGACTGCAGAATACGGAATTCCTTTCTCAGTGGGAGACCTTGACCTATTACATGGCCTGCTCTTCGTCAAGAGCATGACCCTGACACCTCATTTCGACCTGATGCTGAACGCTGACGGAAATCTCTTCAGCGCAGGAGCTACCCTGACGGCGGATCTCTCCGGCATCATCTGGGCCTTGGTTCCGATCTCGGTCGGCGTAAGCTGGTCTTATAACGGGGGTTCCGCCTACAGCGGATATGAGGCGTCCGGAATAGAGATCGGACACAATTTCTTCGGCCCTGTATTCAGGGTATCACTCCCTTAATCCTTCTTTCCTCTCTTGTCGATCCAGAGCCAGAGGCGCCACATCAGTGCTCCCCAGGCAAGGAAGAGAACTATTGCCAACCAGGTAGGCAGGGTCGACTGGTAGAGATTCTCGCCGGAGTATTTCTCGAAGTTTGGGATATCGGCATAATAATAGGCGCCGGCTCCGAAATCCATGTCGTCGATAAGTCCCATGTGATTGCAGACTATGTAGCCGGCCATAATAAAAATGACCACCGTCACGAGGACGGTGATCACTTTGAATATCTTTTTCTTCTTGCTCATTTAAGAGAGTACAGGAATCTTGAAGATGACGCCTGAGAGAAGGAGCCAAACGGCGAAGAGGGTAAGGAGCACGTTGAAGGTCTGGCCGATGAGATAGAGCCAAAGAACCTTACCGCCCTGGAGCTGCTTGCCGATGGTCTTGAAGTTGGTGTCGAGTCCGATGCTGGTGAAGGCAAGGACGAAGCACCAGTTCTTGTACTGGTCGAGGACCTTGTTGATTGCGCTGACCTGATCGCCACCTGCGAGAGGGAGGACGATGAATGAAGCGACGAGGGATGCGATGAAGAATCCGACGATGAACTTAGGGAAGCGCTTCCAGATCTCGTTTGCACCGACCTTCTGACCGTTGTTGCCCTCTACGCGGGTAGCGAAGAAGAGAGCCACGAAGAATGCGATGAAACCGATGAGGATGTTCTGGATCATCTTTACGAGCACAGCCGCCTTCTCAGCCTCGCCGCCAAGCTCAGCACCTGCAAGTGCAACTGCACCTGTGCTGTCGACGGTACCGCCGATGAGCGCACCACCCATGATTGCGGACATGCCGCAAGCCTTGATGATGATAGGCTCGATTACCATCATGATGATGGTGAAGATGATGGAGATCGAGATGGCCATACCGAGGTCCTGCTTCTTACAGTTAGATGCTGCGCCGGTAGCGATGGCTGCGGAAGTACCGCAGACGCTGGTCGCAGAAGCAAGAGTGATTACCAACGGCTTGTTGTCCATCTTGAGGACCCTTGTGCCGAACCACCACATGAAGAGGATGACCACAGGGGTCACGATCCATGCGATGCCGAGACCGTAGAGACCGAACTTCGCGATGTTGCTGAAGAGGACTGAGAATCCCATGATGACGAGACCAGTCTTCACGTAGAACTCTGTCTTGATTGCTGGACGGAGCCACTCAGGAACACCGACGGTGTTCGCGATGATGAGACCTACGATGAGCGCCCAGAAGGCCCACTCAAAGTAACGATTGAGAGTAAACTCTGCGCTGATGAGGCGCACGATCACTGCAAGTACAAACAGCGTAAGGAAAGCTGGGATGTACTTCTTGACGTCCCCACCCTGAATCTTGATGGCTGCGGTGAAGAGAGCTCCGATCACCAGAACGGTGACACAAAGTCTGATCCAGAAACTTGCAGAGGCGAACTGAGCTCCGAGAGGAGTCACCTTTGCTGCCGCAGCTTCGGAGAGAGATTCTCCGCAAGCCCAGGTGCTGAACTTAAGTGCGGAAAAGTCGAACCATCCGGTAAGAACCGAGATTGCGCCGATAAGGATCACGATGAAACCGATCCAGCAGGCCATCCAGTCCTCGGTGGTCAACTTCTTTGCCAAATTGTTCATTTGTTTAGGTTTATTGGTTAATAATATAATAATTGGCAGGGGCAAAGATAGACATATTTTTTTAATTGCTATTTTTGCATCATGTCACTAATCTCACACACCAGCGCAGGCTGCTGCAAGTGCGGCAGGAAAGCAGACATAACGGTCTATAGAAGCATCAACACGGCAGACGACCCTCAGCTCAAGGAGAAGGTCAAGGACGGATCCATCTTCGTGTGGCAGTGTCCAGATTGCGGTCAGGCGAACCTCGTGAAGTACGAAACCCTCTACCACGATCCGGACGCGAAGCTGATGATATGGCTCACCCCTGCCGGAGACCTTCCGGAGAGCGAAATGAAGGCCGTGACCAACCATGCCAAGGCCATGGGCGACTATACCCTGCGCCGCGTCTGCGACGTGAGCTCGCTGATGGAGAAGATCCTCATCTTCGAGGCCGGGCTGGACGACGTCGTGGTCGAGATGTGCAAGTACGTGACAAGGGTCGAGATGGCTGCAAAGGCCGGCGAGGACAAGGCGACCCAGATCCTGAATCTGCCTATGCACTTCTATCGCAAGGGTGTTCAGGACGACACCGAATACATCACTCTCTCTTTCCCGGACAACGGCAAGATGGTCGGCTGCAACATCGGTTTCAATGTATACGAGGACTGCCTCGGCATATTACAGAGAAACCCTTCCATCAAGGCTGAGGAAGGGTTTGCAAAGGTCGACGGAGCCTGGCTGACCAGCCTGCTCGGATAATCTTTTCAATTTCGGATTTCCTACTGGAGTCTTCTGGCGCCGTCTCCGATGACGACGTCGTAGATCTTCGGTGCATGTCCGAACTTCTCGGTGAACTTCTCCACGGCAGCATCCACGAACTCCTGGTAGAGCTCCTCCTTCACGAGGTTGATGGTGCAACCTCCGAAACCGCCACCCATGACGCGAGATCCGGTGACATCCATCTTGCGCGCAAGCTTGTTGAGGAAGTCGAGCTCCTCGCAAGAAACTTCATAGAGCCTGCTGAGTCCGAAATGGGTCTGGTACATGAGCTCACCAACGGTCTCATAGTCGCTCCTCTCGAGAGCGTCGCAGACGTCGAGCACTCTCTG
Organism: Bacteroidales bacterium; assembly: GCA_024402115.1. The sequence continues at coordinate 80,430 of JAKSJQ010000001.1, read as the reverse complement.
GACCTCACCGATTATGTATTCGGCGCGGAGGAAATCCTCCTGTGAGATCTCTGAGCGTACCTCGTCGAGCCAGAGACGATTGGCGTCGCTGAGGAAGTCCACTTCCGGATGGTTCTTCTTGATGGCCGCAGCTGCATTCTCGCAGGACTGACGACGCTTGTTATATGCGGAAGATGCAAGTTCATGCTTCACGCACGAGTCGATAAGGACAAGCTTGTATCCCTCCGGATTGAAAGGGAAATACTTGTATTCCATGGTCTTGCAGTTGAGCCTGATGAGGCTGCCTGCCTTTCCGAAGCAAGAGGCGAACTGGTCCATGATGCCGCACTTCACGCCGCAGTAGTTGTGCTCAGTGCTCTGTCCTATCTTAGCGAGCTCGAACTTGTCTATATGGTTTGAGTTGAGGTCGTTGATCGCATATGCGAACGCACTCTCGAGGGCTGCCGACGAGCTGAGGCCGGCACCGAGAGGAATGTCTCCCGAAAAGACGGCGTTGAAACCACCGACCTTGCCTCCGCGCTTGACGGTCTCGCGGCATACGCCGAAGATGTACCTTGCCCACTGCTGGGTAGGAGCGTCTCCCTCCTCCAGGCCGAATTCCGCACATTCATCAAGATCCAGCGCATAGGCACATACCTTCTCCGTGCCATTGAGCGCTATCTCGACCATGATTCCTTTGTCTATCGCTCCGGGGAACACATATCCGCCGTTGTAGTCAGTGTGCTCTCCGATAAGGTTGATTCGTCCCGCAGATGCATAGAACTGTCCCTCGCATCCGAAAAGAGTGTTGAACTTGTCTGAAATTCTTGTCTTCATATCCTAATGATCCGTTTTACGATCGTGGAGGTCCAAATTTACCTTTTTTTTCGTTATTTTTGCCTAATTTTTAATTTAAGACAATGAATTACACACTCAAGACACTTGTCCTTGCAGCCGCTGTCGCCCTTGTCCCAGCGATGGCCGGAGCACAGGATTTCTATCAGACCTATGAGAAGGCTGATCAGGCAAGAATCGAACAGAATCTCGCATACAACGGTCCTGTCCAGGGCGTATGGAAGGACGCCGATTCGTTCATCTATTCTAACCACGAGCAGGACGGCGACAAGGTTTACGAGGTAAACGTAAAGACCAAGAGCAAGAAGGTCGTCTCTGAGCAGGAACTCAATGAGCTCAGGCAGAGGTATAACAGGCCATACTATGATCCTTCTGACGAGAGCGAATACTATCACAGAAGAGACAACAGAAGCTTCAAGTCTCCTGACGGAACAGCCGAGGCATACATCAAGGACAACAATGTCTGGGTAAAGAAGGACGGACAGGAGAAGCAGCTCAGCTTCGACGGTTCAGAGACCTATCCTTATGAGAGGATCATGTGGTCACCAGACTCAAAGAAGATCGCTGCAAGCAAGAAGCAGGTACTCAAGGAAAGGCAGATTCTTCTCCGCACCTCACGTCCCGACACTCAGGTTCAGCCTACATACAGGTGGCTTGACTATGCAAAGCCAGGCGATACCCTCCCTCAGACCGAGGTTGCCCTCCTCAACGTGGAGACTGGCGCCGTGAGGGTTGACAATGCACCTTTCGCAAACCAGTACTCACTCTATCTCGGCCAGTGGTCGCCGGATTCCGAGTGGTTCACCTTCGAGTACAACCAGCGCGGACATCAGGTTTACCAGCTCGTAGCCGTCAATGCACGCGACGGTAGGACCCGCGTCCTCGCAGACGAGAACACCGCGAAGTACGACTACAAGTTCATCTACTATAACGACCTCTATCGTTACTATTTCAAGGATGGCAAGCGCATCCTCTGGATCTCTGAGCGTGACGGTTACAGGCATCTCTACATCGTGGATCCGGTATCTGCAAGGAACACCCAGCTCACCAGCGGCGAGTGGAACGTCAGGGAAATCCATGAGGTGAACGAGGCTCAGGGCTATATCCTCTTCTCTGCGAACGGACTCAACGAGAAGAAGGGCGAGGATCCATACAACAAGCACGTATGCAAGCTCTTCATCAAGAGCGGCGAGATCGTGGACCTCACTCCGGAGAACGCTTTCCATACTCCTATCTTCTCTCGCGACTTTACCTGCTTCATCGACAACTACTCTCGTCCAGACCTTCCTAACACCGCAGTGGTACGTTCTTCTTCAGACGGTTCCATCATGATGGAGATCCAGAAGCAGGACATCAGCGCCCTCCTCAAGAAGGGCTTCACCATGCCAGAGGTGTTCGTAGCGAAGGGTCGTGACGGAAAGACCGATATCTGGGGTACCATCTATCGCCCAAGGAACTATAAGCCTGGCAAGAAGTATCCTGTCATCGAGTACATCTACGCAGGTCCTCATGACTCACATGTCGAGAAGGTATTCTCTTGCAACTCTCGCAACATCACTCTCTGTGAGCTCGGATACGTAGTCGTTACCATCGACGGTATGGGTACAGACAACAGGTCAAGGAAGTTCCAGGACGTATGCTGGCAGAACATCAAGGACGCAGGTTTCCCTGACCGTATCCTCTGGATCCAGGCAGCAGCGAAGAAGTACAAGAACCTCGACATCTCAAATGTAGGTATCTACGGTTACTCAGCAGGTGGCCAGAACACTCTCGCAGCGCTTCTCTTCCATCCTGAGTTCTACAAGGTCGGCGTAGCTCTCTGCGGATGCCACGACAACCGTATGGACAAGATCTGGTGGAACGAGCAGTGGATGGGCTACCCTATTGGCCCATGGTACTCTGAGAACTCTAACGTAGACAATGCTGACAAGCTCCAGGGCAAGCTCTTCATCATCAACGGTGAGGTCGACGACAACGTGGATCCAGCATCTTCACTCCAGGTCGTTGCCGAACTCATCAAGAACGACAAGGACTTCGAGCAGCTCTACCTCCCTGGTTACTCACATAACCTCGGTGCAAAGTGGATCACCAGAAAGATGTTCGAATATTTCTACAAGAATATCCCTACAAGCAGCGGCAACGCTTCAGGCAAGCCTGCTGCACCTAAGAAATAAGGCTAAAATCTAACCCTAGCCACCACCGGAAGGTGGTCGGAGACTCCGCCCAGATATCTCGGTCCAGAGTAAGTCCTCAGAGGCTTCTCGCCGGAATGGGCGGAGTCTTTGGTTAATATGAAGGGAGGATAAGCTATCTTCATGCTTGCGCCAGCGGCCAAGTCCTCGGTCGCCAGGAACATATCTATGAGCTCCCATTTTCCTTCGTAGCGTATGGTGCCTTCACCCTTCTCAGCAAGGGGCTCGGCAAGGTTTACCATGGTTCCCCGGACAAGTTCGAAAGCCTCGCCGTCAGGCGTATCATTGAAGTCCCCCATCGCAAGGGTATTCCTCTTTCCAAGGCTCTCCACAACCGAAAGCATCGTATCCATCGCACCTATTCTGCGCGAGGAGCTCGTGCTTCCTCCGTACTTGGAAGGGTGGTGGTTTACAAGAAGGCTCAGGGTGTCGTTCTTTTCGTCCAGGAGACGGGCTTCGAGTATGTCGCGGGTAGTTGAGCCATTGACCGCGTGCGGACGCGAAGAAAGCAGGGAAAGAGCCTCTTTTCTATAGATCAGCCCCACATCTATACCTCGAGGATCCGGGGAATCATAATGGACATAGGAATAGCCGAAGGAGGAGAGCACCGTATTTCGTACCACGCTCCTCAGGACGAACTCGTTTTCTATCTCGGCAAAGCCCACGGCATCCGGAAGACGACCTTCCCTGTCCGCTATCCACAGGAGCGTCTTCGCAACGGCATTGCACTTGGTCCAAAACCTTTTCTTGGTCCACCTGCGAGGCCCCGTCGCCGAGAACTCGGCGTCCGACGAACCGCCTCCGCCGTCCGTGTAATCAAAGAAATTCTCAAGATTCCAAAATACGACAAGCAGCGAATCTCTTTCCTCCCCCACTGCCGTAAATGTGCCCATAAGGCACAAAAGTACGGTCACAATCCTTTTCATAGCGGCAAGTTAGTAAATTCTTGCTAACTTTGCAGCCCTAAATTCAGATAAATCATGGCATTGAAATGCGGCATCGTAGGATTGCCTAACGTCGGCAAATCCACACTGTTCAACTGTATAAGCTCCGGAAAGGCCCAGAGCGCCAATTTCCCATTCTGCACCATCGAGCCAAACATCGGCTCAACCATGGTACCGGACAAGCGTCTCGACGTGCTTACAGAGATCTGCAAGCCACAGAGGACAATTCCTGCAACTGTCGAGATCGTCGACATCGCGGGACTCGTGAAAGGCGCCAGCAGAGGTGAGGGTCTCGGTAACCAGTTCCTTGCAAATATCCGTGAGTGCGACGCAATCCTCCATGTACTCCGCTGCTTTGACGACGGAAATATCGTGCACGTAGACGGCAGCGTCAATCCTGTCCGCGACAAGGAGGTCATCGACATGGAGCTCCAGCTCAAGGATCTCGAGACCGTGGAAAACCGTCTCGCGAAGACAGAGAAGCAGGCGAAGGTAGGTGCCGACAAGAACGCCAAGAAACTCTGCGAACTCCTCGCAAAGTACAAGGAAGTACTTCTCCAGGGCAAGTCTTGCCGCACGGTCGAGCTTGAGAACGCCGAGGAAGAGGCTCTCGCAAAGGAGCTCTACCTTCTCACCAACAAGCCGGTGATGTATGTCTGCAACGTAGACGAGGCTTCTGCAGCAAACGGCAATGCCTATGTGGAGGCTGTCCGCGAGGCTGTGAAGGACGAGAACGCGGAGATTCTCATCATCTCTGCTAAGACAGAGTCCGACATCGCCGATTTCGAAGATTACGACGAGAAGCAGATGTTCCTCGAGGAGATGGGACTCGAAGAGCCAGGTTCAGCCAGACTCATCCAGAGCGCCTACAAGCTCCTCGGTCTTCAGACCTACTTCACCGCCGGTGCCGATGAGTGCCGCGCATGGACCATACGCAAAGGAGACAAGGCACCTAAGGCTGCCGGCGTAATCCACACAGACTTCGAACGAGGATTCATCCGCGCCGAGGTTATCAAGTACGATGATTTCGTAAGTCTAAAGTCAGAGGCAGCGTGCAGAGCCGCAGGAAAGCTCGGTGTCGAAGGAAAGGACTATGTCGTTCAGGACGGAGACATCATGCACTTCCTCTTCAATGTATAATATGTATATCTTATCATAAAAAGGGCGGAGACTTTACGGTCTCTGCCCTTTTTGTATCGGTATAAAATAAAGCAATCGCCATTCTTCACAGAGTGGCGATTGCTCGTGTTGTGTGCTAATTTCTTCTGATTAGAAGAAACGTGCTCTATTATCTTTCACGTCAGCATCGTCCATCATAACGTACATAAGCATCTGTGCGTTCCTCTGAGCGATCTGCATTTCACTTGCCTTAGCATCATCCTCGGTGAAGTATGAACCGGTGTCACGTGAGTTTACGCGGTATACATATACACCGTATGCACCAGCAACAGGACCTGAGATCTGACCGATCTGCGCTGCTGAAACTGCACCTACGAATGCAGGATCAGAACCCTGGCTCATAAGTGATGAGAAGGTGATGTCCTCGCTGTGGCTAACTGTAGTACCGAGAGCCTCTGCGATAGCCTCCATTGAGTTGAGACCTGAGATCTTCTTTGCGATTTCTGCCTTCTGGATCTCGGCAACCTTGTCAGCCTTGAGAGTGCTCTTGATAGTTGCGGCAGCCTCCTCTACAGGAGCGTAACCCTCTTTGTGGATACCGGTGCAAGCAACTACGAAGAAGTAGTTCTGGTTGATGGTGATGATATCTGAAACCTTGCCAGGCTTCTTCTGATCGAAAGCCCAACGGGTGATTTCCTTGGTGTTCTCAACGCCTGCGAGAGTCTCAGCAGCCTCAGTCATCCTGTTAACTGGATGAGATACGAGACCGAGCTCCTCTACTGCAGCCTGGAAGTTCTCGAGCTTACCTGCTGACTGAGCTGCGAGAGTGTTTGCCTCGCTGTATGCGTTGTTATAGGTCTCCTTGCTAGGAAGGGCAGCCTTCTCATAGATAGCAACCTGCTTCTTGAGAACAGGCTCGCTAGCTGAAACGAGTTCTGCGAGGAACTTGCCATAGCTAGGAACGTCTACTACGATAGGAGTGCCGACCTTAGCCTCGAAGAGTGGCTCGAAACCAGGAACCATATAGCTCTGGGTCATGGTCATAGGCTCTGCGTCGCGGAGAACTGCGAGAGTTGAATCGTTCATCTCGCTGCCTGGAGCATACCTTACCTCGATCTCGTCTGGGATCATCTTGCTAGCCATGATGCGTGCTGCATAGAAGACGTCTCCATTCTGAACCATCTCGCTTGTACCCTCAGCACCGCTGAACACGAAATCGTTGATCTCAGAGTTGACGGTATTGAGCTCGCCTGCTGCATACCAGTAGTTAGAGAGAGGACGGTCAGAGTTCCTGAGGAGGAAGCTCTTCATGTTGTCAGTGGTAGTGAACTCCTCATAGAGTGCGAGGTATGCGTCCTTAGCATCAGCAACGTCCTTCGCTGAAGGAGTAACCTGGAAAAGTACATACTCGATGTCGCGGCTTGCATTCTGCTTGAAGAAGTCCTTGTGAGCATTGTAGTAGTTCTTGATCTCGCTGCTGCTTACGTTAGCTACTGAATCAGCCACGAAAGCGGTAGGAACCATAACGAAGTCTACGTTGCTGCTTACGTTGTTCTCCTCGATGAGCTTAGCGAGCATGAGAGGGCTCTGCACGTTGCTGTTTGCGAAGAGAGCTGCATACTTGGTGTAGTACTGCTGGGTACGGATAACGTTCTGCATGTAGTTCCAGAGGGTGTTGAGCCTTCCGGTCTCATCATCCTTTGCTGACTGAACGAACTGAATGAGGTACTCCTTCGAGAAGTTTCCGTTCTCATCCATGAAGTTCTGAGCGATGATAGGAGAAACGTTTGAACCGGTGGTAAGGTCGATGAGCTCCTGCTCGCCTACCTCGATACCTGCAGCATTGGCATTCTTGATGAAGAGGTACTTATCGATAAGTGCCTGCCATGCCTGATTACGGATTTCCTTGGTCTCCTGGTCACCCCTTACTGAAGAGCCTGTCATGAGCTCGCTGATTACAGTATAGGTATCCACATCAGCCTGAAAATCCTGATATGATACTGTCTTTCCGTTGATGTTACCTACGTCATACTTTGATGACATGGCCTGACTTACGGAGCTTAAGGTGTTCGGATCCACGATGAACGAGAGCAATGCAAGCGCGATGATCGCGGTGATTACTATACCGAACTTGACGCGAATTGTTTCAAGAACCGCCATTTGTTAGATATTTTTTATTGTTTTTAAGCTTTTAAAATGTGCTATAAGGGACGCAAAGGTAGTTATTTTCTTTCAATTACCATTATTTTTTTCGTATCGGACCAATAAAATTGGCCGTATCGATGATAACTACCGTGCTATCCTGCACAACTACGCCGTAACTGTCGAAAGGTTTCCTGATGATGGTATTGTTTGCGCGCTGGTCGGAAATCATTCCGTATCCCTGCATGAATCCATCCTTGGAGTACATCTTGACATAGCAATCCGTATAGATTGTCTCCTTTTCCCTGTCCCAGTATAGCGTATCCGTCTCCATGGTCTCGTCATTGATCTCGTTCCTGACCCTGACGTTTCCGAACGCTTGCCAAACCTCATCTCCGCTGTTCGGCCTCACATGCTTGGCCTGGTCAGCAAAGATTGTCGTCTCAAGCTTACCTGTCTCCGTCTGGTACATGTAAGCGGCAAAGCCGTCCGGGAAGAGTTCCCATGAAGTACTGTCGTCCTGATATCTCTCCATCCTGTCAGCCTCCATCCTCAGCTGAAGATCTCCGTTCTGGGTCTGCACGACAAACATGTTGTCGACGACCTGGAGAGGCTTGAGTTCACCCTTGTCCCCGCCGTCGGCAGCAGAATTATCACTGCAGGAATAAACGACGAAAGCAACCGCCGAAGCGGTTGCAATCATTCTGACAGTATGTCGGATAATATTCAAATCCTATATTACTTCTGAGTCCTGACGGTGGTGGTAGCCCTCATACCGTTGCAAGCAACAGTGTAAGACTGACCATCCTGGTAACCGTACATGAACGCATCAGCAGTCTGAGGATAGTACTTAGCGTACTGTGAGATAAGGCTGTTAGCCTCGTCTGCGAGTGAAGCGTCAGCTGCCTTTGCCTTGTTGAGGTAGTCAACTGCTACCCAGTATGGAGCGCGGCGAGCCATGTCGTCACCACCACAGTTGGTAGCACCCCAAGCGGTTGCGCAGATCATGTAAGCCTTTGCTGCGAGTGAAGGATCAAGCTCTGCAGCCTTGGTTGCAGCCTCGAATGCCTTAGCGGTCTTACCGCTCTTGATAGCGTATGCAGCAAGCTCGTAGTTGTACTGAGCGTCGATCTTGGTATCTGACTCATCGTAAGCGATAGCCTCCTCTGCGAAAGATACAGCCTTGTTGTAGTCTCCACGTGAAGAGTAGAGCTTGAAGAGGTTGTAAGCTGAGAGGTAAGAAGGGTTCTTGCTATGCATTACGTTGACAGCGTTAAGGAAGAGGTCATTGCTGGTACAACCCTCGGTGGTACCCATCATCTTCACGATCTTGGTTGCGAGGTCTACGTTCTCAGGATCTGCATCGTAGCGAGGTCCGAAGAGAGCGAGGAGGTTGTCGCAGTCAGCAACGTGGCTAGAGATGAAGATGTTCTCGACATCGCTCTTTACCTTAGTGTTGGTCTCGCTGCCATCCTTTGCGCAGATAGCCTCAAGGTATGACATTGAGTTCTCGTAGGTGTTAATGACTTCCTCAGCATCGATGACACCGTCCTTGAAGAGAGCGACAGCAGCATTGAGGTTGAAGAGGAAGATCTGAGGCTTGGTCTGCTCACCGTTGTTAGCGATGATGGCGCCGAGGTCCTTGTAGAGAGCCTTGTTGTCATCCTGAACATAGTTTACCATATCGAGACCCTTGTTGTTAAGGGAAGTAACTGCGTTCTTTGGATAGTACTGAGCACGCATGTCGTGGAGGAGGAGAAGGGTATCAACGTAAGCTTCTCTTGCTACGGCATTGTTGCGGTTCTTGTTGATCATGTACCTGTAGATTGCAGCACCCTCGGTGTATACAGTCTCACGAGTGTTAGGAGGGCAAAGCTTGAAAGCCTGTCTCCATGAAGGAAGAGCCTGCTCATAGCTCTTCTGCTTGTAATACTCCTTGTAATAAGAGAGGTACTTGATGCACTCTGGATCAAGATTGTCCTGAGCGAAAACCTGTACTGATGAAGCAGCCATGAGTACAGATGCAAAGAGGATTGCTAATTTTTTCATATCTCTGATTATTTGTTTTTTTGTCAGTTAAGATGTCGTTAGTTATATCTAGGTTTCTGGAACCAAATATCGTGAATGTTAAATCCTACATATATGGTAGCATATCGTTCTCTCACCATTGTGTCGCTCTTCAGGCTACCCCTCTGTCCGAGGTCTACTCCGAAGGTCAGACCGTTGTAAAGTCTGAACACTGGTAATGTCATACCAAGAGTTATGCCAGAAGCGCTGACCTTGTGTCCATCCATGAGAAAAGATTGCTCTTCATGATAGATTCCACCACGATAAGTGACCCTCCTGAAATAGTAACGGATATCATTTCTATTAGGTGTAATCTCGAATCCTGCCCTGAAAGACTGGGATACGGAAGATGAGAAAAGTTTTCCTGAATGGTTGTATACCTTGAAACCTGTAGCCTCGTCAAGACCGCTCTTTGACCAGTCGCTCCTGAGGTAGTCAAACTCGACGCTCCACTTCTCGCCACCTTTAACGCTGAGACCTACTCCGATTTCGTCACCGAACATCAGACCCTGATCCTTGAGGGATACAGGATTGTACCTGAGAGTGTCTGTAAGCTCACTGGCAACTGCATAGCTGTAGTCATTGAGCTCACCTGACATTCTTGTCATAGGACGATAGGTAGCTCCGAGTATCATGCTCACGTTGCCAGCTATCTTCTGCTCATACTGAATACCGACTTTTCCTGAGAATGATCTCACCTGAGTCTCATAACCAGCATTCACGCTTCTGTACGAGTTATCCGAGAATACCGTATTCGTGATCTTGTCGAGAGTACCGAAATAGTAGATTGCCTCGGCTCCTACTGAGAGACGCTTCCAGAAAGTTGCGCCCGCTCCAAAGAAAACCTGGTATACACCACCATTACCATAAGAGTTGTAGGTAATGTTATTGGTGTTTCCTATGATTTCCGGTCTTTCCTCCACTGAAGAGAAATCATATCCGATATCACTGAATGGAGCAATACCGACCATGAAGGCTGAAGACTTCCATATAGGGAAGCTGAGAACAAAGTCAGAAATATTGAAGGTATTGTTCGCAGACTTGTAGGCTGTGTCACCTACCTTCTGAGAAAACACCTTGTTATTCTCCTGCAAACCGAAGTCAGCCATGAATGAAAGGCTGTCCCTCGCAGTTATGGCAGCAGGGTTGAGATAGTTTATATACCTTCTGTTCCTGGTTGCTATACCCACTCCTCCCATGGTCTTGGTAAATGCATTACCATCCTTTAGGATATCTCCTATTCCGTAGACTGAATATGGTGAATACGCATTGAAAGCGCCGTCCTGCGCAAACACACAGACGGACACTAAAATGAAGGATATGACTGAAATTAACTTCCTGAGGTTTCTATTCATATCTGTCAGCTATTAAAGCCAACCCCATCAATACAAGGTTACAAACTACAAAGATGGAATTTTTAAGCCTTTTTGCAAAATAATTCGCGTCTCCTCCCGTAAAAACACTGATGTTTGAGGGATGAGAGTCCATTTGACCTTGAATTTCAAACATTATGCCTGAAACTGTTCCAGTCCTTATGGAAGACTCCAGAGAAGTACCTTCTTCCTCAATTTCCTCTGGCATGTCAAGCAGCAGAGGAAGAGTCTTTCCAGAGTATCTGTTGACTGCTTTGTACCTTGTCATGAACCCTGGCGAAACAACTCCACCCATATATTTTCCGTCTTCGGAAATATAATCAACAGTAAGTATGGTTCCTAAGTCAAAAACTGTAACCGGACTATCCTTGAACAAGTGTCTGGCAGCGATAATAGATGCAGCCCTGTCTGGAGAGATATATGAAGGCAAGTTATTTTCCTCCAATATCTTAGTATTCTTTGAACTAATCAATATAAGATTGTCACACTCCCCTTCCAGGATGGCTTCGTTTCTCTTTGTCATCTCCCTGACAGTGGACACTACCATCACCGAAGGCCTTTCTTTCGATGTTATTGAAAGAATGAAGTCCATGATCCTTTCACCCTGATATCTGTATGTCTTTCCGAGAGTAGTTCCCTCGGCCCATGCAGCCTTCAGAGCAGTGTGTCCTATGTCTATGATGAGATTCGCCACTATATCAAATTGAAAGTTCCGCAAAAATACGAAAATTTATAACTTACTTATGAGAGTAAGTGCCTTAGAGATGGAATCCACATTTCTGCATATGAATTTCATCTTTCCTTCAGACTGCTTGAATTCGTAGGTATTTCCATAGGAATTGGCATTCTGGAATACACGCTGCATCTTTCCGGTCTTGTAGTATGGATTCATCTGGTTTGAAATGAAGAACATTATCATGATTCCGTTCTTTATTATGACCTTCTCGAATCCTACCTTCTGTGCTATCTGCCTTATCTTGACAATATCGAAAAGACGTTCCAACTCGATAGGCATCTTTCCGAACCTATCCTCAAGCCTTTCCTTCATCTGGGAAAGTACCTTGAAGTCGGTGATTGAATCGAGTTCCTTGTATATTCTTATCTTCTCGGCAGTCACTGACATATAGTCGTCAGGAATAAGAGCAAGCTGATCCGTCTCTATGACAACATCAGAAACATAGTTTTCTTCCTGACTTGCGGTCTTTATTCCTGTCTCCATTCCGAGTTCTTCCATCGCTTCCGCAAGTATCTTCTGGTAGGTCTCGAATCCCATGTCAGTGATGAATCCGCTCTGCTCCGCACCGAGAAGGTTACCAGCTCCTCTTATGTCGAGATCCTGCATTGCTATGTTGAATCCGCTTCCAAGGTCCGAGAAAGCCTCGATTGCCTTGAGCCTTCTTCTCGCTTCGTCGGTGATGGATACCAAAGGTGGAACTATCAGGTAGCAGAAAGCACGCTTGTTGGATCTTCCTACTCGGCCGCGAAGCTGATGGAGGTCGCTAAGTCCTATGTTCTGCGCCTGATTGATGATCATGGTATTAGCATTTGGAACGTCGAGTCCGTTCTCGATGATGGTGGTGCATAGCAGCATGTCATACTCTCCGTCCATGAAATCAAGTATCTTGTTCTCGAGCACCGTCGATTCCATCTGACCATGTGCTACGCATATCTTCATGTCAGGTACGAGTCCATGGAGTATGTTCGCTATGCTCTCGAGTTCCTCAACCCTGTTATGAACGAAGAATATCTGTCCGTTCCTGTTGAGCTCATAGTTTATGATGCTGCGTATCTCATCCTTGTCGAAGAGCATGATTTCCGTCTGCACAGGAATTCTGTTTGCAGGAGGGGTATTTATGATGGAAAGGTCGCGAGCTCCAAGAAGAGAGAACTGAAGGGTACGAGGAATAGGAGTAGCAGTGAGGGTAAGTGTATCCACCGAAGCCTTTATCTGGCGAAGCTTTTCCTTGGCACTCACTCCGAACTTCTGCTCTTCGTCTATTATGAGAAGACCAAGATCCTTGAACTCAAATCCCTTTCCGAGCAGCTTATGGGTACCTATGACTATGTCAATCTTTCCACTTCGTAGTCTTTCTTGAATATCAGAAATCTGTTTTGCTGTCTTAAGACGACTGACATATTCTATATTGCAAGGGAAGTTCTCGAGACGAGACTTGAAGGTATTGTAATGCTGGAGGGAGAGAATGGTGGTAGGTACCAGAACTGCAACCTGCTTGCTGTCGGCTACTGCCTTGAATGCTGCCCTTATGGCAACTTCAGTCTTTCCGAATCCAACATCTCCGCAGACGAGCCTGTCCATAGGACATGAATCTTCCATATCTTTCTTGACCGCGGCTACTGCCTTCTCCTGATCAGGAGTATCCTCATACATGAACGAAGACTCGAGCTCTTCCTGGAGATATGAGTCCGGGGAGAATGCAAAGCCTTCGGAAGACTTTCTTTCTGCGTATAGCTTAATAAGATCCTTCGCAATATCCTTAACCTTGGACTTAGCGCTGGTCTTGAGATTCTGCCAGGTCTTGCTTCCGAGCTTGTTTATTCTCGGAACTTCAGAATCCTTGGACTTAAATCGGGATATCTTATGGAGAGAATGTACAGATATGAATACTACGTCGTTATCCTTGTAGATAAGTTTCACCACCTCATGCATCCTTCCCTTGTCGTCTCTCATTCTGACAAGGCCTCCGAATACACCTACTCCATAATCGATGTGGACTATGTAGTCTCCTATCTCGAATGAGGAAAGGTCATTTATGGTCAGCTGCTCGCTCTTTTCTACTGTACGACGTATGGTAACCCTATGGAAACGGTCGAATATCTCATGGTCGGAATAGCAGCAGACCTTGTTCTCGTGATCAATGAATCCTGAATGGATATTCTTTCCTGAGACGAATTCGGGTATGACTCCTTCGTTCTGGGAAAGAATGGAAGATAACCTGTCAAGCTGCTTTCTCTTCTCACCGAATATGATGACTCTGTATCCTGCTTCTATCTTCTTTCTTATGTCTTCGGTGAGAATCTCGAAATTCTTGTTGAATACAGGTTGGGGAGCCAGATTGAAATTGACTGTTTCCTCATCCTGCCTGGACAGAGGAATATCAAGATAGATTCTCTTGTATTCCATCATCCTTGAGAAGAATTCCTTATCCTTGTACATGTCCGAAGAATCAAGCCAGAGAAGACTTGAACTAGGGATTATGTCAAAAATGGATATCCCATCTTCCTGGGAAGGATCGATGGCAAGGTCCGGATATATGTCAGCCTTATCTACCTTTTCGATTGATAGCTGTGTATTGCAATTGAATATGGATATGTCATCTATCTCATCTCCGAAGAGGCTGAACCTGTACGGATTGTTCAGTGAATATGAGAATATGTCAACAACTCCGCCTCGGAGGGTGAACTGTCCTGGTTCGGACACGAAGTCCACGTTCTCGAAGCCAGCGTTGAAAAGTGTCTCTTCGAGTTCCTGATGACTGATCTCATCTCCCTTTCTTAGACTGAAAAGGGGTTTGTCAAGCTTGCCGGCTGAAGGCAGAAGTTCTTCTACCGCCTCAGGATATGTGACTACGAATATGCTTTCTCCTGACTTTGAAGCCTCCACTATCTTTCCTATTGCAGAGGTTCTCTGGACTCCGAGAGAAGATTTGTAGTTACTCCTCTCTATGTTCTTGCCGCTTGCCGGGAGGAAGAATACCCTGTCACCCTCGGTTAGTCCGTATAGATCTGCGGAGCAATATTCGGCTGAATCCTTGTCGGGAAGCATTATGAAGTTAATTCCGTCGTATGATGTGTCTTTTGCCACGAACCATCTTGCGGACAGAAATAGACCCCCGCAGAAAACCTCGTCAGATGATTTGATTTTCTGCTGAACTTGTTCGATTGATTTTGAACTTATCAACATCGTATGTCTATTTTCTGTTCAAAAGCGGTTGATAACCCTGTTGAAAAAGGATGAAAAATAAACTTGCAAAGAAGCCTCCAAGGCTGCTTATGACAATCTCCGAGGAATCAAAGGAAACAATCAACATTCTTCCAATAAATTCCCAATAAGGATATCAACAGAAAATGAACTCTCTAAATATTTGTAGGTCAGCAGGGAAAGATGCATTATCAACATATCAACCGCAAAATATACAACAACATCATTAATTAAAAATTGAATATCTTTGTATATAATTTTGTTTGCGATGCAGGACAGTTTCGATCCCCATGACGCCGTTTCCGGCAAAGATAGTGAATTGGACGGAATAATAAGGCCGCAGGACCTTTCCGAATTCACCGGTCAGGACAAGATAGTGACCAATCTCAAGGTCTTCGTTCAGGCAGCGAAGATGAGGGGCGAGTCGCTAGACCATGTGCTCTTCCATGGCCCTCCGGGTCTTGGAAAGACTACCCTTGCCCATATCATAGCCAACGAGCTCGGAGTAGGAATGAAGGTCACATCCGGTCCGGTGCTCGACAAGCCCGGTGACCTTGCAGGTCTTCTCACCTCTCTTGACGAGGGAGACGTGCTCTTCATTGACGAGATCCACCGTCTATCCCCTGTCGTGGAAGAGTATCTCTATTCTGCGATGGAGGACTATGTGATAGACATTATGATCGACAAGGGGCCTGGTGCACGCTCGGTCAGGATTTCTCTGAATCCTTTCACCCTCGTGGGTGCCACCACCAGAAGCGGTCTTCTCACAGCTCCTCTTAGAGCCAGGTTTGGAATCACCTGTGCTCTCGAATACTACAACACCGAAACTCTCGAACGCATCGTAAAGAGAAGCGCATCCATACTTCAGATCAGCATCGAAGATTCTGCTGCCAGGGAAATTGCCCTTCGCAGCCGTGGTACACCTCGTATCGCCAACTCTCTTCTCAGAAGGGTAAGGGACTTCGCGCAGGTACTCGGTAACGGACATATTGATCTCAAGATCGCCAACTATGCACTTGATGCTCTCAATATAGACAAGCGTGGACTTGATTCTATTGATAATAAGATACTTAGAACAATAATTACTAAGTTCAAGGGTGGACCTGTAGGAGCAAATACCATAGCTACGGCGGTTGGTGAAGATCAGGGAACTCTCGAGGAAGTATATGAGCCTTTCCTCATCAAGGAGGGCTTCATAGTGAGGACTCCAAGAGGACGTGAAGCCACTTCTCTTGCATATCAGCACCTTGGATATGACCGCAACGATCCAGACTACATAGAAAATACTTTATTTTAATATGTATTTTAGTTATATTTGCGCGTAGAAATTTCATTAAACTCAATAAAAATGGCCAAAGAATTGATTTCAAAGATTCCTGAGGGACCTCTTGCTGAAAAATGGACCAATCACAAGGCTCATGTACGCGTTGTGAATCCTAACAACAAGAGAAAACTCGAAGTTATCGTTGTAGGTACCGGTCTCGGTGGAGCGTCTGCAGCTGCTTCACTCGGTGAGCTCGGTTATAACGTGAAGATCTTCTGCATCAGCGACTCACCTCGTCGTGCGCATTCAATCGCCGCACAGGGTGGTATCAACGCTGCGAAGAACTACCAGAATGACAATGACTCTGTTTACAGACTTTTCTACGAGACTATCAAGGGTGGTGACTATCGTAGCCGCGAAGCCAATGTATATCGTCTTGCAGAGGTCAGCAACAATATCATTGACCAGTGCGTAGCTCAGGGCGTGCCTTTCGCACGTGAGTATGGCGGACTCCTCGCAAACCGCTCTTTCGGTGGGGCTACAGTCAGCCGCACCTTCTATGCTCGCGGACAAACCGGTCAGCAGCTCCTTCTCGGAGCCTATGCAGCTCTCAACCGTCAGGTTGCAGCTGGTACTGTGAAGTCTTATCCACGTCACGAGATGCTCGACGTAGTCCTCATCAACGGTGAGGCAAAGGGTATCATCGCAAGAAACCTCGTGACTGGTGAAATTGAGAGATTCGGTGCACACGCAGTCGTAATCGCTACCGGTGGTTACGGTAATGCATATTTCCTTTCTACCAACGCCATGAACAGCAACGGTTCAGCAGCATGGCAGTGCTACAAGAAGGGTGCTTGCTTTGCAAACCCTTGCTTCGCACAGATCCATCCTACCTGTATCCCTGTACACGGCGACCAGCAGTGCAAGCTTACCCTCATGTCAGAGTCACTCCGTAACGACGGACGTATCTGGGTTCCTAAGAAACTTGAGGATGTAGCTAAGCTTCGCAAGCGCGAAATCCTTCCTTCAGACATTGCTGAGGAGGATCGTGACTACTATCTCGAGCGCCGCTACCCTGCTTTCGGTAACCTCGTTCCTCGTGACGTTGCATCACGTGCAGCAAAGGAGCGTTGCGATGCAGGCTTCGGTGTAAACGAGACTGGTCTCGCAGTATTCCTTGATTTCAAGAGCGCAATCGAGCGTATCGGTGAGGACAAGGTTCGCGAGCGCTATGGTAACCTCTTCCAGATGTATGAGAAGATCACAGGTACCAACCCTTACAAGCAGCCAATGATGATCTACCCTGCTATCCACTACACTATGGGTGGTATCTGGGTTGACTATAACCTCATGACTACCGTTCCTGGTCTCTACGCTATCGGTGAGGCTAACTTCTCTGATCACGGTGGAAACCGCCTCGGTGCATCAGCCCTCATGCAGGGTCTTGCTGACGGTTACTTCGTGCTTCCTGCAACCATCGGTGACTATCTCGCAGGTCATTTCAAGGATCCTAAGACTGACACCAACGCTCCTGAGTTCGCAGAGGCTGAGAAGGCTATCAAGGACAAGATCGCTAAGCTCTTCGCAATCAAGGGTAAGAAGACCGTTGATTCACTCCATAAGGAGCTTGGTCATATCATGTGGGAGTATGTAGGTATGGCACGTAGCGCAGAAGGTCTTAAGACCGGTATCGCAAAGATCAACGAACTCAAGAAGGAGTTCTGGTCAAACGTTTACGTACCAGGTGAGAACGGTGAGTTCAACCAGGAGCTTGAGAAGGCACTTCGCCTTGCTGACTTCCTTGAGATCGGTGAGCTCATGGCAATCGACGCACTCAACAGAAATGAGTCTTGCGGTGGTCACTTCCGTGTAGAGTCTCAGACTGAGGACGGTGAAACCAAGCGTGACGACGAGAACTACATGTACGTAGCTGCTTGGGAGTATCAGGGTGAAGGCAAGGAGCCTCTCCTCCACAAGGAGCCTCTCAAGTATGAGAATATTAAGATTGCAACCAGAAACTATAAAGACTAAGCGAAAATGGATTTTAAATTGAAAATATGGCGTCAGAAAAACGCCAAGGTATCAGGTCACTTCGAGACATACGAGATCCACGGTATCGAAGAGGATGCATCATTCCTCGAGATGCTCGACATTCTCAACGAGCAGCTCATCCGCGAGGGTATTGATCCTGTCGCTGTAGATAAAGGTTGCAAGAGCAGTGGTCCTGTTTCATTCGATCATGACTGCCGTGAGGGTATCTGCGGTGCATGTTCACTTTACATCGACGGCCGTGCACACGGACCAGACGATGAGGTTACTACCTGTCAGCTCTTCATGCGTAAGTTCAAGGATGGTGCTACCATCACCGTTGAGCCATGGAGAAGCTCAGGCTTCCCTATCATCAAGGACCTCGTAGTTGACCGTCAGGCTTACGATAAGATCCTCCAGGCTGGTGGTTACATTTCAGTACGTACCGGTGGTGTTCCAGATGCTAACTCTATTCCAATTCCAAAGGAGAATGCTGATTCATCAATGGACGCTGCTGCTTGTATCGGTTGCGGTGCTTGCGCTGCTACCTGCAAGAACGGTTCTGCAATGCTCTTCGTTGCTGCACGTGTAAGCTCACTCGCTCTCCTTCCTCAGGGTAAGATCGAGGCTGCACGCCGCGCAAAGGCAATGGTTGCAAAGATGGACGAGCTCGGTTTCGGTGCATGTACTAACACCCGTGCATGTGAGATGGAGTGCCCTAAACACATCACCATCGACCATATCGCAAGGCTCAACCGTGAGTTCCTTGCTGCTAAGTTCAAAGACTAAGCATCTTTGTATAAATAAAAAGAAAGAGACTGATCTTTTAGATCAGTCTCTTTTTTTTTATACCTGCTGCAATAGCAGCTATTTACCAAAGGAAGTTATTGAATGGGTACCTTCCGGCATGTATTTCCGATACTATCTTATAGATATCGTTTCTAAGTTTGTCTATTCCTATCTTCTCTCTTGCAGAGATGAATGTACATGGAGTATTCTCACTTGCTATCCAGCTGTTCTTAAATTCGTCCAAAGTGTAGTTTTCGGGCTTTTTAGGGGTCAAAGAGAACTCGTCATACTCTTCATACCTGTAAGCGTCTATCTTGTTAAATATGACCAAAACAGGCTTATTTCCGGCGCCAATTTCGTTGAGAGTATTATTGACAGTCTTCATCTGATCCTCGAAGTCCGGATGTGATATATCAACTACATGTACAAGGACGTCTGCTTCCCTAACCTCATCAAGAGTACTCTTGAATGCCTCGATAAGCTGAGTAGGAAGCTTTCTTATGAATCCTACCGTATCAGAAAGCAGGAAAGGACAGTTCTCTACGACTACCTTTCTTACAGTAGTATCCAATGTAGCAAAGAGTTTATTCTCCGCAAACACATCAGATTTAGCGAGAAGGTTCATCAGAGTGCTCTTTCCAACGTTAGTATATCCTACTAATGCGAGTCTTACCATGCTTCCACGGTTACCACGCTGTGTAGCCATCTGCTTATCTACCTTCTGGAGCTGATCCTTGAGCTTGGAAATTCTTTCCTTTACGATACGGCGGTCAATCTCGATCTGCTTCTCACCCATACCACCTCGTGCTCCCATACCGCCTCGCTGTCTCTCAAGGTGGGTCCACATACCAGCAAGTCTTGGAAGCATGTAGTTATATCTTGCAAGTTCAACCTGCATCTTTGCATAGGAAGTTCTGGCACGCTGAGAGAATATCTCAAGGATGAGACTAGTCCTGTCAATGACTGCACAAGTCTTAACTATCTTCTCTATATTTCTCTGCTGAATACCGGTGAGTTCGTCGTCGAAGATGACATAATCTATATCATTTGCGGCGCAATATTCTGCTATTTCCTCAAGTTTTCCGCTCCTGATATAGGTTGCACCGTCAGGTCTGTCGACCCTCTGGACGAATTTCTTATCTCCTATGGCTCCGGCTGTGAGGGCAAGGAACTCCAGTTCCTCTAGATATTCCATCACCCTTTCCTCGTCATCGTTCTGTTTGATGATTCCGACGAATACAGCCTTGTAGTCTCTAATTTCCATATGACAATAAAAAAGAGGCCGACATAACTGTCAGCCTCCGTAATATACTGTAAATCAATTATCTCAACTGGAAGATAACAGGGAATGTGTAGGTTACACGGACAGCGCGGTCACGCTGCTTACCAGGCTTCCACTTAGGTGAGCTTGATACAACCTTCACAGCCTCTGCATCGAGTGATGGGTCAACGCCACGGAGTACCTTTACGTTAGTTACACGACCATCAGTCTCAACGGTAAACTGGAGGGTTACACGACCCTGGACACCGTTCTCCTTAGCAATCTCTGGGTACTGGAGTCTACCGTTCACCCACTTTGAGAACTCATTTGCGTCACCACCGTTGAATGATGGCTTCTCCTCAACGAGCTGGAACGGAATAGCTTCCTCCTCGATTACCTCTTCCTCAACTTCCTCAACATAGTCATTGATCTCGACACCGAGGTTATCGTTATCCTCGAGGTTCATGAACATATCATCATCAACCTGGATTTCATCGTCGACGATATCAATGTTATCTGAAAGTACAGGAATCTTAGGAGTCTCTGGTGGTGGTGGAGGGGTTTCCTGAGTAATAGGAATCATCTCTTCTTCCTCTACGAGGGCTACTTCCTCTTCAAATCCTGCAGCCTGCTTCTCCTTGGTACCATACTCGAAAGCACCGAGGACAACGGCGAGTGAAATGCAAAGACCAATCTCCACAAAAAGAAGCTTCTTGTTTTCAAGATTGGCTTTAGGCGTTTTTTTCTCTTCCATATCTATTTTGAGTTTTTTGCTTTTACCGCGCTAAGGTAGAAATTATCTTTATTAATTCCAATTTTTCTGTTGATAAGTTTTAAATTTGCGTTGAAAACTCAAAATCGCAGGTATATGATCTCATATTTTTTCGAGGATACGGACTTTATATTTAAAGGAAAGACCAAAAACAACCAGTGGTTACGCCTTGTAGCAGAGAGCGAGATCAGAAGGATAGGGGATATTAACATCATTTTCTGTTCCGACAACTATGTTCTCGATATTAATCAGAAGTATCTTCAGCATGACTATTTCACTGACATCATTACCTTCGATTATTGTGAGGGTGATCGTCTCTCTGGTGACCTTTTCATAAGTGTCGACAGTGTGAGGGAGAATGCAATCGAATATGGAACTGAGTTCGTCGATGAACTCAACCGAGTGATTGTACATGGAGTGCTCCATCTTATAGGTTATGATGACCATAACGATGAGGACATTGCCATGATGAGAAAGAAAGAGAACTATTACCTTTCTCTTAGGGAGGTGCTTTGATGCAGAAAAGATACGATGTCATAGTCATTGGCGGTGGTCATGCTGGCTGTGAGGCCGCGATGGCCGCTTCTTCCATGGGTTCTTCCGTGCTTTTGATCAGTATGGATATGAACAAATTTGGCCAAATGTCTTGTAATCCAGCTATTGGAGGAATAGCTAAAGGTCAGATTATCAGGGAAGTAGATGCACTTGGAGGTTACACTGGAATAGTAACAGACTCGTCTACTCTTCAGTTCAGGATGCTCAATAAGAGCAAGGGACCTGCTATGTGGAGTCCTCGTGCGCAGTGTGATAAATCACAGTTTTCTAGAAACTGGAGGAAAATCCTCGAAAGTGCTTGTAAATTAGATATTTACCAAGATACAGTAACGAATTTTCTCTTTGAGAATTCAAAAATCGTGGGCTGCCGTACGACTACAGGAGCAATTTTCAATTCTCAGACGGTTATTCTGACAGCCGGAACCTTCCTCAGCGGTAAACTCTTCATAGGAAGAAACCAGTTCGAAGGAGGAAGAATAGGGGAGTTGCCATCTTATGGTCTGACTGAGCAGCTCTCTTCAATGGGGGTGAAGACTGCAAGAATGAAGACAGGTACTCCACCTCGAATAGATATTTCTTCCATTGATACCTCAGCTCTACCTGGTCAGTTCGGTGACGAGGATCCTGATAAGTTTTCCTATCTGCCTTACCTTTCTACGGCGCAGAACGGAACTCCCCAGATGCCTTGCTATATAGTTCATACGAATACCAAGGTACACGATATACTGAGATCAGGATTCAAGGATTCTCCTCTATTCCAGGGAATGATCACTGGTATAGGTCCGCGTTACTGTCCAAGCATTGAGGATAAGCTCAGGACATTTGCAGATAAGGATACTCATCAGCTGTTCCTTGAACCGGAAGGAAGAAGTACAAACGAATACTATCTTCAGGGATTCTCATCTTCACTTCCTCTGGATGTGCAGATGGATGCTCTCCATGCTATTGAAGGTCTTGAAAACGTCAAGGTGTTCAGACCTGCCTATGCCGTCGAGTATGACTACTTTGATCCAACCCAGCTCAAGGCTACTCTTGAACTAAAAGACATAGAGAATCTTTTCTTTGCAGGACAGATAAACGGAACTACCGGATATGAGGAAGCTGCTGCCCAAGGTCTCATGGCTGGAATCAATGCGCATCTTAAGGTGCATGAGAAGGATCCTTTCATACTTCGTCGTGACCAGGCATATATTGGAGTGCTCATAGATGACCTCATCACAAAAGGCGTAGATGAGCCTTATAGAATGTTCACATCAAGGGCTGAATACAGGATTCTACTTCGACAGGACAACGCAGATCTTCGTCTTACACCAAAGTCACATGAGATTGGTCTTGCTGATGATTTCAGATATGACTATACGATGAGGAAGTATGAATCCATCGATAAGCTTGGAAACTTCTTCAATGAGTACTCAATCAAACCTGAGAATGTTAACGAGTATCTTTCTTCTGTAGGTTCAGCCGAGGTTCCTAACAAGAAGAAGATGTCGGAGATAATTGTTCGTCCTCAGGTTGGTCTATCTGATTTTATTAAGATTGTTCCACGTGGAACTTTTGAAAGAGCAGATCTTGATCCTAAGAAGCTATATGACTTGGACTACTCTGAGATAAGTTCGACAGAAATATCTTACAAGGATAGACTTGAGTCTTCTCTACTCTCTCCTGATGAAAAGTCTAATCCTATGGATCATGCGCTGTCCGTGTTGAAATACAATACAGACTATCCTGTCTCTGATTTGGATGCTGAATACATGAATGAAAAGCTGAGCGCAAACTATGGTAGGGAAGTACTGGAGTCCTGTGAGGTTTCAGTAAAGTATGCCGGATATATAGAGCGCGAGGCAAGGCTCGCCGAGAAGATGACACGACTGGAGAATCTCACTATTCCTGATGGATTTGACTTTGACAAGGTAGAATCTCTATCTATCGAATGTCGTCAGAAGCTTAAAAGATATAAGCCCGGGACAATCGCCCAGGCTTCTCGTATTTCCGGTGTCTCACCGGCTGATATTTCAGTGCTGTTAGTGTACTTCGGAAGATAATGTTCCACGTGGAACTATAGCTTCTTGAGTGCAAGTTTAATGATAGTTTCTATCGTTGCGCTTGGCTGATCCTTGATTATGCCGGCAACGACCTTGCTGACGTTGGCTTTAGTGAATCCGAGCATTACAAGTGCTGTGGTAGCTTCTTCCACTATGCTATTGTCCGGTGTTCCGAAGATTACGCTGGTACCATCAGCTGCGCCCTCACCCTTGAGCACCTTGTCTTTGAGTTCGAGTATCACTCGTTGTGCACTCTTCAGTCCTATACCTTTGACTCCCTTGATTCTTGCCACGTTCTCTGATATGATAGCTTCTCTGATCTCATCGCAGGTGAGTGAGGAAAGCATCATTCTGGCAGTGCCTACGCCTACTCCAGAAACACTGATGAGAAGCCTGAAAAGTTCCCTCTCATCCTTGTCTGCAAAGCCATAGAAAAGCTCTTCATCCTCCCTGAGAACATGATGCATGTAGACCTTTGCCTCATTGCATTTTTCGAGCTTTGAGTATGTCTGAATCGAAATCTGCGCGTGGAAACCTATTCCGTTGCAATCTACGACGAGATCAGTAGGGGTGATTTCCTCAATTTTTCCTTTAACGTAGTCAATCATCTTGTTTAAGTCTTGTAACACAAAATTATGATTTAATTCTGTCATTTAAAACATAGTTTTACTAAATTTGCAAGATTAAGCGTTTTATGGCATCATTGGCAGAAATAAGAAATCAATT
Source organism: Bacteroidales bacterium (assembly GCA_024402115.1). The sequence goes on along the minus strand of JAKSJQ010000001.1, from coordinate 56,382 downwards.
ACCTATCCTGGAGCGAAAGGTATACGGGAAAAATCTCGTATATCTCGACAATGCAGCGACAGCACAGAGGCCTTGTAGCGTCATCGAGACTTGGAACAGGATATCTGCTCAGTCCAATGCGAACATCCATCGTGCTGTCCACCTTCTCTCTTCTGAGGCTACTGACGCTTACGAGGATGCAAGGGATGCAGTGCGCGAATTCCTGAATGCTGCCGACAGGAAAGAAATCATATTCACATCTGGTACCACAGCATCGATCAATCTCGTTGCATTTTGCTTCGGTGAGGCTTATGTCCACGAGGGTGACGAGGTAATAGTTTCCGCTGTAGAGCATCATTCCAACATCGTTCCTTGGCAGCTAATGTGCCTTAGAAAGAAGGCAAGTCTCAAGGTTATTCCTGTGGATGACGAGGGACATCTGGTAGTAGGAGCGCTGGACCAGCTGATCACAGATAGGACAAAGATAGTTGCGGTAACCCAGATTTCGAATGTGCTCGGAATCGTGAATCCGGTTAAGGAGATAATAGCCAAGGCACATTCGAAGAACGTTCCTGTTCTCGTGGATGGAGCGCAGGGAATAGTACATTGCGATGTCGATGTACAGGATCTGGATTGTGACTTCTATGCTTTCTCCGGACATAAGCTTTACGCTGCAACCGGAACAGGAGTCCTCTATGCTAAGAAGAGGTTCCTTGAGGAGATGCCACCATACATGGGCGGAGGAGAAATGGTCGGAACGGTGAGCTTCGAAGCCACTTCATACGCCGATATTCCGCACAAGTATGAAGCCGGTACCCAGAATTTTGCATCCACAGCGACTTTGAAGGACGCTATTGAATTCTGTAAATTATTGAAAGATAAAGAGTTAGAGTCTAATATGGAGCAAATTTCAGTGTACATGGAAAGTGAGCTGAAAAAAATAGAAGGACTCAGGCTCTACGGCCTTCCTCGTAAGGACGAGAAGAAGATTCCACTTTATTCCTTCTCCGTCGAGGGGGTACATCACGAGGATCTGGCACTCATACTCGACAAGATGGGTGTTGCTGTGCGATCAGGCCAGATGTGTGCTGAACCAGTGATGGACAGGTTCGGAGTGACAGGTATGCTGAGGGCATCGTTCGCACCATACAACACCTTGGAGGAGGCAGAGTATTTCATTAAGTCGCTCAAGAGGGCGATATCAATGCTAAAGGACTGATGGAACTGTACGAAATAGAAAACGAAGTGATCGAGGAATTCTCGATGTTCGACGAATGGCTCGACAAGTACGAGTACATAATTGACATGGGAAAGTCTCTTGAAGAGTTTCCGCAGGATAAGAAGACCGATGACAGGCTCATCAAGGGCTGTCAGTCTAGAGTATGGCTCGATTCATGCTTCACCGACGGCAAGGTATTCTTCACCGCGGACAGCGATGCCATCATCACAAAGGGAATAATCTCCCTTCTGATCAGAATCTATTCGGGAAGGACTCCTGAGGAGATTCTCTCGTCAGACTTTTCCGTAGTGGAGAAGATTGGCCTTAGGGAGAATCTCAGCCCTACGAGGGCAAACGGACTCGTGTCCATGATTGAGAAGATACGCGCAATTGCGCAGGAAAACAGCTAGAGGGCTCTAATACGTATACCGTGAAGATACTTAAGAAGCTCAAAAGGCTAAGAAGCATAAAGAGACATATGTTGGAAAGAGATATAATAATGGCTTTGAGACAGGTCTATGATCCCGAGATTCCGGTGAACATATACGACCTTGGACTCATCTATGAACTCAAGGTCGACGAGGGACACAATGTCTATATCCAGATGACCTTGACTGCTCCCAATTGCCCTATGGCAGACTATGTGGTAGGCCAGGTAAAGGAGGCTGTGGAGGATGTTCCCGGAGTCGTGAGCGCCCAGATTGACCTTGTATTTGACCCGGTTTGGGACAAGAGCAGGATGTCGGAAGAGGCTCTCGTGGAACTCGGAATGGACATTGACTGATGAAGGAAAACGTATTTCTTTCCCTCGGTTCCAATCAAGGTGACAGAAGGTACAACCTTGATAGGGCAACTGAACTGCTGACCGAAGGCCTTGGCGAAATGCCAATCGCGGTCTCAGACTATCTGGAGACGGAGTCTTGGGGCTTTGATGCCCCCGATTTCCTGAACTCCGTGGTCGCGTTCAGCCTTGAAGATCCGGACGGTTTCTCCATCCTTGCCCTGTGTAAGGAGATAGAGAGGACAATGGGAAGGGAAGAGAATGTTGAATATGACGGCGAGGGAAAGAGGATTTACCATTCCAGGCCGATAGATATAGACATAATAGAGATAGGAGAGAGGAAGATAGAGAGCGAGACCCTCACAGTTCCTCATCCGCTCGCCTACGAAAGGGATTTCGTGAAGATACCTCTGGCACAGGTAAAGAGAAAGTTGAAAATATTTAAATAAACAATAGCATTTTATGACACAGGAAGAACTTTTCAAGGTACTCGTCGCTCACTGCAAGGAGTATGGTTTCATTTTCCCATCCAGTGAGATTTATGACGGCCTTGGCGCCGTATACGATTACGGCCAGCTTGGTTCCGAGCTCAAGCAGAATATCAAGAGCTACTGGTGGAACGCAATGACTCGTCTCAACGAGAACATCGTAGGTATCGATTCAGCCATCTTCATGCACCCACGCATCTGGGAGGCATCAGGCCATGTAGGACATTTCAATGACCCTCTCATCGACAATAAGGACTCCAAGAAGAGATATCGTGCAGACGTCCTCATCGAGGATTATCTCGCGAAGATCGAGGAGAAGATGAACAAGGAGGTTGAGAAAGGCCGCAAGAAATTCGGCGAGTCTTTCGACGAGGAGCAGTTCCGCGCAACCAACCCTAATGTCCTCCGCGAGAAGAGGAAGTACGACGAGGTACACAACCGTTTCGTGAAGGCTCAGAACGACAACAATCTCGACGAATACAGGCAGATCATCGTGGACTGCGGCATCGTATGTCCTATCAGCGGTACATGCAACTGGACAGAGGTTCGTCAGTTCAACCTCATGTTCAGCACCTCTATGGGTAGCACTGCAGACGGCGCAAACACCATCTACCTCCGTCCTGAGACCGCACAGGGTATCTTCGTGAACTACCTCAACGTGCAGAAGACCGGCCGCATGAAGATTCCTTTCGGTATCGCTCAGATCGGAAAGGCATTCCGCAACGAGATCGTCGCTCGCCAGTTCATCTTCCGTATGAGGGAGTTCGAGCAGATGGAGATGCAGTTCTTCATCAAGCCTGGTACCGAGCTCGACTGGTTCGCAAAGTGGAAGGAGACCCGTATGAAGTGGCATGTGAACATGGGCATGGGTGCTCAGAACTACCGTTTCCACGATCATGAGAAGCTTGCGCACTACGCAAATGCAGCAACTGACGTAGAGTTCCAGTTCCCATTCGGCTTCAAGGAGCTCGAGGGTATCCATTCAAGGACCGACTTCGACCTCGGAAACCACCAGAAGATCTCCGGAAAGAAGATTCAGTACTTCGACCCAGAGACCAACGAGAGCTACACTCCTTATGTCATCGAGACTTCAATCGGTGTAGACCGTATGGTACTCGCAGTGCTCAGCAACTCTTACAAGGTAGAGGATCTCGGCAACGGTGAGAGCCGCGTCGTGATGAGCATCCCTGCACCTCTCGCACCAGTCAAGGTTGCTGTCATGCCTCTCCTCAAGAACAACCCTGAACTCGTAGCTCTTGCACAGGAGATCATGGACGACCTCAAGTTCGACTACAACTGTCAGTACGATGAGAAGGACTCAATCGGTAAGAGATATCGTCGTCAGGACGCAATCGGTACTCCGTTCTGCGTTACCGTTGACCACGACAGCCTCACCGACCATTGCGTCACCATCCGTCATCGTGACTCTATGGCACAGGAGAGAGTCAAGATCGAGGACCTCAACGGCATCATCCGCAAGGAAGTCGACCTCAACATCCTTCTCAGAAATCTTCGCTAACATCTAAAGAAACAGTTATAACATGAAAGCTATCAAATTCCTTGCAGTCCTCGCGACTGCCGCAATGCTTGCATCTTCATGCTCACTCCTTTCAAAGGGTGGCTCTTCAGCTCCTGCAGCGGGTGCTTCAAACACCGTGGCAGCGTCAAACACTACAGCTCAGCAGGCTGGTTCAGCTGCCGGTTCAGCACTTCGCACCCTCTTCACCGCATATGCAGCGAATGGCAATAAGCTTGACATGAGCAACCCAACCAACCTTCTTAACATAGCTTCTCTTACCTCAAGCATCGCCGGCCTCAAGGCTGCCGACAAGGATTACAAGAAGAGCTTTGCGACCGGCCTCGTGCTCGGTTCATCAAACCTCGTGACCAACAACACCTCGAACACCGTCATGGATCAGCTCTCGAAGATTGCTGGTACCGTAGCTAATTCGAGTCAGGCTCAGCAGGCTGCCAACACCGCATCTTCGGTTGCAAAGGATGCAGGCGCTATCGCAAGCTCTGTTTCAAACATCCTCAGCATCTTCAAGAAGTAGTCTGAGATACCAAGACAGTATTGAATGAAGTCATTCTGTTCAGGTATTGTCATCATATCGCTATGTCTGTGTTTCTCTGAAAGCGTATTCGCCCAGGAGAACACAGACTATGGCGTTTATATGCAAACCACGAAGAAGAACGCAGTTCTCTTCAGAGGCAAGCGTGCTTTCACCTACAATATACGTCACAACGGACATTGTTTCTGGAGCACAAAGGAGTATCTTCCCGGAACGGTGAAGTATAACTCCAAGACGTACGAAGACGTGCTTCTGAACTTCGATGCTTCGCGAGCTGAGATACTCGTGAAGTCGGAGGAGCTTCTTTCCGGCATTGTCCTCGTAGACGATTACGTAGAATATTTCACGATTGGTGAGAGCCGTTTCGAAAGACCGCAGGCAAGCTTCAAGAAGTCTGCTCCTCAGGGCTTCTACGAAGTCCTCTCCGACGACGGAACTACGACGATCTACAAGAAGGTGACGAAGACCTTCACCAGCAATACTAACTATAACAACGGTGCCGCCATCGGTTTCGATGACCCCGACTATGATTCTTCCCTCATCTATTTCTTCCAGTATAACGCCAAGTATTATATGGCGAAGGACGGTCTGATGAAGAAGATAGGAAAGGGAAAGGCGCGCAAGATTTCTGGTAGGATATGAAAAGACTGTTCTCGCTTATACTGGGTATAATCCTGGCCGTTCCGGCCTTCGCCCAGAACACCGTGGAGGTGAAAAGGGTAGAGACAGACTCTCTCATCACCTTCCTTCGCAAGGACTTCGGTCAGAAGATCTACTATCTCCACAATGAAAAGGACGAGAACAGCTACACAGTGACTGCTCCTCGTGAGTCTTTCGTCCAGGCTGCGCTTCAGCAGATCAAGGAGAAGGGCTACACCGTATCCTGGTATGACGGAGCCTGGTATGTAACTACCGGCCTTGCAACCAATTCAACTCTTCCTGACGGATATTTCTCCACTTCGACCGGCGACGTGAAGGTCGAGTATGCAGAATACCTCAAGGAAGATGTCCAGACAGCTACTTTCGCAAACCGAGTCTATGAGATCGGTGACCGAAAGGAAGGCCGCACCGGAAGGGCGCGCGTATCGGGACATATCACCGACGCTGCCACCGGAGAGCCAATCATCGGAGTTTCCGTAGTGGACGACAAGAGCGGAAACTATTCTGTGACGGATACATACGGATTCTACAACCTCTCGATGTTGGTCGGTGACGGATCCATCTCCTTCAACGGCTACTCGCTCGAGGAACTCAAGCTTCAGGTCATCGTATATGACGATGGCGAGCTCAACGTCGTTATGAGGGAGAAGGTAAATGCCCTCAAGGAAGCCGTCGTGTCTGCCGAGTCCAACGTCGCTCACAGGGATCCTGCGATGGGCGTGGAGCGCATGAGGATAAGCGTCATCAACAAGGTGCCTGTAGCTTTCGGCGAGGGTGACGTGCTGAAGGTCGTGACCACCCTCCCCGGCGTCAAGTCTGTGGGTGAGGCTTCCAGCGGTTTCAATGTCCGCGGCGGTTCCGTGGATCAGAACCTCATTCTCTTCAACGATGGTACGATCTACAATCCGAGCCATATGTTCGGAATCTTCTCAGCGTTCAACAACGAGGTCATCAATGACGTCCAGCTGTACAAGAGCTCCATTCCTGCAGAGTTCGGAGGCCGTATCTCGTCCGTTCTCGACGTGAAAAGCCGCGAAGGTAATGCCAACAAAGTCGAGGGTTCGCTCGGTATAGGTCTTCTCACCAGCCGTTTCCACCTTGAGGGACCACTCAAGAAAGGCAAGACGACCTTCCTCATCGGAGCTCGTACAACCTACTCGAACTGGATCATGAAGCTCATCCCTGAGAACAGTAACTACAATGGAGGAAAATCGCAGTTCTACGACGCCAACGCTAGTATCAGCCATAAGTTCAGCGACCATAATTCCATCCACGCGTACGGTTACTACTCGAGGGACAAGTTCTCTTTCTCCGGCGACACGACCTATCGTTACAGCAACATCAATGCTGCGATCAAGTGGCGCAACAACTTCAGCGCGAACCATGGATACGTGCTGGCCGCAGGGTATGACCAGTATGGCAACTCGCTCGACAACACCGTCAATCATTGGGAGGCATACAAGTACAGCACCTTCGTGCGTCAGGCCTACACCAAGCTCAACTACAAGTCGGTGGTAGGTGATTCCCATACTCTCAAATATGGTCTCCAGGGTATCATGTACATCATGTCTCCTGGCATAAAGACGCCATCGTTCGAGGATTCTGCCATCGAGGCCAAGGATCTCGGATTCGAGAAGGCCGTCGAAGTCTCGGCCTACATCTCGGATACCTGGCAGCCTGGCGACAAGTTCTCCATGGACTATGGCCTGCGATTCTCCGGATTCAGCCAGATCGACCGTCCTAAGTTCTACGGAATGCCAGAACTGAGGTTCTCCGCGAAGTACAGCATACTTCCGGAACTCTCTATCAAGGCCGGCGTGAACTCGATGAGGCAGTATATACACCTTCTCACCAATACCGCGTCGATCTCCCCTATGGACACATGGAAGCTCAGCGATCCGGATATCAAGCCTCAGGACGGATATCAGGCTGCTGCTGGTATCTACTGGACTGTCGGCGACAGCCAGATCGACATCTCGGTCGAGGGATATTTCAAGCAGATGTGGAACTACCTTGACTACAAGTCTGGAGCGGTACTCATGATGAACGAGCACCTCGCCGAGGACGTCGTACCAACCAAGGGCATGGCCTACGGAGCTGAACTCATGATCAAGAAGCCTAACGGCAAGCTCAACGGATGGATCTCATATACCTATTCCCGCACCCTTCTCAAGGAGATGCAGGACAGGGGTCTTCAGACCATCAACGGCGGAGCATGGTATCCTGCGGCTCACGACAAGCCACATGACCTGAAGGTCGTGGCAAACTACAAGTTCACCCATCGCTACAGCGTGTCGGCCAACCTCGATTACTCTACCGGACGCCCGGTTACCATCCCTGTCGGAAAGTATGAGTATGGCGGCGGTATAAGGTTCTCGTATTCGGAAAGGAACGGATACAGGATTCCTGACTACTTCAGGCTCGACCTTGCGTTCAACATCGACCCTGGCCACTACCTCAAGGCCGTCACCCATACGGTGATCACCTTCGGCGTATATAACGTGACCGCGAGGAAGAATGCATACTCTGTATACTACACTGCCAACGGCGGCTCGAGGGTGAGCGGCTACATGCTGTCAGTCTTCGCCGTGCCTATCCCTTATCTGAACCTCAATTTCAAGTTCTAGCATCATGAAGAAACTATTATATGCAATACTGGTGACCGTGCTGGCGTATTCCTGCACGTACCCCTTCACTCCGGAGATTCCGAAGCTGGAGGAGAGGCTCGTGATTGAGGGTGATATCCTTATCGGTTCGGAGACCCAGGTGTGCGTGAGCTACCTGATGGCTCTCGATGCTCCTCTGGGTTCTGAGACACAGCCCAATGCTACGGCTTACGTAGAGGATAACACCGGTAAGGTATATCCAGGTACATATATCCCAAGAGGCATGGTACACAAGAGCGTCAAACTGACGAGGGGAATCTTCGCTATAGATACGGAAAATGCTCCTCGTGACCGTGAGTACAGGCTAGTCGTCAAGAACCTAGAAAACGGAAGACGCTATTCGACGGATTTCCAGCCGGTGCAGAAGGCACCGGTGATAGACAGCCTTAGCTATATCATCAATGAGCCGAGGACAGAGCTTGACGTTACCCTAAGCCTGACCTCTTCCGAGGATCAGAAGTACTACAGATGGACCTTCAAGGAGGAGTGGGAATATCATTCCCTCATCAGTGCCAGTGCTTATTACCAGCCGGCGAGCAGTCTCTTCGATACCGGACAGATTATCTACTTCACGGGAAAGAATAACAACTACTACTGCTGGGACAGCAATGTCTCCGACGGTATCCTTCTCGGTACTGTCGAGGGGCTCACTACGAACAAGCTCGTGAACCACAAGTTCGCGAAGATACGCTCCAACGAGACCAAGCTGAACTACATCTATAGGATGACGGTGACGCTTCAGTCCATCTCCCAGTCCGGTTACGAATATTGGAAGAACCTCGACGTCATTTCCAACAACCCAGGCCAGCTTGATGCTCCTAACCCGAGCGAGATGGTGGGCAACATCGTCTGTGACGACGATCCAAGGGAATATGTCATAGGATTCATCAATGTTTCCGGAACCAGCGAGATTCGTCGCTATCTCTATGCGGCTGATCTCAAGTTCTACGACGACCCGGAAGACCGCGCTAAGGCGGAGCTTCAGGAAGTCCAGCCTTCGGACTATGAAAGCATGTACAGGGCTTTCTACAGACCGGTACACGTCACCTATGGAATGGGAGGACCGGTATGGATGTGGGGATATGCCCGCTGCGTGGACTGCATCTTCAAGGGCGGCAGCAAGGAAAAGAGGCCAACAGATTGGATAAACGATGATATTTAGAGCCATGAAGAAGATAATGATGACCATAATGTCCGTGCTTGTGGCGGCGAATCTCCTTGCTGCCGAGCACGTGGTGGAGAGGACCTATCTCTCTACCGATAAGTCTTGCTATGTGGCAGGAGATAATATCTGGCTGTCTGCTTTCTGCCTTGATCTCGGGGAGGGTTCCTTCTCTGACTTCAGCAGCATTGCCTATGTGGAACTGTGCTCTGAGGACGGTGTCCAGGCAACCTGCAAGATTGCCCTTATCGACGGCCGTGGCTCAGGAGCGCTCGTGATTCCGAGGGCCCTTCCTACCGGCAACTATAAGCTCATCGCCTATACGGCCCAGAACAGAAATGAGGTCGGCTACGATTTCTTCGAGACTTCTAAGACCATTTCCGTTTACAACACCTTCACCTCCGTGCGCTCCAAGACCGCAGAGCTCGTCAGTGATGAGGTCTATGCAAGCCTGGTCGAGTCCGCACCGCAGAATGTCGGCGACCTCTCTGTCTCACTGGAGAGCAACAGGGGAAGGGTGGCAAGGATCAAGCTCGAGAACACGGCCGCAAAGGCGGCGACTTTCAGCGTTTCCGTATACCATGACGACCAGCTCGTCTCCCCTAAGAACGACGGCGTGTCGGAGTTCCTTGCAAGAAACTCTGCCGCCAAGTCTCCGGTCTTCGAGAACAAGGTCGTTCCTGATTTCGAAGGTGAAGTCATAAGCGGTCGCTGCGTGGGAGAGAATGCTGCCAAGTACTATGGAAATTACGCCGTTATCTCCAATCCAGGCGATCTCAGCGGAATCTACTATTCGAATATCGAAGAGGATGGACGCGTTTTCTTCGTGACCAACAATTACTATGGAGACAACATCCTGGTAAGCCAGATCGAGAACGAGGAGGAGGTCCAGGGCGCTCATCTCGAGTTCGACTCTCCTTTCGTGGACAACAAGGCAAGCAGCATCGCTTCCCTCCCGCTTAGCCCGATGCTCAGCAAGGATCTTGAGCTCAGGGGAACTGCGATGCAGATCGAGAAGATGTTCACTTCAGACACGCTCTATGAGAGACTTCCATATCGTCCTAATATGCTTCTCGGTGCCGCAGAGCCTCGAAGCTACATCCTTAAGGATTATACGAGATTCCCGCTCATGAGCGAGGTCATTCTTGAGTTCGTACAGGGCGTACGTTTCATTAACAGGGATAAGAAGCACCTACTTCATGTTACCCTCACTGACGCGTCGAAGACCTTGTTCACCAGCGGCGAATCCCTTATCATGATAGACGGCACTCCGATTCTCGATCACGATAAGGTGTACGATTACGACCCTCTCCTCGTGGAGAAGATCGACATCTATCCGTCTACCTATTTCATCGGTCCAAGATGTTGCAACGGAATCGTGAACTTCGTCACTTATAAGAGGAACATGACTGGACTTACCTTCCCGGAGGCAGTACGCGCCGTGGATTTCCAGGGTGCCTGCTGGCCGGTTGCATACACCTGCAGGAACGTCTCTTCGGATTCGAACTATCCTGACTACAGGAACACCGTCTACTGGCATCCGCTGGTGGATGTCGATGGTGGTGAAAGCTTCGTGTTCGACTGTCAGCTTCCTTCATACGAGGGTAAGTTCAAGGTCGTCGTAGAGGGTATCACCGAGGACGGCAAGCCGATCTGCGAGACTTTCAGCTTCTAGATCCAGAAGATCCTATAAATAGCAAGGCGGGCACCTTCCGGTGTCCGCCTTGTCTGTATTGATCGGTCTACTCCCAGCCCTGAGCCTTGAGAGGGAATTCAACGCCGTCAGGAGTCACGATGACGCTTCCGACCTCGGGCTTCGCAAGATGTCCGATCACGTCGTAGGTCTGGAACTCATGGCGGAACTTGTCATGATGTCCGATAGGAACGGTGAAGAGAAGGCGGCAGTCGTCACCTCCGTTCATTGCTGCAGTCACGGCGTCGGTTCCGAGCTTCTTTCCGAGCTCGAAGGAATTGCCGGCGAAAGGAAGCTTGTCCATATAGACCTTGGCTCCGAGCCCGCTGTCACGAGTGAGCCTCTTCACTGCGTCCGCAAGTCCGCGAGTCACGAAATAACCGAAAGAAGGCATGATCTCGGTATCCTCGAACTGCGAGAGAACCTTAGGGTTGAGCTGAGGCTTGAGATATGCTCCGATCTGCTGCTTGTAATCGTCGAGCTTAGGCTGTGCGCTGTCGTCCTTGGTCTTGTCGAAGGCCATCTTCTCGCGCATGAGCACCTGCTGGCCCATGTATGCGGCACCGAGGTTTCCGGAGATGCAGATGCGATCCATGCTCTTGGCTGCCGGACGGCGCTTGCCCATCCGCAGGCTGGTCTCTCCGCTTGCGCTGATGGCGATGTAGAGTCCATTGAGGGATGGGTTGAGGTCAAGATCCACGCTGCTGTAGCCATGCTCCCTGGCCGCGGTGATGATACCCTCCCAGAGCTCCTTGATCTGGCCGAAATCAAGCTTCGAAGACACTCCGAGCTTAACCGAAAGGGTACGCGGATGGGAGAACTCCGCATAGAGTTCGCCGGTCACGAGTATGACGCTCTTATAGCCGAGATGCTTGAGCGGGAAGTACACGAGGTCGAAGTCTATTCCTTCCGAGAGCACCGCAGTCTTCGTCGTGGCATAAGCCTTGCCTGAAGTTTCGAACCAGGCACTGGAAAAAGGCTGGAAAGAAGTTCCTTCGTATAATTTCTTGATAGCCTCTACTTTACCGAGAGATGAGAAATTTTCTTCTGCCATATAGCTGATTTTTGTCGCGACAAATTTACTAATTATGATTAAATTAGCAGACTCAATCCCTGTTCAAATGAAGAAAACCGCACTGCTGCTTGCCCTGTTGGCAATCATCATACCGTCGACTCTCTACGCGAAGAAGGACGTAGAGGACAAGGTCAAGATCATGTCGTTCAACCTCCGAAACGGAGACTCTGGCGACGGAACCAACGCCTGGAGCCTCAGGTATGCCTTCACGGCAATGATGATCGACGACATAAAGCCGGACGTCATCGGCGTTCAGGAAGCCCTGGATTATCAGCTCAGCTATTATCCGGAGGTGCTCAACAGCTACAAGTACGTGGGTAAGGGCCGCGATGACGGCAAGAAGAAGGGTGAGTACACGGCCTTCCTCTACAACACCAAGACCACATCAGTGGTGAAGTGGGGCATGTTCTGGCTTTCGGAGAATCCGGACAAGCCAGGTGAGGGTTGGGATGCCACAGCCAATCGCACCTGTACCTGGGCCATCATGAAGGACAAGAAGAGCGGAAACCAGTACTGTGTGGTGAACACCCACCTCGACGAGGTCGGCGTGCTTTCCCGCCATAACGGCGTCTCCCTCATCCTTTCCCGTCTCGCAGAGATCAATAAGGACGGCCTGCCAGTCCTCTTCATGGGCTGCTTCAACGTGAGCCAGGACGACATCTGCCTCGCCGATATCGAGAGTCAGATGAAAAACTGCAGAAAGAGCGCGGTAAAGACCGACGACGGCATCACGTACAATGCCTGGGGAAAGACCCAGCAGCAGAGCCAGATCGACCATATCTACTACTCCGGATTCGACCGCTGCGACGAGTTCAGCGTCCTTACGAAGAAGTATGAGAACAGGTCATTCCTCTCCGACCATTTTCCGGTAATTGCAGTCATGGTATTCTAAATCTACGGTTCCATGGCTTTCGTACATCTCCACGTCCATACACAGTACTCCATCCTTGACGGTTTCTCGGAAATAGGCAAGCTCTTCACGCGCGCCGAGGAGCTCGGTATGCCTGCGCTTGCCATCACCGACCATGGAAACCTCTACGGAGTGAAGGAATTCTTCAAGCACGCCGGCAAGCACAAGAGCGTAAAGCCGATCATCGGCTGCGAGGTCTATGTGACCCGTCACTATGACCATAACCTCAAGGACAACGCCCACAGGTCATACTACCACCTCGTGCTTCTCGCGAAGAACTACAATGGTTACAAGAACCTCATGAAGATATGCTCCATCGGACATATCGAGGGCTCATATTACGGCAAGCCGAGGGTGAGCCATGAGATCATCGAGAAGTACCATGACGACCTGATCTGCTGCTCTGCCTGCCTCGCCGGAGAGATTCCGAGGGCGGTGGTCGCAGGGGACATGGACGCTGCGCGCAAGGCCATCAAGTGGCACAAGGACATCTTCGGAGATGACTACTATCTCGAGGTTCAGCTCCATCGTACGGAGGTCGAGGGCCTCTCATTGGAGACCTACGAGAACCAGAGAATAGCGAACGACGGCATCTTCGACCTTGCTGAAGAGATGCAGGTGAAGGTCGTCGCAACGAACGACGTGCACTTCGTGAAGAAGGAGGACGGACCGGCTCATGACCGCCTCATCTGCCTCACCACGAACGCATATATCGACGATCCAGACCGAATGAGGTACACCCAGCAGGAGTATCTCAAGAGTGAGGAGGAAATGGCAGAGCTCTTCCCTCGCCACCCGGAGGTCATCGCGAACACCATCGAGGTTGCGGACAAGTGCGAGAGCTACACCATCGACCGTGGCCACGTGCTTCCGAAATACGACATAGACCCCGAGTTCCTCGCCCATATCGACGAGCATCTCGAGAAATATAAGGAAATCATCGACTGCGGACGCTGTGACAAGAACGGCAACGACCGCGGTGAGGAATTCTGCCGTTCAGTGGCGTACCTCTGCCATATCACCTACCAGGGTGCGCACAAGCGCTATGGCGAGACCTTCACCGAGGAGCAGTCGGAGCGCATACTCTTCGAGCTGCAGACCATCTGCCGAATGGGTTTCCCGGACTACTTCCTTATCGTTCAGGACTACATCGCCGCCTCGCGTGCGGAAGGTTACATGGTCGGTCCGGGCCGTGGCTCGGCGGCCGGTTCGGTGGTTGCGTACTGTCTTGGTATCACCAATCTCGACCCTATCAAGTATCAGCTCCTCTTCGAGCGTTTCCTCAATCCCGACCGTATCAGCATGCCTGATATCGACGTCGACTTCGAGAACCTTCCCGCCGCCCACGACTATGTGGAGCGCAAGTATACTTCAGACCATGTGTCCCGTGTCATCACCTTCGGTACCATGGCGGCGAAGAGTGCAATCAAGGACGTGGCCCGAATAAGCCGCCTCTCCGTCGACGAATCCAATCGTCTTTCCAAGATGGTTCCGGACCGTCTTACCGAGAAGGTCGAGAAGGAATATCCTTTCAACCCTAAGCTCGACGAGCTGAAGTCCGGCTTCAAGGCAATCGAGAAGGAAGTCGAGGTTGACGACCCGGAGAATCCTGGCCAGAAGATACTCGTCAAGAAGATGTTCCAGAAGGGTCTTGAGGAAGTCGATGCGAAGATCACCCTCAAGAACTGCTACCGCCTCGTCCCTGAGTTCAAGAATGAGCTCGAGAACGGAAGTGACATAAACAAGGAAGTGCTCAAGTATGCTCTCCAGCTCGAGGGCAGCATACGACAGGTGGGTGTACATGCCTGTGCGACCATCATCGGCCGAGGCAACCTTACCGACTACATCCCTATCTGCCTCTCAGTGGATAAGGAAACCGGCCAGAACGTCTGGACATCCCAGTACGACGGCCACTATATCGAGGACGTGGGAATGCTCAAGATGGACTTCCTCGGACTCAACACGCTTACGATCATCCACAAGTGCCTTGACCTCATCAAGAAGCGTTTCGGCACCGAAATAGATATCGAGGCCATTCCTATCGATGACCCTGAGACCTACGAGAAGATTTACTCAAAGGGAGACACGATCTCCGTCTTCCAGTTCGAGTCTCCGGGCATGATGAAGTGGCTCCAGAACCTCCACCCTGAGCGTTTCGAGGACCTCATCGCGATGAATGCCCTCTACCGTCCGGGCCCTATGGACTACATCCCGTCTTTCGTTGCACGAAAGCTGGGCCAGGAGCCGATCGAGTATGATCTTCCGGACATGGAGGAGTACCTGGCGGAGACCTATGGAGTCACCGTATACCAGGAGCAGGTCATGCTGCTGAGCCGCAAGCTTTCGAACTTCACCAAGGGTGAGGCGGACAAGCTTCGCAAGGCCATGGGTAAGAAGCAGATTGCCGTCATGCAGGAGCTCAAGGAGAAGTTCATGACCCAGGGAATGGGCAACGGACATCCTGAGAAGACCCTCGACAAGATATGGAAGGACTGGGAGAAGTTCGCCCAGTACGCATTCAACAAGTCTCACGCGACCTGCTACGCATGGGTCAGCTACCAGACCGGATGGCTCAAGTGCCACTATCCGTCAGAGTTCCAGGCAGCGAACCTGTCCTGCAACCTCAGCAAGATGGATGAGATCAAGAAGATCATGGCCGACTGCAAGAAGTCGGGCATCAGGGTGCTCAATCCGGACGTGAACGAGTCTGACAGCGAGTTCTCTGTGACCAAGAACGGAGACGTGCGTTTCGGTCTCGGTGGCATGAAGGGCTTCGGCGACAACGTCGTGCGGGCAATCATCGAGGAGCGCGAGAAGAACGGTCTCTTCCAGGACATCTTCGACTTCGCGGAGAGAATGGCCGGATCGGTCAATAAGAAGGCTTTCGAGTCCCTCGTATATGCAGGCGCATTCGACAGCTTCGGCTACCACAGGAGCCAGTTCTTCCTTCCGTCAGCCGGTGGAGACACCTTCATCGATTCTCTCGTGAGATATGCTGATCTCTACAAGAAGGACTCCGAGGAGTCATCCGTATCCCTTTTCGGCGATGCCGAGGAGGTAAGGCCTACCCGCCCGGAGGTACCTTCATATAAGGAGGAGGCTGCAGACAACATCGAGCTTCTCCACAGGGAGAAGGAGGTTGTCGGCATGTATCTCTCGTCCCATCCTCTCGACCAGTATGCCTTTGAGATGGAGAACTTCGCGACTACGAAGATCATGGAACTTCCGGACCTCGTGAACTCATGCCAGGAGAAGAAGAAAGCATCCAAGGCTACTATCGGCGGATACGTGCTCAGCACAGAGACAAAGATATCACGAAACGGAAAGAACTTCCTCACGTCCATCATCGAGGACTTCTCCGGCAACACGGAGATATCTCTCTTCGGAAAGGAGTACGAAGCATTTGCCCCTAAGTTCCAGCAGGGTCATTCCGTTCTCATCGAAGGTTCCATCGAACCGAAGTATTTCGTGAAGCCGGACGAGAAGGGCAACATCCCGGACGTTCCTTATGCATTCAAGACCAAGAACGTTTCTCTCCTGGGAAATGCGAACGAGAGCTTCCTCAAGGAGTTCCGTCTGAAGATCAACACAGCATTGTTGAGCGCAGAGTTCAAGGATGGCCTTATTAAGCTCCTCAAGAGGCACAAGGGCGACATTCCGCTGTCTCTATTCATCATCGACCCGAAGACGCGTTATATGGTCGAATTTTCGACCCGCAAGTTCAGGGTGGCGATAACACCTGACTTCCTCAAGGACATCGAGGCTCTCGGTATCGATGGCGAGGCAGTAAGGAAGAAATAATCACCTTATTATATAATAGAAGAGGCGGCCTCGTTGAGGTCGCCTCTTCTACTATTGTGAAGAATTGTGATTACTTCTTGTTCTCTGCCTTCTTCTCCATAGCCTTGGTCACGTCGTACATGACTGGGGTACCGATGAAGATTGATGCGTAGGTACCGATGACGATACCGAGGATGAGTGCCACAGCAAGACCGCGGATAGTCTCACCACCGAAGAATGCAATCGCGAGCATGGTCACGAGAGTTGAGAGTGAGGTATTCATGGTACGTGCGAGAGTGCTGTTGAGCGCTGAGTTCACGTTCTCCTTGAAGTCTGCCTTTGGATGGAGAGTCTTGTACTCACGGATACGGTCGAAGATGACCACGTTATCGTTGATAGCGTAACCGATGATGGTAAGGATCGCTGCGATGAAGGTTGAGTCAACGTCGAGGGTGAAAGGAAGGATACCGCTGAAGAGCGAGAAGAATCCGATCACGATGAGAGCGGTGTGTGCAAGTGAAGTCACACCACCGATACCCCAGGTCCATCCACGGAAACGGAATGCGATGTAACCGAAGATAACGAGGAGGGCGATGATCACTGAGATGATTGCACCTCTCTTGATGTCGTTAGCGATGGTTGCACCCACCTTGTCAGATGAGATGATACCGTTTGCGTCATCGATTGATGAAGTGAACTGTGCAAGGTCGATGTTGGTTGAGTAGAAGCCCTTGAGTGCATTGTAGAGCATGCCCTCGATCTCTGCGTCAACCTCGGTAGACTCCTGATCGTGCTTGTAAGAAGTGGTGATCTTCATCTGGCTGTCACCACCGAACTGCTTAACCTCTACTGAAGAGTTGCCGGCGTCTGCGAATACTGCGAGAGTAGCCTGACGAACGTCCTCGGTGTTCACTGGCTTGTCGAAGCGTACAACATAGGTACGACCACCGGTGAAGTCTACACCGTAGGTGAAGCCCTTGATTGCGATAGAGAGGATAGAGATTGCGATGAGGCAAGCTGAAAGGATGTAACCGATCTTCTTCTTACCGATGAAGTCGATCTTGGTGTTCTGGAGGAAGTTCTCAGTAACCTTGTTAGAGAAGGTGATGTCCTTACCCTTCTCAACCCTGCCCTCGAATACGAGACGGGTTACGAAGATAGAGGTGATCACAGAGGTCACGATACCGATGATCAAGGTAGTAGCGAAGCCCTGTACAGGACCTGAACCAAATACGAAGAGAACGATACCGGTGAGGAGGGTAGTGATCTGACCGTCGATGATTGCTGAGTATGCGTTAGAGTAACCATCTGCAATTGCCTTGCTGAGGCCCTTGCCTGCACGGATCTCCTCCTTGATACGCTCGTAGATAATCACGTTCGCGTCGACAGCCATACCGAGGGTGAGGACGAGACCGGCGATACCTGGGAGTGTGAGGACTGCACCGAATGAGGTGAGGGTTCCGAAGAGGAAGAGCACGTTGCAGAGAAGCGCGATATCAGCTACGAGACCTGCTCCTGCATAGAAGAGGATCATGTAGATGAGCACGAGGATGAACGCGATCACGAATGAGATGAGACCGGCGCGGATTGACTCAGAACCGAGTGAAGGTCCTACAACCTGCTCCTGGACGATGGTTGCTGGAGCTGGGAGCTTACCAGACTTGAGGACGTTTGCAAGGTCCTCTGCCTCGTCGAGGGTGAAGTTACCGGTGATCTGTGAGCTACCACCTGAGATCTCAGTGTTGACTACAGGGTATGAGTAAACCATACCGTCGAGGACGATGGCAATCTGCTTGCCGATGTTGTCCTTGGTCATCCTTGCCCAGATGTTTGCACCCTCAGCATTCATGGTCATGCCGACCTCAGGGCTACCACCCTGGTTGCCGTACTGAACACGAGCGTCGGTTACGACACCACCGTCGAGAGGTGCCTTGCCGTCACGTGAGGTTGCCTTGATTGCGATGAGCTCGTAGATATTGTCGTTGCCGATGTAGCTTGATGGATGAACGCTCCACATAGGCTTGAACTCTGCTGGGAAGAGAGCCTCTACCTGAGGGTCGTTGAGCCACCTGTTGATTCTCGCGGTATCAGTGTAGTTTGCGAAACCGATGCAAGCGCCGGTACCGAGACCACCGTTGTAGACAGCTGGCTGGAGAACAGAGAAGAGAGGGTTGCTCTTAGCGAAAGCATCCTCAGCTGCGTTCTCTGCCTGCTCGCCAAGCTCCTGTGCGAGGACGTCGCCCTCGACAGCCTCTGCGGTCTCCTCAGCAGCTACGGTGCTGTGGTCAGCCTCGAGCTCTGCGATGAGCGCATTAGCCTCTGCGAGGTAAGGGTAGATCTCCTGGTTCTCGTAAGTTGCCCAGAACTCGAGGGAAGCGGTTCCCTGGAGGAGCTTTCTTACACGCTCAGGCTCCTTGACGCCTGGAAGCTCGATGAGGATCTTACCGCTGTTGCCGATCTTCTGGATAGAAGGCTGGGTGACACCGAAGCGGTCGATACGGTTACGGAGTACGTTGAATGAGTTCGAGATTGCTGACTCAGCCTCGCCGCGGATCACTGAGATCACGTCTGCGTCGCTGGTCTTTGCGTCGATCTTGTCCCTCATCTCGTAGGTACCGAATACGGTTGCGAGAGGAGTGCCAGGGGCAACCTCCTTCCAAGCAGCCTCGAAGAGGGTGATGAAATCTTCCCTAGAGGCAACGCTGCGCTCCTTTGCGAGAGCGAGAGCCTGGTTGAATGCTGCTGACTGGTTGTTATCTGCAAGAGCTCTGACGAGGTCCTCGAGCTGCACCTGGAGCATGACGTTCATACCGCCCTTGAGGTCAAGGCCGAGGTTGATGGTCTTCTCCTGTACTTTCTTGTAAGTATAACCCAAATAAACTTTCTCAGTCGAGATAGAGTCGATGTACCAACGGGACATGTCCTTCCTGACTGAATCACGGACGTAAGCCTCCTCGTTCTGGAGGGCTGAAACGAACTTGTCGGCATAGGCAGCAGCCTTCTTCTCGTGGATGTTTCCTACGAGGGTGAAAGAGAGCTGCCAGAGGCAAGCGAGGCCCAGAAGGATGGCTACCAATCTGATTGCACCTTTACTTTGCATGGTTTTTGAATTATTGTTAATTATTGTTTTTATCTACTATACGCCAAATAGGGCACAAATTTATATATTTTTTCCTAAATACGAATCTTATTGTGCAGAGAATGTGCTATTTTTGTCGCCCTGAAAGGCTTCAGTCAATGAAAAGTACAAGACTCATCATACTTGCATCCCTACTCGTTCCGACCATCGCATCGGCCCAGTTGCCAGACTCGGTGGCGGTTGTCTCTCAGGAGCTTCAGGAGCCCCTCGTCGAGGAACTTTCAGAAGTCCTCCCGGAGGCTCAGCCCGACACCGCTCTCGTGTCGGTGGAGGTTCCATCCCTGGAAACCGTGATAGAGCATCCTGATACGCTGACCGCGTTCCTTGAGGAGATCGTGGAAGAAGTTGTTCCCGTGGTTGAGAAGGAACCGGAAGACAAGGAGTCGCTGCTCGCACGTGCGGCGGCGCTCAGGGACGTGTACGACTTCGCGGGCGCACGCAAGATATATGAGGATGTGATCGCCGATGAGACCGATTCCACCGAGATAGCCAGGATAATCGCGATGAAGGTCCTCGTGGACAACGGTCACGGAATGATGGACTATGTCATGGAACCTACCGTTATCGCCCGCCATCGCTTCTCGAAGAACGATTTCTTCCTTTTCTACCCTCTTCCTGAGGGCAGTTGGGTACCGTCTCCGAACCAGCTGGATCCTGACAGCGGAAGGGATGTGTCAGCCATATATGCACCTGAGGGTGCCGAAAGATATGTGTGGTCCCGCAAGGATGAGGACTCACGAAATCTCTACATCATCGAGAAGAAGGATTCCGTATGGACTGAGCCGAAACTCGTGAGCGAGGACTTCTCGAGCGAAGGGAACGAGATCTGGCCGGTGCTGAGTGCCGACGGCAAGAGCCTGTACTTCTCTTCGGACGGACTCTATGGCCTCGGAGGCTATGACCTCTACGTGTCGAAGCTCGACGAGCGCAGCGGCGAGTGGGGTGTGCCGGTGAACCTCGGATTCCCGTTCTCCTCCCCTGCCGATGATTTCCTCTATATGGATACCCCAGACGAGAGGTACACCGTGTTCGCTTCCAACAGGGCCTGCGCATCCGACAGCGTGGACGTATATGTGCTCGCATACGAACAGATGCCGGTACGCAAGATCGTGGATGATCCCGTAAGGCTCTGCGGAATCGCAGCCCTCAATCCGGTAGAGAATCTCTCGCGCATGGACAACGGCGACACTACCGAAGACGCCCTCGAGGACAATGCCGATATCCTGAGATATATGGCCAAGATGGAAGAGGTGCGCTCTCTGCGTGATTCCATCACCATCGCGACCAGGGAACTTAATGAGCGCCGTGTCGATTTCGCTACCAGCGACGATGCCGACCTAAGGGCGCTTCTCACGGAAAGCATACTCAAGGGGGAGCAGAAATTGCCGCAGCTCCAGTCCGCCTACGCCAGCGCAATGTCCGAATTGCAGGAAATTGAACTCGATTTTCTCTTCAAGGGAGTCGTCATCGACCCTGACAAGCTTATGAAAAAAGCAGAAAGAGAGGTAGTCGGAACCTCCGCTGCATATACTTTTTCAAGGATGCAGGCAGGAAAATTGCCACAAATCGTCTTCGAAGAGCCGGAAATCGACTGATTTTAGGCGAATCGATACCAAATATCGCAAAAACGGCTTTCAGGCTACTCTGGAGGCCGTTTTTGTTTTTTGACGTTTTTATTTTTCTGGATTTCTCTGCGTTTTCTTGAACGTTTTTCTGCGTTATCCGTAAGGTTGGAATATCAATCGGGAAGGTTGGAATACCATTCGCGAATCTGCGTTGTATCATCGTGAAATGCATGATTTGAAATTGTTTTCTTGTGGGCATACCTTCGCATCGTCTTCAAAACGAAAGGCACACAGAATCAGTTTAACCCACTAAATTTTTTGAGTCATGTTTATCTTCATCATCGTATCACTCGGAGCAATGGCAGGAGCGTCTTACCTTGTAAAGAATGGTTATGTTTATTAATAGATGTCGCATACACATGACGTCGGCGGGAAGGATGATATACGTCATGCGCGAGTATTGCGCATGTGCGGTTTGTAACATGGAACAGGCAATTGTTTCGGGTATAACTGATTCACAATGATTCGTCAACTCCTGAGATTGCCCTCGGAGACATGGAAACGGCCCCTGGAGTGATCCACAGGCCGTTTTCTGATTTTTTATGGTAAAATTGTTCAAATATCAAGTACAATAGTGTGTTTTGCCCGAAAGCGTTTTGAGCTTCCGGGCATTCTTTTTACCTTCATTGTGCATAAAGTCGCATTATTCAAAAGATCAAACAGAACTATTGCATATGGAAATCAGAAAGATCATCACAATCGCGGCCGGCATTGCAGCCTGCATGACCGTTTCCGCACAGCGGATCGACAGGTCCACGACTTACGGTAAGCCGAAACCGGTTTCGGACTCTGTCTACATGTCCCTTGCCGCCACCCCTCCTATGGGCTGGAACAGCTGGAACAAACTCGGCACCAACATCAGCGAGCAGACCATCAAGGAAATCGCTGACGCAATGGTGAGCTCAGGAATGAAGGACGCCGGATACGAGTACATCGTTCTTGACGACGGATGGCAGATCGACCGTGACTCACTCGGCCACATCGTTCCGGACCCGGACAAGTTCCCCAATGGAATGAAGGTGGTCGGAGACTACATCCACAGCCTCGGACTGAAGTTCGGCGTGTATTCGTGCGCCGGATCGAAGACCTGCCAGGGACTTCCCGGTTCAAAGGGCTTCCAGTATATCGATGCCCATGATTATGCCTCATGGGGTGTCGACTATCTCAAATATGACTGGTGCTCCTGCGACGGCCAGAATGCAATGGCGGCGTACAAGACCATGTCAGAGGCGCTCAAGGCTTCCGGAAGACCGATCATTCTCAGTATCTGCGAATGGGGCGAGAACAGCCCATGGGAGTGGGGCAAGGGCATCGGCCACCTCTGGAGAGTCACCCCGGACATCAGGAACGTCTTTGACTGCGTGTTCGACTGGGGCGGCGTCGGCGTGCTCAATGCCATGGACGCAGCTGCGCAGTACGCGGAATATGCCGGTCCTGGACATTGGAATGACGCAGAGATGCTCGAGGTCGGCAACGGCGGACTCAGCTACGACGAGAGCGTGACCCATTTCTCAATGTGGTGCATGCTTGCCGCTCCGCTCATGTCCGGCAACGACCTTCGCAAGATGGACAGGGAGACCATAGAGATTCTCACGAACAAGGAGGTGATCGCCGTGAACCAGGACCCGAAGGGCGTCCAGGGCATCAAGTTCATGGATATGGGCGACCATCAGATCTGGGCGAAGCCGCTCGATAACGGCGAGATCGCCGTGGCGTTCCTCAACAGAGGAGAACTTGACTGGAAGATCGACTATGACTGGAAATGGCAGACAATGTACTTTGCCGGCGACGTGAATATCAGAAAGTACGATTACAACATCCGAGACCTCTGGAAGCATAAGGACATCGGCACCACCGCCAGGAATCTCAAGACGACGGTACCGTCCCATGGCGTACTGATGGTAAGGCTCTCCAAGGTTGAATAATCATCATTATGGAAAAGGGGATCAGGCGAGCAGCCTGATCCCCTTTTCTTATGCATGGTATGCCGCTTACTCAGCGAGCCATTTCTCGAGAGTTCCGATGATCTCCTTGCGGATAGGCTCCTCGAAGCTGTTGATTCTCGTGGAGTGGCTTCCGCGCTCCTTGACATAGACCTTGAGGTTCTCCTTCCTGCTGGTGTCGAGCCACTCGCATACGCCTGATGCGCTCCAAGGGTCGATGCCGCCGTAGATGTAGATCATCTTAGGGTCGTTCTTCTTGAGGAACTTCACCACGTGCTTGTAGAGAGTCTTGTCGAACTTGATCTTCTGCTCGTCGCCTCCGAGCATCACTCGGCGGAGATAGTCCTTATGACTCTTGACCGAGGTGAGGCCCTTGAACGGAGTGATGTCGTAACCGTAGTATCCGATCTCGCGCGCAGCCTGTACGTTGAATGAATAGTAAGGAGTCTGCACGGCGAAATAGTCAGGCTCGTTCTTTCCGATGAGGTAGTCGCTGAGGGTCTTGTCATCTGAGTCGAGGGATGGAATCTCGTCCACGGACGATCCCCACTGCCACATTGCGAAAGGATACTCTGCCACGCAGAGGTCGAAGATCTCCTCGATAGGAACTCTGAATTCGTATTTCTTCTCCTCACAGTGCTTCCTGAACATAGGTACGAGGGTGTCCCTTCTCTTGAGGATCTCTCTCTGGAATGCCTCGATCTTGGCTCTTTCCTCAGGAGTTCCTACGAGCTTTGCGAGGAAGATCTCATGCCTTCCGTCCTCGAGGGCCTTGTTGAGGGGTGCCACGTATGGAACTGACATGTCCACGTCGTCAGGATAGTATGATCTGTAGAACATGGTAGTCTGGCCGCCCTTGCTGATGCCGGTAGAAATCCACTTGCCCTTGTAGAGCTGTCCGAAGGTCTCGCGCACGTTGTGGAGGTCGGCGAGAGAGTTTGCTACGGTGAGCTGGTCCCAGTCGCAAGGATCAGGGAAGGACTCTCCGAAGTAGCGGTACTCCACGAAGACGATGTTGGTCTTGAAAAGCTGTGCGAGCTCGTCCATGTAGCGAGGGTTGAGCGCATAGCTTGCCCAGTATCCTTCAGTGACGAGGACGGTTGGTCGGTCGAATCCCGCATGGCAGACGATGACCCTCTGCTCGAAGGTTCCTTTGTTCTGCTTCTTCTGATCCACCTGCTGGGTGATGGTGACCACATATTTCTCCGGGAAGAGCTCAGTCTCGAGCTGCTGTACGCTGGTGATGCCTGGAAGGGCCTTGAGTCTTGGTGCAAGTTCCTGCGCGTTCATCGCGACTGCGACGAGCATCGCAAGGAATAAGGTGCTTATTCTTTTCATGAGTCTGGGTTTTACTTCTGCAAAGATACTAAGAGTTAGGTAACCAAAAAAGCCCTACAGTAATCTGCAGGGCTTTTTCGCGGTGAGGACGAGATTCGAACTCGTGGTACGGTTACCCGTACGGCAGTTTAGCAAACTGCTGGTTTCAGCCACTCACCCACCTCACCAGTCGGTCCCGAGCTGAAGCCTGTCGGCCAAACGGGAATGCAAATATAGAAAAGTTTTTATTAAATTTGTGTGTTGCGCTTAAAAAAGTAAAAAAATGGGCAATCTGACATTTATAATCCTGCTCATGATCGCAGGAATACTCTTTCTTCTGGCAGAGCTTCTGATCGTTCCCGGAGTCGGTCTGGCTGGCGTGTTCGGACTTGCCTCGATGGCAGGAGCCGCATATTTCGCGTTCGTCCAGATGGGTCCTACCGTCGGTGCCATAGTGACGGCGATTGAGATTGCAGTGGTGATCGCAGTCACTGTATATGCGCTTCGCGAGAAGACATGGCAGAAACTTGCGCTCAAGACCAACATCGAGTCCAAGATTTCCGATGCAAGCGTCGAGGTAAGGATAGGACAGACAGGTAAGACGGAGACCCGTCTCGCCCCTATGGGCACGGCTCGCTTCGACGGAGTCGCGATTGAGGTGAAGGCCATGCAGGGCATCATCGATGCCGGCACCGAGGTCGAGATAGCCCTCATCGAGGACAAGAAGATATACGTCAAGCCTCTCGAAGATCAAGCATAAACTAAAGACAAATCGATATGGATCCATTCATGTTCATCGTGTGGGCCGGCATTGGAGTGGTCGGCCTTCTCATCCTCCTCTGGTTCTTCCCAGTGGCACTCTGGTTCCAGGCTCTCATCTCTGGAGTCCGCATCTCTCTCATCCAGCTCGTCCTCATGAGGTGGAGGGGGGTTTCTCCGAATGTCATCGTGATGGCGATGGTGACCGGTACAAAGGCCGGTCTCAACCTCAAGGCCAACGAACTTGAGGCCCACTATCTCGCAAAGGGACATGTTCCGAAGGTGATCAATGCGCTCATCTCTGCGGACAAGGCCAACATCCCTCTCGACTTCAAGATGGCGGCTGCAATCGACCTCGCCGGCCGTGACGTGTTCGAGGCCGTTCAGATGTCGGTGAATCCGAAGGTCATCAACACCCCTCCTGTCACAGCTGTGGCCAAGGATGGCATCCAGCTCGTGGCCAAGGCCCGTGTGACCGTGCGCGCGAATATCAAGCAGCTCGTCGGAGGTGCCGGCGAGGAGACCGTTCTCGCCCGCGTAGGTGAGGGCATCGTGTCCAGCATCGGTTCCGCAGGCAGCCATAAGGAAGTGCTCGAGAATCCTGATTCCATCTCCAAGGTGGTGCTCAGCAAGGGTCTTGACGCCGGTACCGCGTTCGAGATTCTCTCGATCGATATCGCAGACATCGACGTCGGAAAGAACATCGGTGCAGTCCTCCAGATGGATCAGGCTGAGGCTGACAAGAACATCGCCCAGGCTCGCGCGGAGGAGCGTCGCGCAATGGCTGTCGCCCTCGAGCAGGAGAACAAGGCGAAGGCCCAGGAAGCCCGCGCAAAGGTGATCGAGGCAGAGGCGGAGGTTCCGCTCGCCATGGCGGAGGCGTTCCGCAACGGCAATCTCGGAATCATGGACTACTACAAGATGAAGAATGTGCAGGCGGACACCGCGATGCGCGACTCTATCTCAAAGCAGTAAACGTCCCGCGCAAACACAATAAAAAAGTCCCGCAGAATATTCTCTACGGGACTTTTTAGTATATGTCGCTCTAGATCCTAGTCGTGGGTGTAGAGGTTGACCTTCTTGTGCATGCTGACCTGCTCGTCGGTCTCTGGGAAATACTGAGCGAGGAAAGCATAGAAGCGAGGGTCGTAGGCCTTGAGGTCCTCACGGGTGTTCACCCAGTTGTGCTTGCCGTCTGGCTTCTCGACCTCAGCGTTCACGTTGAACCAGTCCTGAACGCCCTCTGCCCAATACTCTTCGATGTTTGAGCCCATGTAGGTGCCCTTGTACTTGCCCTCTGCGAGAGCCTGGTCGAGGAGTGAGCGGAGCTGGTCGTTGATCTCAGGATGTGCCTGAACCATACCGATGAGGTGGATGGAATGAGCGAACTCATGCATCATGATGTCCTCTGCATGGTACTTGTCGATCTGGTAAGCGAGGATGTTCTCCTCTGCGCAGGTGGAGAGCGGGAGCTCGAGGTCGCCGCCGAGACCGCGTGCGCGTACGTCCCAGTTGAGGGTGGTGTCCCTTACGAGCATTGCATGCTCAGGGATGTCGGTGGTTCCTTCGTACCTTGCCATGATGCCGACGCGGGTATTGACCTTCACCATTGCAGCGAGGACGTCCTCGGGAAGGAAGCTGGTCATTGCGTAGAGCACCTTGTGTGCCTGTACGAAGCATGAATCAGGAACTCTCCAACCTGACATGAGGTGGATTCCGTTTACATTAGAGTACTTCTTGTAGAAGTCTGAGAGGCCGAGCTCTTCCTTGAGTTCTGCAGGTACTGCGGTGATGACGCACTCAGGATACTCGATGCTGGACTTTGCTGGTGCTTCAGCCTGCTTTGGTGCTTGATTGCAGCCAACGAGAAGAGCGGCGGCTGCGAGGACTGATACGAGGATACGTTTCATTGTTGTATTGTTCTTTTGGTTTTAGTTTCCATGATGGATGGATAAAAGAAAAACCGTTCCAGCGAGGGAACGGCTTTATTCTTTTCCATTCGGTACCGTTGATTACTCAGCGTCGCTAGGGTTCTCCATTGGAAGCGGAGTAGCCTGGAAGTCAGGAGCGGCAGGGAGCTCGGTGTTGATGACCTGATCGGTAACGTCAACGTCAGCCTTCTTTGAGCTGCCAGCGGTGAATGCTGAAGCGATTGAAAGGACGAGGATGATAGCCACGAGCCACCAGGTGATCTTCTCGAGGAGGTCGGCGGTCTGACGTACACCGAAAGTCTGGTTGCCGGCTGCGAAGTTGCTTGCGAGTCCGCCACCCTTACCGTTCTGGAGCAATACGACGATTGTGAGGAGTACTGCTGCGATGAGTACGAGTACTGTCAGAATGATAAACAATGCATTCATGATATATTACAAATTTTGATTTTCTAAGTTCAATTTTTCAATAAGGGCTGCAAAGTAAACATTTTTTTCCGGATATGCCAAAATTAGTTTGGAATATATGTCCTTCGCCTGCTCCGGATATCCCTGTTCAGCATATATTTGCGCCAATGTCTCGGTGCAGAACTCGAACTCCGGACCCGGTCCGTCCTGAGCCGGCGGAACGTCCTGCCCCTTGCCGGCGACAGCATATCCGGCGAAGATGTTGTCGTCCGTGCGGCGCACCTTCTCATACTCGGCCTGGCTGAAGTAGTCTCCGCCTGCGACGATGACCCTCGGCTTGCTGACCTCCTGCTTTACCGGTTCCGGCTTCATGCAGCGGTCGAGTATCTCAGCGATGTTCTTGTCTGAGCAGTCCTCGCCCTGAACCTTTCTCAGAAGGCTTGCGAGCACCTTCCTGTCGCTCAGGTACATGGCGGCCTCGCTATACTGGCTCACACCCCAGTCTCCCATGGTGCAGAGCCTCTCGCAGAGTTCCTTCCTTGCGATGCTGAACCATGGATAGATATTCACCACTCCAACGAGTTCCTGGAGGTTGAGCTTCTTTATGTCGATATAGCCTTCCATTCTACCAGTTTGCGACAGATGCGTTGAAAATGTCCTCGACGAGCTTGTCTATGATCTCTTCGCAGAGGGTGGATTCCACTGCGTCGAGAGAGTTCGTGGCGTCGAAGTCGGCATATGCGGAGAAGGACTTCTCGAAGTCGTCCTCCGGGTATTTCCTGTTCATGAAGGTGACCTTCGCGGTGACGGTGAGCCTGTTCTGGGCGGCGACTTCGTTGGAGGTCACCGACGATGCCTTGACGTCGTAGCTTGTGATCTCTCCGGAGAGTTCGAGGTCTCCGTCGATCTCGACTTCCTCAAGCTTGGTGAGCTTCTTGAACTTGTCCTTCATCGCCTCGGTGATGTCGTTGCTAAGTGACGGATTCACCCTGAGGGCCTTGTATTCGAAATAGTTGATGGTTACGGTCTTCACGTCCGCCTGGATAGAAGTTCCGGTGAAGGAATATCTCACGAAACTGCATGAGCGAACTATCATGGCTGCCGTGATGATGGCCGCCGCGACTGCGATATATCTCAGGATTCCTTTCATGCCTGCTTACCCTCCATTGCCTTTATCTTTCTGTAGAGCGTCCTCTCGGAGATTCCGAGCGCCTTCGCCGCGTCCTTGCGGCTGCCGTACTTCTCGAGCGCCTTCCTGATGAGGTCGTCGTTTACGTCATGCAGGGAGAGAGGAAGCACGTCGGCGTCTGAATCGGGTTCGTCGAATACCTGCTCGTCAGGAGCGAGCACATCCTCTTCCCACTGAGGAAGGCTTTCCGGCCTGTGCGGGTGCTGAGGAGCCTGCGCTCCGTTGCCATAGACGGCCTCCTTGAGGTTGTCCACATCCTGCTTGAGCTGGTAGAGAGCCTTGATGAGCATCTCCTTCTCGTCCTGGGTGAAGCTTTCTCCTTCGCTGGTCCTTCCTGAAACAGCCGGGAGAGCGTTTGGTGCGTCCTTCGGGATATACTTCGAGAGTGTGAAAGCATCTATCTCGACGCGCTCGGTGCCAGGGGTCATCTTCACGGACTCGAGGGCCGACACGGTCTCCGCCACGTTCTTGAGCTGGCGTATGTTGCCCGGCCATCGGTAGCTCTTGAGAAGGTTTACGGCATCCTCGCTGAGTCGTATGTTGGCACGTGTGTACTTATATGAGAAATCGGACGCAAACTTCCTGAACAGGAGGTGGATGTCCTCC
Organism: Bacteroidales bacterium; assembly: GCA_024402115.1. The sequence goes on along the minus strand of JAKSJQ010000001.1, from coordinate 26,983 downwards.
TTCCTCTCGCGGAGGGCCGGCATTATGATAGGTACGGCACAGAGCCTATAGTAGAGATCCTCGCGGAACTTTCCCTTCGAAACGGCATACATAAGGTTCACGTTGGTCGCGGCCACTACGCGCACGTCGGTCTTGAGGACCTTGGACGAACCGACCCTGATGAACTCGCCGGACTGGAGCACGCGCAGGAGCTTGGCCTGGGAAGAGAGCGGAAGCTCGCCGATCTCATCGAGGAAGAGCGTTCCTCCGTTCGCCTCTTCGAAATAGCCGCGGCGCATCTCGGTCGCTCCGGTGAATGATCCCTTCTCATGTCCGAAGAGCTCGGAGTCTATCGTTCCCTCCGGGATGGCTCCGCAGTTCACTGCGAAATACTTGCCAGTCTTTCTGAGGCTGTGCTGATGTATGATGTTCGGAATGTTCTCCTTTCCTACTCCGCTCTCTCCGCTGATGAGTACAGGGAGGTCGGTCGGCGCGACTGCGACGGCTATCTCCAGCGCCCTGTTGAGCGCCGGGTCGTTACCGATGATGTCGAATCGGTTCTTTAGTGATATGAGTTCTTTTTCAGTCATGCAACCGCAAAGTTATAATAATTCGGACAATTGGTAAAATTATATTATATTTGCGTCGCGGGCGTAGTCTATTTGCGCGCGCACCTGACCGGAACTTAGAATAAACCATTTTATTAAACGCACATGAAAAAGAATTTTAAAGTTTTCGCTGCTGCCGTTCTCGGTATCTTCTCAGTGGCTTGTAGCTCACTCGACAAGATGGCAGAGATGGCAGAGAACGTAAATGTTACCTGCAACCCTGCAGTTCTTGAGGTCGTAGCTGGTGCCATCGAGGCAGACGTTACCGTTACCTATCCTGCAGAGTACTTCAACAAGAAGGCTATCGTTGAGGTTACTCCAGTAATCGTTTTCGACGGTGGTGAGGCTAAGGCCGCTTCTTACACTTTCCAGGGTGAGAAGGTTGAGGACAACTACGAGGTTTGCTCTTATGATGGTGGCACAATCACCAAGCACATCCGTATCCCTTATCAGGAGGGTATGGAGAACTGCCATCTCGAGCTTCGCGGTGTCGCTTCAAACAGGACTCAGGAGATCGAGCTTCCATCAAAGAAGGTTGCTGACGGTGCAAACACTACTTACATGCTCGTATGCAAGGGTGGTGTAGCAGAGCTCAAGGCTGACGGTTATCAGGAGGTCATCCCTATGACTGCTGAGGGCCAGATCCTTTACTCTATCAACAGCTCAGACGTTGCTAGCAAGGAGCTTAACAGCGAGTCAATCAAGAACTTCCAGGACGCAGTGAACGAGATCAACGCTAACGAGCGCAAGACCCTCGTTGGTACTGAGGTCGTTGCTTACGCTTCTCCAGACGGTGGTGCTGACCTCAACAGCAAGCTCTCAGGCAACCGTGCAAAGTCAGCAGAGAAGGCTTGGGGTAAGGTTACCAAGAAGCTCGACGTTGCTGATCCTACCGTATCAAGCGTAGGTCAGGACTGGGAAGGCTTCCAGGAGCTCGTAGCTGCTTCTAACATCGAGGATAAGGACCTCATCATCCGCGTTCTCTCTATGTACAGCGACGCTGCAGTTCGTGAGCAGGAGATCAAGAACATGTCTGCAGTCTATACAACCCTCGCTAAGGAGGTTCTTCCAGAGCTCCGTCGCGCTAGGTTCATCGCAAACGTAGAGTATCAGAACTACACTTCTGAGGAACTCAGCAAGCTCGTTGACGAGAACATCGACGTTCTTGACGAGGCTGCTCTCCTCCGCGCTGCAACTCTCGCAGAGAAGTCAAAGGACAAGCTCGCTATCTACGACAAGGCTATCTCTAAGTACAACAGCAAGACCGCTCAGTACAACAAGGCTGTCGTTTACGTAAACGATGGTGACTATGCTAAGGCTGAGGACGCTATCAAGGGCCTCGCTGAGGATGCTGACGTTCTCAACATCAAGGGTATCATCGCTCTCAACAAGGGTGACCTCAACGGTGCTGGCCAGGCATTCAATGCTGCAGGTACCGACGCTGCTATGCAGAACCTCGCAGTTGCTGAGATCCTCAACGGTATGTATCCAGCTGCTGCTTCTCGCCTCGCAGGCAAGGAAGGCTGCAACGCTGCTCTCGCACAGATCCTCGTAGGCAACCTCGCTGCTGCTGAGAAGGCTCTCACTTGCAACTGCCCTAAGTCTAACTACCTCCGCGCTATCATCGCTGCTCGTCAGGGTAAGGCAGAGGCTGTGAAGACTAACCTCGAGAAGGCTAAGGAGAGCAAGGAGCTTGCTCGCCGCGCTGAGAACGACATCGAGTTCGCTCAGTACAGGTAATCGACTCTGTTCCGCAGTTTTGCGGTTGAAATAGAAGGCTGATCCTCAGGGGTCAGCCTTCTTTTTTTATCCCCGCTGCTATCGAAGGATCACTGCACGGCGACTGACAAAATGGCAGAAAATGGGCGTTGGACTCTCTTTTGCCCTAGAAGAGCCGAACCTGCACTTGAGCAGGTGAGTATTATTATGCAGAACAAATATGAGAATCTTGAAAAGTTTGCGGTGAACCTCAACGAAAGGGCGAGGGCAGGCAAGCTGGATCCGGTCATCGGAAGGGATGACGAGATCCGAAGGGTCCTTCAGATCCTTAGCCGAAGGACCAAGAACAACCCGATTCTCGTCGGAGAACCGGGTGTGGGAAAGACAGCGATTTCGGAAGGAATCGCGCAGAAGATAGTGGATGGACTGGTTCCTGAAAATCTGAAATCAAAGACCATCTACTCTCTTGATCTCGGTGCGCTGATTGCTGGCGCCAAGTATCAGGGCGAGTTCGAGGAGAGGCTCAAGGGCGTCGTGAAGGAAGTCGTGGACAGCGAAGGAGAGATCATCCTGTTCATCGATGAGATACATACCCTCGTGGGAGCTGGACGTACCAGCGGCGCGATGGATGCCTCTAATATATTGAAGCCTGCGCTCGCGCGCGGAGAACTGCGTACGATTGGCTCCACCACCCTCGACGAATATCAGAAGTATTTCGAGGAGGACAAGGCCCTTGAGAGGCGATTCCAGATGGTCATCGTGGATGAGCCGTCGTCTGCCGAGTCCATCTCCATCATGCGTGGACTCAAGGAGAAATATGAGAACCACCACAAGGTTCGTATCGAGGATGATGCGCTCATCGCCGCGGTCGAGCTTTCAAGCCGGTATATCACCAACCGATATCTTCCGGACAAGGCTATCGACCTCGTGGACGAGGCGGCATCGAAGCTTCGCCTCGAGATGAATTCGGTACCGGAGCCTATCGACGACCTGAACTCAAGGATACGTCAGCTCGAGATCGAGCGTGAGGCCATCAAGCGTGAGGGTGTGTCTCTCAAGATGGAGAAGATCGAGGCCGAGCTCAAGGAGCTGGGTGAGCAGAAGGATGTGCTGATGAAGAAGTGGAAGGAGGAGAAGGACATTGTGGAGGGACTCCAGAATGCACGTCAGCAGATGGAGGATTATCGAATCCAGGCCCACAACGCCGAGGTTGCAGGAGACTACGGAAAGGTTGCGGAGATCCGCTACGGCAAGATGCAGGAGGCGCAGAAGACCATCGATGAGCTCAGCGAAAGGCAGGCCCATATCGAGAATCCTATCATCACCGAGGCTGTAACTCCGGAGGATATCGCGGAGGTCGTCGCGAAGTGGACGGGCATTCCTGTGAACAAGATGCTCGAGAGCGAGAAGGACAAGCTCCTCAGGATGGAGGAGGAACTCCACAAGAGGGTGATTGGCCAGGACAAGGCCATCCAGGCCGTATCTGACGCAGTAAGGCGTTCACGTGCCGGACTCCAGAACGAGAAGCGTCCTATCGGTTCGTTCCTCTTCCTCGGTACCACCGGTGTCGGCAAGACCGAGCTTGCGAAGGCGCTCGCCGAGTTCCTCTTCAATGATGAGAACATGATCACTCGTATCGACATGAGCGAGTACCAGGAGAGGCACAGCGTGAGCCGTCTCGTGGGAGCGCCTCCGGGATATGTCGGCTACGATGAGGGTGGTCAGCTTACCGAGGCCGTAAGGCGCAAGCCATATTCGGTGATCTTGCTCGATGAGATCGAGAAGGCCCATCCGGATGTTTTCAACATCCTGCTTCAGGTGCTTGACGACGGTAGGCTCACCGACAACAAGGGCCGTACTGCGGACTTCAAGAACACTATCCTTATCATGACCTCGAACCTTAAGGAGGAGGAGCTGAGGATGGCCATGAGGCCTGAGTTCCTCAACCGTATCGATGAGATCGTCACCTTCAGTCAGCTCACCAAGCAGGACATCAAGGACATTCTCCGTCTCCAGGAGGCCATCCTTGCCCGCAAGATGGAGGAGAAGGGCGTCAGGATCGTATTCACCGACGGTTTCGACGAGTACATGAGCGACAAGGGCTACGAGCCTGAGTTCGGTGCACGTCCTGTCAAGAGGGTGCTTCAGCGTGAGCTCATCAACCAGCTTGCGACCGCAATCCTCGAGGGCACGGTGCGACGCGATACCGATATCATCGTCGACAATGTCGGCGGCCGCATCGAAATCCGTAATGCGTAGCTTTTACTTGCCGGCATGGCTCAATTAGGTCGTCTCGCATTCGCGAGACCCCTTTCTTCCGCTTTGCGGAATTCATTCCCTCTTACAATGCCGAGGTCGCGAGGGTGTTTACAGCAAGCATTTTTATGCTTGCGGCCCGAGCAGCAGGACTTTAGTCCGCCGGAAGCATGGACCATTTTGAGCCATGCCGGCAAGTTATGACACAGACGGCGGCTTCCAGGAAGGAGGCCGCCGTTTTTATTATGGTAAGGGGATTAGTCTAGAGCGAGCTCGCTGAGGATACGGTCGAAATGGTGGGCGCGGAGGATGAATATGACATAGCGTATGTCCACGCAGACGCACTTGTTGTAGCCCGGAGTATAGTATACGTCCGAAGCCAGCGACTCCTTGTTGCCGTCGAATGCCAGACCGACGAGCCTGCCTTCTGCATCCATGACGGCGCTGCCCGAGTTGCCTCCGGTGATGTCGTTGTCGCTGATGAAGTTCACCGTACCGTCGTAGGTCGCAACGATTTCCTTCCACTCAGGCTTGAGGCTGAAGTCATAGTCGTCAGGATTGTACTTCTCAAGGATGCCCTTCGCGGTAGACGCCCATGAGCAGACCACTGCGTCGAAAGGCTCGAGTCCGCCTACGGTTCCGTAGGTGATCCTCATGCTCGAGTTTGCGTCTGGATACTGAGGAATACCCTTCTCCTCACGCATCTCATAGAGAGCCTTGGTGTATTCATGGCCGAACTCGGTGCGGTTAGGAGCGCGGTCTATTCTGGTCTCGACCCTGTTGAGGTCGCTCATCTGGAGATCCGTGTAGAACTTGTATACAGGATCGTCATCTATGAGTTCGTCAGAAGCCGCGAATGCCTTTACCTTTTTCTTGCTTGCGAAGATACTGCCAGACCATGTCTCGTTGCACATCCTCTCGTAGTCATTATGGTAGTACATGTCGAGAGCCTTGTGGTATACGCCCCAATACTGCCTGTCGACATTCTCGAAGAAGAGCCTCATACTGCTTCTGTAGATCTCCTTCTCCACACGGAGGTCGAGAGACTCTACGTCGGATTCAATCCTGTTCTTCGCGTTCTTGAGGTTGGAGTGGAGCCTGATGCACACCACGCCGAGGCGAGATGAACGTACGAGGGTCTCCCTCGCGTAGGTTTCGGACCTGAGGAAGTTGTCGAGCGAGGTCCACTTTTTCTGAAGCTCAGAAAGCACGTTTCCCCATTTCTCCGCGCGTGCGGGATCTGCCATGATCCATTCCTGAAGTTCCTCGTCCTCGCGGCGTATCTTGTCCACCACCTCGAACCTGTTGCAGCAGTCAACCTCGCCCTCCTCGAGCTCCTGTACGTTGCTCAGGCCGAAGAACCAGTCTGAGTAGAGGAGTCTTACATCAGGGTCGGCATCCATCCATTTCTTGGTGATGTCCATGTTGGCCTTCCTGACCTTGGTTGCCGCCGGCATGGTTACGTTTACGAGAGAGTTGACCTTTGGTGCAGAGCTGTAGCGGGAGGTCTTTCCCGGGTATCCGATGACCATGGTGAAGTCCCCCTCCTTTATTCCGTCAAGCGAAATCTCGAGCTTCTTGGTGCTCTTGAGAGGGACGTTGTCCACGGAATACTTGGCAGGACTGCCGTCAGGTGCCGTGTATATCCTGTACATGGCGAAATCACCCTTGTGCTGAGGCCATTCCCAGTTATCGATGTCACCACCGAAGGCAGCGATGCTCACCGGAGGAGCTGCGACGAGCCTTATGTCCTTATACTCGCGGTAGAGGGCAAGGTAGTACTTGCTTCCCGACCACATGTTGTAGAGGAAAGCGTCATATCCGGTCTCTTCCTGGTACTTGGTCTCCATCACATGGGAGAGCTTCCTGCTTCCCAGAGGGAGGTCCTTCTCCTTGTAGTCAGCGATCAGGGCATTCACTTCGTCAGTGACGTCGATGACCTTCTTGAGGAACTGTATGCCCTTGCCGGCGATAGGAATTTCGTCCTTCTGGTAAAAGGCCCAGTAGCCGTCCTCAAGGTAATTGTGCTCAGGGGTGCTGAGCGAGTAGACGTCAGAATAGGCGCAGTGGTGGTTCGTGATGATGAGTCCGTTGTCGGATATCACACTGCCGGAGCACCCGAAGTCGAGCGATACTATCGCGTCGCTCAGGCTTGCACCGTCCGCGTCTGCGTCGTATATGTCACGGGCCGAAAGCTTGAGGCCACGCTCATGCATCTTTGCCTCGAGAGCCTTGTTGATGGCATTCACCAACCACATTCCCTCATCGGCATATGCATTGACGGCGAGAATGGCCGCTAACGATACCGTGATGATCTTGCGAATCATGTCAATTATTCTTCAGAAGTTTCTTCATAATGGTATACGATGCCCGGAGTGTCGAAGGTAATCTTGGCAGGGACGTCGCGGACGTCGTCACGGGCATAGGTGATCTTCCATGGGTTCTCGTTGATAACTTCCCAGATCTTCTCCTCGGTCATAGGCTCGGTGAAGCGGATCTGGATAGACGGAACGAGGTCCTTGTTGAGAGCCATCTTGAGAGAGATGACACCCTCGCAGCTCTCCTTCGAGATATGGTTGGAGAGATACTGGAAAGCGCTTGCTCTCTTGAAAATAGGTTTTTCGTAGTCCTGGTTTGCGATCTCATAGATGTACTGAGGCTGTCCCTCGTAGTGCTTGTCGCGCTTCTCGATGTACTCCTCGCCATCCTCGTTGAGGTAACGTCCGTTGAATACGCCGCTGTCGAAGCCGTCGAACATCTTGTTGAGGAACTCGGCGATGGTGATGGTCTCCTCGCCCGGCTCCATCCTGACGAACTCGAAGTCAACAGGAATGGTCTTTACGAGGTCGCCGGTGGTAGGGTTGTAGGTGTGGAGTTCCTTCCTCTCCACGAGTTCGCGGAGCTCAGCCTCGGTGATGTTCTCGTCAGGAGCAAGGAACACCCTCACGATGAGAGGGCAGGCGAACTCGCTCTCGAGTCCGTAGATTTCCTTGTCAGTGTCGCGGAACTGGAGTCCGAGGTAGGTGAAGTCCATGCGGTCGAACATCTTGTCAGTCCTGATGGTGACGACCTTGACCTCCTTGACCTGGCTTGGGTCAGGCCTCTTGTCGGTCTTCACGCGTACAGGCACGAAAACCTCACTCTGGATTTCCTCAGGAGTGGTCTTCTTAGGGTCGTATGTTATGATGGCCCTGTGGTGTACGACGAAGGTCTTCACTCCGTGTACGCCAGGGATGCGCATGAGCTTGTTCATGAATGCGGTCGAGCTTCCGAAGCACTTCACGGACTTGAGTCCGGTCATCTCCATGGTCTCGAGGCTATTGACGTCGACAACCTGTACCATGGTGCTGTCCGGACCGAGCTTCTCGAGTCCCCAGGTCTCGTTGATGGTAGGAATCTCGAACTCAGGGCGACGGCCGAGGATGATGGCAGTAACGACGAGAGCGACGGTGATCAGCGCAGGTACATATTTCCATACGCCACCCTTCGCCTTCTGTGCGACGCCGATCTTGAGGGCCTTGTTAGGACAGGCTGCGGTACACTCGCCGCAGAGGGTACAGTCGACAGAACGGATGATACCGTTGTTGCATGAGTCGATATCGATGTGGAATGGACATCTCTTGGTGCAGAGTCCGCAGTGGCAGCAGGTCTCTTCCTCCTTGTAGATGTGCATGAGCTGGAACTTAGGCTTCCTGACGAGGATCTCGAGAAGGTATCCGAGGAGGCAGAAAGCACCGAGGAGCACGGTCCATGGGAGGTGGAGTCCGATCACGTCGGCGACATACCATACTGCGAAGAGCACGAGCACCCATACCCAGAACTTGAGCGAATTGGACACAGCGCCGAGAGGGCAGATATAGCGGCACCAGAAGCTGTCGATGAAGAAACCGAGGCCGATTACAGTGAGCACCGACAGGCATGCCATCCACGGGGTGATCTCACCCTTGAAGCCGGTAGCTACTGCATAGTATGGGTCGAAGTTCTTACAGAAAAGCTCGCTGTTGGTTGCGGTGATGTAGAACACCACGAAGACGAGCACGTACTTGATTATGCGGAGGGCCTTGTCGGCGATGCTGCCGTTACGGATGACGAGAGACTTGACGCCGAGCTTCCTGCGGAGCTTTGCGAGAAGGTCCTCGACGGTTCCGACGGGACAGATATAGCCGCAGAAGAGTTTGCTGAAAAGTATCACTGCCGCAGCGAGGGCTATGCCCATCACGATCTGGACAGTGCTCATCGAGCAAGGAAGGGAGCCTCTCTTGAAGAAGGTTACCAGCGCCTCGAGACCTCCCATAGGGCAATATCTCTCCGGATCTGCCTCGGCAAGGGATGGGATGACGATCTTGGCAAGGCCTGTGATAAGGATGATGAGTGCCGCAAGCACGCCCCACTCGAGGACGTAGCGTGGCCAGTTGCTCTTGTAATTGTACTTTGCCATGATATTACCTTTCTTCTATGACGGCGCCGTGGGTGAGGGCTACCGTGCGTTTCCATTTCTCTGTGTATCCAGGCTGGCTGATTCCGTCAGGAATGTTGCCGCCGTTTCCATTGGTGATGAACTTTCCGTTCTCGTCCTGGGCCTTGACGTTGCCGTCGATGTACTTCACGAGGAGGAGCTCTTCGAGAGCAACCCACTTGTTGAAGATGGTCTGGGCAGTGTTTACCGAGTACTCGGTGAGGTATTTCCTGACTTCAGGGAACGGATCTACGGTCTTCTTGGCGCTGTCGTTGCGCTTGATGGCCTTGGCTGGCTTCGCGAGAGCCTTGTTGTAGAGGCTGAGGGCCTTCTCGTCTATGGATGCGATCTCCTCCAGACGTGCGTTCTCCCATTCGTCGATGGCCGCCTTGACGGTAGGCTGCATGATGTTGTACATCCTGTAGCATGCGTTGGTGACGCGGTTGTTCATCCAGAACGATGAGGTTGCCGAGTATGTGAGCATGTCGCCGTTCCCTTCGCGGAAGCACTCTGGAACCTCGTCGGTATTGGTGTAGATAGGGGTGAGGTATGAGGTCGCAGCGTCATCAGTGCCGAACCAGTCGATGCCTCCGATCACGTCAGGGAGCCATCCCCTGGCCTGTCCTACGAACCAGAATCCGGTCTGCTGGGTGGCGATCGCGCGCTCGTTGGTGTACGACTTGCCATCGATCTCGAAGCCCATAGGTCTCCATCTGTAAGGGAGTGCGTTTCCGCCGGCTCCGATGTCCTGGGTCATGTCCATTGGTGTACCCTCATAGTGGTCGCGCATCACTTCGGCAACGTCCTTCACGCTGACCTTCTTCGCAGGCTTCACGAAGAGAGGGAAGCGGAGGCTCTTGTCGTAGCCCATCGCATAAGGGAGGTAGTGGTCAGCAGGAACGGTCACTTCCCTGCCGTTGTCGTCCATGAAGGTGAACTGACCCTCGCAGAGGATGTTGAAAGCTGACCATGCACGGGCCTCGCAACCTCTCATTCCGCCGAAATCGAGCGGAGCATAGGTGTCGCAGAAGCTGAAGTCCTCGTCCTTGCCGGTATACCAGCCCTTGGCGCGTGCGAAGTCGATGACGTCCTTGGCATAGATGCAGTTCGCAGGGTCGTTCTGAGGGAAGGTGCTGATCCTGGCCTGGTTTGCGTGCGAGCAGATGTATCCGTCAGGAACGCGGCGTGCGACATAGAGTATGCCCTTGCGGTCCTTGCCGCCGCCGATGAGATCCATCACCCAGACCTCGTTCTTGTCTGCGATCGAGAATGACTCACCCTCGGAATAGTAACCGTATGTGTCGGCAAGGTCCACGATGATGTCGATGGCCTCGCGTGCGGTCGCTGCTCTCTGGAGTGCAACATAGATGAGGGAACCATAGTCCATGATTCCGCCCTGGTCCCAGAGCTCCTCACGTCCGCCGAAGGTGGTCTCCGCGATGATGAGCTGGTGCTCGTTCATGTTTCCGACCGTCTTGTATGTGTGGGCTACCTGCGGAATCTCACCGAGGTACTTTCCGGAATCCCAGTCGTGGATCTTGAGCATGGAACCTGGCTTCCAGTCCGCCGCCGGGCGGAAATAGAGCTCCCCGAAGAGCTGGTGCGAATCTGCTGCATACGATATCATGCAGCTGCCGTCGACGCTGGCTCCGCGGGTGATGAGCACATTGGTGCAAGCTTCTCCCTGCATGTCCGCAACAGCAATAGCCATAGCGGTGGCTGCGATATATGAGATTATCTTCTTCATTGTCATTTTGGCCCAAATTATGTACTTTTGCAAATCTACATAAAAAAACGTTGACTATGAAGGGAAAATTCGTAGTTACTGCTTTAGCAGTAGTATTATTCAGCACATTGGCTGCTTCGGCGCAGTCGTCGGAGAAGACTCCGGACCTCGACGAGAGGTGCGAGATGCAGGCTGACCGCCTCGAGATCGACCTCAAGCTCGAGCCTTGGCAGACCTTCAAGGTGGATTCCACCCTCAAGGTCGTGTACCATGGAATGACTGACGAGATCAACGACATGCAGGCAGCGAAGATTGGAAACACCAGCCTCTACCAGCAGGTGCAGGACAAGTGGCTCGACATGCTTGACGAGTCCTACAAGAAGATATTTACCCAGGAGCAGTGGGATGAATATCTCAGAAGAGGCGCAGCAAGGCTCCAGAAGGCGCGTGAGAAGCGTCGTGAAAAGCTCGAGCAGTCGGCCACCAAAAAGAAAAAATAACTATCTTTGCCGTCCAATTCAAGAAAGATGAAAGAAAGAATCGAAGCTATACTGGCAGACATTGAGAATCTCAAGTGCCAGAAGGAACAGGAAATTGAAGAGGCACGCGTACGCCTCCTTGGCAAGAAGGGCGAGATCACCCGTCTTTTCGAGGAGTTCCGTAACGTAGACAAGGAGCAGAAGAAGGAGTTCGGACAGAAGCTCAACCAGCTCAAGAACGCCGCAGCCGCAAAGATCGAGGAGCTCAAGAGCGCCGCATCTGCGCTTGCATCGGCATCAGGATCGTCCGCAACCGACCTTACCGCTCCTGGCGACAGCTATCCACTCGGTTCACGTCACCCTGTGAGCATCGTCCGCGAGGAGATCGTCGGCATCTTCCGCAAGTTCGGATATGATGTCGCAGAAGGTCCCGAGGTCGAGGATGACTGGCATGTATTCGAGGCACTCAACTTCCCTCCAGAGCACCCTGCACGCGAGATGCAGGATACTTTCTTCGTGACAGACAACGAGCAGAAGAATCCAGTTCTTCTCCGTACCCATACTTCCAGCGTGCAGGTTCGCTGCATGGAGAAGATGCAGCTTCCTATCCGCGTGATCTGCCCTGGTCGCGTATTCCGCAACGAGGCGATCAGTGCTCGTGCACACTGTATCTTCCATCAGGTCGAGGGCCTCTACATCGATGAGAACGTGACCTTCGCCGATATGAAGCAGGCGATCCTCCTCTTTGCACGCGAGATGTTCGGTCCTGAGACCCAGATCCGCATGCGTCCTTCTTACTTCCCATTCACAGAACCTTCTGCAGAGGTTGACGTAAGCTGCAACATCTGCCACGGCGAGGGATGTAATGTCTGCAAGGGTACCGGTTGGCTTGAGATCCTCGGCTGCGGTATGGTGGATCCTAACGTGCTCGAGGCGAACGGCATCGACAGCAAGAAGTACAGCGGCTTCGCCTTCGGTATGGGCGTGGAGCGCATCGCGATGCTCAAGTGGCAGGTCAAGGACCTCCGCAACTATTTCGAGAACGACATGAGATTCCTCAAGGAGTTCGAGACCTCACTCTAGGAAATCAGAAAAGGGACGGTTCAAGTTCCTTTACATGGAAAGATTTACGGTGGTATGGAGTCATTCCGTACCGCCGTATTGCGTCTATGTGCTCAGGTGTCGGATATCCCATGTTCCTGTCCCATCCGTACATCGGGAACTCGGCGGCCAGCTTGCGCATGAGCTCGTCCCTGTAGGTCTTCGCGAGCACAGATGCGGCCGCGATGGGCGCGTACTTGCCGTCGCCCTTGACCACGGTAGCGTAGTCCGTGTACTTGTAGCTGTCGAAGGGGCGGAAACGGTTGCCGTCGATCAGAAGAAACTGCGGGCGAGGGTCCAGCCGCAGCACGGCGCGCTGCATGCCGGTGATGGAGGCGTTGAGGATGTTGATCGTGTCTATCTCCTCTGCGCTGACCTCTTCCACGGCAAAGGCTACGGCTTCCTTCTCGATGACCTCGCGCAGGGTGTTCCTGGCCTTCTCGGTCATCTGCTTTGAATCATTGAGCAGAGGATGGTGGAAGTCTTCCGGTAGGATTACGGCTGCCGCGAATACGGGTCCGGCGAGGGGACCGCGTCCTGCCTCGTCGCAACCGGCCTCGATCAGGCCTTCGTGCATGTGATTGAGAAGATGGATCTCTTTGGACATGGAGCAAAATTAGTCATTCTCCTGCTCTGCTCCAAATTCGTCTCTCTTGATCTGTACGGCGGCCTTGCATTCAAGCTCGTTCACTCTCTCGCTGAGCTGCTTGACAGTGTTCTTCAGTTTCTCTATTTCGGCATTGCGCATGTCAACGAGTGCGTGAAGGCCATCCTTCTCCTGGGTCTCCTTTTTGAGTTGTTCCTTCAGGTCCTTGATGATCTGCTCTTCGCTTCCCCATTGGAGAGAATGATCTTCCATGGTGCTCGGAACGCAGACGCTTGGCCAGATGGCTTCCACCTCGACCCCGAGTGCCTTTGCGATGGATGTAATCGTCTCGTTCTTGATGCCTGTCTTGCCCAGTTCGTAATTGCTGATGGTATTGGCACAGACCCCGATCATGTCACCGAGTTCAGCCTGAGACAACTTCTTCTGTTCTCTCAGGTTGCGTATGTTCGTACTGACTGTCTTGTCGATCATCGTGCCATATAGTTGAACATCGCAAAAGTAAAGTCTTGGTTTGTGAAAGGTATCATAAGAAAATTGTGATATACACAAGAAACTTGTGAATTGGCTTGATTTTTTGAATTTCTTACCCAATATTTGTGTTAAAACCTAAGATTATGGGAGAAATTACTCGAATGCAGCTTGTGAGTTTCGATGACCTTCTTGAGCATGGAGAGGTACTCCGAAACCCGGACATGGACTTCGAAGCAATATGCGAGCTCATCGGCGTCGATCCGGATGCGATGGACAGATATCTGCGCGATTCCGTAGGGTGCTCGGGCGAGGATATTGTCGACAGATACCGCGAAATGATATAAAATTAACCACCTTCAGATATTGCTATTCTGCTTGCGATTTTTTAAATTTGCGAGACACACCCGATATTTTGGGTGAACCGCATGATTTAATAATCACAAAAACAGGATAACACATGAAGACTTATTCAACTCAGAACATCCGTAATGTGGTCCTCCTCGGTAGTACCAGGTCAGGTAAGACCACTCTCGCGGAGGCCATGCTCTATGAAGGCAAGGTCATCGACCGTAAAGGTACTGTCGAGGCTAAGAACACCGTATCGGACAACACCGAGTACGAGCAGACCAACCAGAAGTCTGTATTCGCGACTCCGGTATATACCGAGTTCATGGACACCAAGTTCAACATCATCGATGCTCCTGGTTCCGACGATTTCGTAGGTGGTGCAGTCTCTGCATTCAAGGTGGTCGAGACAGGTATCCTCCTCGTGAACGCACAGCAGGGCGTCGAGGTCGGTACTCAGATCTTCGAGAGATTCGCTGCAGAATATAAGGTCCCTGTAATTCTCGGTGTGAACCAGCTCGACGGCGAGAAGGCCAACTGGGACAACACCCTCGAGACCATCAAGGCTGCGTTCGGCAAGAGCAAGCCAGTAGTAATCCAGTTCCCTGTAAACCCAGGTCTCGGCTTCGACGGCTTCGTTGACGTCCTCAAGATGAAGTACTATCACTTCGTTGACGATAACGGTAAGCGTGAGGATAAGGAGATTCCTGCAGAGCTCATGGATCAGGCAGAGGAGCTTCGTCAGGCCCTCATCGAGAAGGCTGCAGAGTACGATGACTCTCTCATGGAGAAGTTCTTCGACCAGGGAGAGCTTTCTGAGGACGAGATCCGCCAGGGCCTCGGACTTGGTATCCGTCAGGGCGACTGCTATCCTATCTTCTGTCTCTCAGCAAAGAAGAGCATCGGTGTCAAGAGGCTCATGGAGTTCACCATCAAGGTGGCTGCTGCTCCTTCAGAGAGAAAGATCTACACCAAGGACGACAAGGTCATCCCTTGCGACGAGTCAGGCAAGACCGCAATCTTCATCTATAAGACCGCAGTGGAGCAGCACCTCGGTGAGGTTGCTTACTTCAAGGTTAACTCAGGTGTCGTGACCCTCGGTCAGGACCTCGAGAACGCAGCTACCGGTGACAAGGAGCGTCTCTCTTCTCTCTATGCAGTGGCAGGTAAGAAGAAAGAGGCCGTACAGGAGCTTCGCGCAGGTGATATCGGATGTACCGTTAAGCTTCGTGCAGCAAAGACCAACGCAACCCTTTCTGCTCCTGGTTCAGACATCGTCTACAAGGATATCGTATTCCCTGCTCCTAAGTTCCGTTGCGCTATCAAGGCCGCAGACCAGAATGATGAGGAGAAGCTCGGCGATGCACTCAACAAGATCATGGCAGAGGATCCTACCATCATCGTAGAGTACGCTAAGGAGCTCAAGCAGACCATCCTCCAGGGACAGGGCGAGCAGCATATCAACTTCGTGAAGTGGAGACTTCTCAACGAGAACAAGGTCGCAGTCGAGACCTTCGCTCCTAAGATCTCTTATCGTGAGACCATCACTAAGGTCGCTACCGCACAGTATCGTCACAAGAAGCAGTCAGGTGGTGCAGGTCAGTTCGGTGAGGTTCACCTCCTCGTGGAGCCTATCATCGAGGGCGTAGAGACTACAGCTAAGTTCAAGATCGACGGTAAGGAGCAGGTGCTCAACATCAAGGGCAAGGAGGAGACCGTACTTCCATGGGGTGGTAAGTTCGAGTTCTACAACTGCGTTGTCGGTGGTGCTATCGATGCTTCATTCATGCCAGCCATCAAGAAGGGTCTCATGCAGAAGCTTGAGGAAGGACCTCTCACCGGTTCATACGCACGCGACATCCGCGTATTCGTATATGACGGTAAGATGCATCCGGTAGACTCAAAGGAAATCGCGTTCATCATCGCAGGACGTAACGCATTCAAGGAGGCCTTCCGTATCGCAGGTCCAAAGATCATGGAGCCTATCTTCAACGTCAACGTCATGACTCCTGCTGATTACATGGGTGCTTGTATGTCAGACCTCCAGAACCGTCGTGCTATCATCGAGGGTATGGGTACTGACCGCGGCTTCTCAGTCCTCAAGGCACGTGTTCCTCAGGCAGAGCTCTACAAGTATTCAACTACCCTCAGCTCTCTCACCTCAGGTTCAGCTACCTTCACAATGGAGTTTGCAGACTACCAGCCAGTACCTGCAGACGTTCAGGACAAGCTTCTCAAGGCTTACCAGGATGAGGATTCTGATGAATAATCAAATTTTCGGACAATTTAGTTTCGAAGAAAACGCATAAGAAAAAACGCCACTCAGAGCCTCTGGGTGGCGTTTTTGTGAAATCGCGAATGCCTTTGCGAATATGTTAAAAGGTAAATTTTGTATTTCTTTCATGCTCTGCTACCTTTGCAATGTCAGAAAAACGAAACTTACTGAACACACAACAAATTACACATACTTAGTAAAAGTCTACACTTTAAAAAGGGCTGGCCTGTGAAGGTCGCCCTTTTTGATTTATTGTTATCTTTGCAGCATGAGCGAAGTTAGACCAAAGAAAGCCCTGGGCCAGCATTTCCTTACTGACCTTAAGGTAGCACAGAGCATTGCGGACGCTCTCCTCTGTCCCGCAGATTCTACGACCGACGTGCTCGAGGTCGGCCCCGGAATGGGTGTCCTGACCCAGTATCTTCTCGAGCGTCCGGAGATTGCCCTCAGGGCAGTCGAGATCGACAGGGAGTCGGTCGACTATCTCCTTGTCCATTTCCCTAAGATCAACGGTTCGCTCATCGAGGCGGATTTCCTCAAGCTGAACCTGGGTAACTTCTTCCAGGGCAGCTTCGATGTGATAGGAAACTTTCCATATAATATATCGTCCCAGATCTTCTTCAAGATACTCGACCACAAGGATCAGGTCCCTCAGGTCGTGTGCATGATACAGAAGGAGGTTGCCGAGAGGATTGCCGAGAAGCCAGGAACGAAGACCTATGGCATTCTTTCAGTACTTCTCCAGGCGTGGTACGACATCGAGTATCTCTTCACTGTAGGTGAGGGGGCCTTCAACCCTCCTCCTAAGGTCAAGTCCGCAGTCATCCGTCTTACCAGGAACGACCGCACCGATCTCGGCTGTGACCAGGCTCTCTTCAAGAACGTCGTGAAGACCGCGTTCAACCAGAGGAGGAAGACTCTCAGGAACTCGCTCAAGCCTCTCGTGATCGCGAAGGCCCAGCAGCTGGGATGGACCCCTGAGCAGCAGGCTGAGTTCGTTTCCGATCCTGTTTTCGACCTCAGGCCGGAGCGCCTCGGCGTCGAGGATTTCGTCGAGCTTGCCAAGAAGCTTGCGTGAAAACCTCAATCTTCGTAAAAACTTATTACCTTTGCGCCCGTCATAGACAATAAATAATAACATATATGTATAGATCACATACTTGCGGTGAACTCCGCATTGAAAACGTAGGACAGAAGGTCACCCTCGCAGGATGGGTGCAGAAGTCCCGCAAACTCGGAGGTATGACCTTCGTTGATCTTCGCGACCGTTACGGCATCACCCAGCTCGTGGTTGAGGCTACCGCTTCAGCTGAGCTTCAGGAGGCTGCTTCCTCACTCGGTAGGGAGTATGTCATCCAGGTTGTGGGAGAGGTTCTCGAGCGTGAGAGCAAGAACTCCAAGATGGCTACCGGCGACATCGAGATCAAGGTAGAGTCAATCAACATCCTCAACAAGTCCGTAACTCCTCCGTTCACCATCGAGGAGAATTCCGACGGAGGTGAGGATCTCCGCGCAAAGTATCGTTACCTCGACCTCCGTCGTGCTCCGCTCCAGCGTGCGCTTGCGCTCCGCCATCGCCTTGCACAGGAGATTCGTACATATCTCGACCAGCAGGGCTTCATGGAGATCGAGACCCCATACCTCATCAAGTCTACCCCTGAGGGAGCACGCGACTTCGTGGTTCCTTCACGTATGAACCCTGGTACTTTCTACGCTCTTCCACAGAGCCCTCAGACCTTCAAGCAGCTTCTCATGGTCGCAGGTTACGACCGCTACTTCCAGATCGTTCGCTGCTTCCGTGACGAGGATCTCCGCGCTGACCGTCAGCCGGAGTTCACCCAGATCGACTGCGAGATGAGCTTCGTGGACCAGGAGGACGTTCTCGGCACCTTCGAGGGCATGATGCGCCAGATGTTCAAGAACGCTCTCGGCGTGGACATTGCGAACCCTATCCCTCGCATGAGCTGGTATGACGCAATGGACTTCTATGGCTCGGACAAGCCGGACATCCGCTTCGAGATGAAGATCCATGAGGTTACCGACGTGACCAAGGGTCATGGCTTCTCAGTATTCGACAGCTGCGACTATGTCGGCGCCATCGCCGCTACCGGCTGTGCAGAGTACACCCGCAAGGAAATTGACGCTCTCACCGAGTGGGTAAAGCGCCCACAGGTCGGTGCGAAGGGCCTCGTATATATCAAGTGCAACGCTGACGGAAGCTACAAGTCTTCAGTCGACAAGTTCTACTCACCTGAGGAGGTGAAGGCGATCGCTGACGCTGCCGAGGCAAAGGCAGGCGATCTCGTGCTCATCCTCTGCGGCGCGAAGAGGAAGACCCAGAACATGCTTGGTGTCCTCCGTATCGAGATGGGTAACCGCCTCGGTCTCCGCGACCCTCACAACTTCGCTCCACTCTGGGTCGTAGACTTCCCTCTCTTCGAGTGGGACGACGAGACCAACCGCTTCTATGCAATGCACCATCCGTTCACCGCTCCTAAGCCAGAGCACATCGACTGGTACTACAGCGACAAGAAGGAAGACCTCGAGAGGGTATGTGCGAACGCATACGACTTCGTCCTCAACGGTACCGAGCTCGGCGGCGGTTCGATCCGTATCCACGAGGCTGCAATGCAGGAGAGGATGTTCGAGATCCTCGGCATCAGCAAGGAGGACGCCGAGTACAAGTTCGGCTTCATCATCAACGCCTTCAAGTTCGGTGCTCCGCCTCACGGAGGTCTCGCATTCGGTTTCGACCGCGTCTGCTCGCTCTTCGGCGGCCAGGAGACCATCCGTGACTACATCGCATTCCCTAAGAACAACCAGGGCCGCGACGTGATGATCGACTCTCCTTCACAGATCGACCAGGAGCAGATGGACGAGCTCTTCCTCGCAAGTACATTCACTCCACAGGAGTAGGACAAAGGGTTCGACAGTATACGCGGGACGGGTGCATTATGCAGCCGTCCCGCTTTTTTTGTACTTATTGTAGGGATTGTCGAAAAAACTTGCTATCTTTATATCGGCCTAGTTTCCGAAGGCCAGACACTAGAACATAAAACCACAAAAACCGTATCAATATGACAGAGAGAATCGACGCTTTCTCCATCGATATCCAGGATGCCACCACTGGTACCCTGGCGATCTGGAAGGACAAACTCAATGCAGCACCTAAGGGCATCATCCTCAACGCACGAGTTCTCCGTGAACTCTCAGAGGCTTACAGAATCACTAAGAAGGATGAATTCCTTATAGCTGCCACCGAGGCGAAGGACTATCTCATCAACAATTTCATGGACCACAAGTATGGTGGAGTATACTGGTCACTCGACTCAAACGGCGAGCGTCTTGACACCATCAAGCTCGTGTATGCTCAGGCAGCTGCCATCAACGCTATCAGCGAGTATGTTCTTGCTACCAACGACGAGAGTGCTCTCCGTCATGCGCAGAACCTCTACGAGCTCGTAGAGAAGGTGTTCAAGAACCCTGACACAGGCAAGTACGTCGACGTCCTCAACCGCGACTGGACTCCTGCTACCGACGTGAAGACCACAGCTTGGACCAAGCTCTTCAAGGCTTCTCTCCTCGAGCCTTATACCAATCTCTACCGAGTATGGCAGAATCCACGCCTCCGTGGTTCTATCGACCGTCTCCTCGACAGTCTCGGCAAATAATTTATGACATTGTTCTTGTCGCATCTGCCGGCAAGTTTTACATAAAGTCGATTTTTCAGGCTACCTTGCAGGAAATTATGCAAAGTAGCCTGATTTTTGTGGCATGGCGGGCTTCAGAAAACAAGGATTATGAAACAGTTCAGGAATATAGTGATGGCAGTGATTGCCATCGTCTTCTTTGCCTCATGCGAGAAGCAGGGCAGCGACAGATTCAAGGGAAACTACTCCTTCAAGACCAGCGGAACTCTCACCGTCGTCCGTGACGCGGAGTACATCTATGATACTACCTATCGTTTCAGGGAAGGAGCGATCGATACGGTCGTGACAGAGCATTCTGAGCCTATGACCCTGGCCTTGGGCAGCGAGGCCGGCCAGATGGACGTGACCGTCGTGGATTCGAAGGACGGCAGGATAGTCGTCACCATGAACGTTCTCGGCGGGGACATGCTCGTCTACTATGCCAGCGTAAAGGACAAGGAACTAACGCTCGATCCGACGAGCAGGCATCTTTCCGTCTATGCTCCTGGCGTGGGCGGAGTGGACGAGGAATTCGGAGTGAGACCGGTCAGCACCGAGGTCAGCATCGAGGGCCGCGGAGAGAAATATGAGAACATCATCCTCTTCGAACTCGACTACAAGGGAGATTTCTGGGCCAATGACAGGCTCTACCATATTATTGACAGCGACATCGTGTGCCGCGCAAAGATGAACGAATAGGACATGGCAGGAAAGAATCAGCTACGAAAGGCGGCCTTTGCTGCGGCAATGTCCCTGACTCTTGTCTCGACCAGCTCGTGCGAGTGGTTCAGCTCCACCCAGGAGAAGGTTACCGAGAAGATCAGGAAGGAAAGCAAGGCCGAGCCGATTACCGTGAAGGTAATAAACGTCGGCAGCTCGGAGAATATAGGTACCAGCTCGTATGTCGGTACGGTCGAGGCATCGAAGTCAGTGCTGATCGTCAGCCCGGCTTCCGGAACTCTCACCGAACTCAATGTGCGTGAAGGTCAGTCTGTAGCATTGGGTCAGCCTATCGCGAAGGTGGAGTCTCAGACCCTGAGGAGCACGTACGAGATGGCTCGTGCGACCTACGATCAGGCGAAGGACGGAATGGATCGCCTGCAGAAGCTCTTCGACGCGGGTAGCGTGTCGGAGGTGAAGATGGTCGAGATGAGGACCAATCTTGAGAAGGCGGAGGCTGCGGTGAAGGCAGCGGCGAAGTCTCTCGAGGACTGTACGGTCAAGGCTCCGTTTGCGGGAGTCGTGGAGAGCGTCCCTGTCCATAACGGTGTCGACGTCACCATCGCCGAGGCCATCGCGCGCATCGTGGACGTGAATTCGACGGAGATTCACTTCCCGCTGCCGGAGAACGAGTTCGGAAAGGTGGGCCGTGGTGACGTGGCGACCGTCGTCGTTCCCGCTCTCGACAGGACCATCAGCGCACGAGTCGTGAACAAGGGAGTCGTCGCATCCCGCCTTTCTCACAGCTACGACTGTACGCTTGGCTCGCTCTCGGACGCACGCGGGCTCATGCCGGGAATGGTGTGCAAGGTATACATTGAGTCTGAGGCCGGCAGCGGCATCGTGATTCCTTCCACCGCAGTGATGACCGACATGGAGGGCCGTTACGTGTGGACCGTGAAGGACGGAATTGTAGATAAGAACCATATCGTCGTCGGCGGATACAGCGGCGACGGAATCATCGTTTCGGAAGGTCTTCCTGAGGGTGTCGGCGTGATAGTCGAGGGCGCCCGCAAGGTTTCGACCGGAATGGCGGTAAAGACCATCGAATAATGGCATTGAAGAAAAAGTTCTCAGGTATCGCGAGCTGGGTCGAATGGGCCATCTCGGAGAAGAAGGTGGTCTACCTGGCCGTCTTCGCTCTGGTCATTGCCGGTATCGCGGGCCTGAAATATATGAACAAGGATGAGTTTCCGACCTTCCAGATCAAGCAGGGACTCGTCGCCGGAATCTATCCGGGAGCGACTGCAGAGGAGGTTGAGGAGCAGCTCACAAAGCCGCTCGAGGAGACGCTCTTCTCCTACAAGGAAGTCGACAGGGCGACTACCAAGTCCGTCTCAAAGGACGGAATTTGCTACATCTACGTCGACCTCACCTGCAAGCAGTCCAAGAAGGACGAGGTGTGGTCCAAGATCAAGCTCGGGCTCCAGACCCGTAAGCTGACCCTTCCGACGGGAGTGCTCGCTGTCGCTGTCATGGATGATTTCAGCGCAATCAGTTCGCTCCTGATCGCCCTCGAGTCTTCGGACAAGGGCTATACCGAGCTCCAGGACTATGCGGACGAGCTTTGCGTGAAGCTGCGCCAGATTCCTGACCTCGCGAAGGTTTCCGTCGTGGGCGGTCAGAACGAGGAGATCGCGGTCACCCTCGACAGGGAGAAGATCTCTTCTTATGGAATAGACCCGACCACCATACTCCTGGGTTATCAGACGGCGACCCTTTCGATTCCTTCGGGTACCTTCAATACCGACTATGTCAGTGCGCCTATCCACATCCTCGGCGGCGTCGGCAGCGAGAGGGAAGTGGCAGAGAAGATAGTTTACTCGGACCCGGAAGGCAACGTCGTCCGACTCAAGGATATCGCCACAATAGAAAGGAGGTACCAGTCGCCGGAGAACTTCGTTTCATACGACGGCCACAGCTGCCTCATCCTTTCGGTCGAGATGCGTCCGGACAACAATATCGTTGCCTTCGGACAGGAGGTGGACAAGGTGCTCTCTGACTTCGAGTCCGGCATGCCAGACAGCGTGACCATCACCCGCGTCACCGACCAGCCGAAGGTGGTTGCCAAGTCCGTGTTCTCCTTCCTGCGCGACCTGCTGATCTCCATGCTCGTCGTGGTTCTCGTGATGGTGCTGCTCTTCCCTATACGCTCGGCGCTCATCGCCAGCTCGGGAGTTCCGGTCTGCACCGCGGTGGCCCTGGCATGCATGTACTTTTTCAAGATAGACATGAACACGGTGACCCTCGCCGCGCTGATAGTCTGTCTGGGAATGATAGTGGACGACTCGATCATCACCATAGACGGATACATGGACAAGCTCGGACGAGGACTCTCGCCGCTCGAGGCAGCATGCGCCAGCGCGAAGGAGCTCTTCATGCCGACCTTCATCGCTACCGCGGCCATCTGCGCGATGTTCTACCCTATGACCATGATCATCACCGGCTACCTCGGCGACTTCGTGAAGCTCTTCCCTATCGTGATCACGATATCGCTGATGATGTCCCTTTTCTTCGCGGTCAGCGTCGTGCCGTCGATGGAGATAAAGTGGATGCAGCCTCTCGATTCCGGCAGGAAGAAGAGTCTGGTGACAAGGGCTCAGGACAGGTTCTTCGACTTTATCCAGAGGTTCTACGAGACTGTCCAGGAATGGTGCTTCAGGCGCCCTTTGCTCACCTTGGTCTGCGGTCTTACAGCGGTGGTGCTCGGACTCGTGATGTTCAGCCAGACCAATATCCAGATGATGCCGGATGCGGCGCGCGACTTCTTCGTGGTCGAGATGGAGATAGAGACCGGACAGACGATAGACAAGACCAAGCACTATGTAGACTCGCTCCAGAACATGCTCCTGAAGGACAAGAGAGTGACTTCGGTGACTTCCTTCATAGGCACCAGCGCACCTCGATTCACCGCGACCTATCCGCCTAAGCTTCCTGGACCGGGCGTGGCTCAGATGCTCGTGAACACGACTTCGACCAGGGCGACGGAAGAGATTCTGCGCGAATATGAGAAGAACTATGAGCACATCTTCCCGGAGGCCGTGATACGCTACAAGCAGATGGACTACAACGGTGCGGAGGCGGCGATCGTGGTCACTTTCTCAGGCGACGACAGGAATGCCCTGCTCCCTGCGGCGGAGAAGCTCAAGAGATATATGTACTCGCTCGACGATGAGCTGAAGTGGATACACAGCAACTGCGACAACTACCAGAGCTCGGTCAATATCACCCTCAATGCCGATGAGGCGACGAGGCTCGGCGTGAACAAGACCATGCTCGCCATGTCCCTTGCCGGCACCTTCAACGGCCAGACTATCTCTACCCTCTGGGAGGGTGACAGGCAGGTCCCAGTCAATCTCTACAGCGAAGGCATCGACGGCAGAATGAACTACGAGACTGTGGAGAACCAGATGGTGGCAACCTCCGTCCCTGGAGTCACGGTGCCGCTCAGGCAGGTTGCGTACGTTTCTCCGGACTGGTCGCTCACTGAGCTTGACCACATGGCAGGCCGCGAGGCCGTGAGCGTGTATGCGGACATGAGGACGGGCCAGAGCCAGCCTGTGGCTATGAAGAAGATCAAGAAGTTCATCGACACGGAGCTTCGTCCTGAATTCGGGGACGACGTCCAGGTCAGCTTCGGAGGACTTTCCGCTGCCAACGATCAGGTCTTCCCGGAGATCGCATGGTCCTTCTTCGCAGCCGTCATGGTGCTCTTCATCTTCCTGCTCTTCCACTTCAAGAAGGCTTCCCTCGCGGTGCTGACTCTCTCGATGAGCATGCTCTGTCTCTTCGGTGCCTTCTTCGGACTGTGGATCTTCGGCATGGACTTCACCATCACGGCGGTGCTCGGACTCGTGAGCCTCGTGGGCATCATCGTCAGGAACGGTATCCTCATGTTCGAGTATGCGGAGGATGAGAGGTTCAAGCACGGCAAGGACGTCAGGACTGCGGCGATGGAGGCGGGCAAGAGGCGTATGCGTCCTATCTTCCTCACCTCGTGCACAACCGCGCTCGGAGTGCTTCCGATGATACTCAGCGGCGATTTCCTCTGGATGCCTATGGGTATCGTGATATGCTTCGGAACCCTGCTCTCGATCTTCCTCATCGTGCTCATCATGCCTATCTCGTATTGGCAGCTATTCAAGAACGCGGACAAGAAATGAAAGTAAAGACCATATATATCATAGCGGCATTGCTGATTGCCGGAGCATCGGCCCATGCTCAGGAAAGGGTGCTCACCCTGCCGGAGTGCAAGGAGCTCGCGCGCAAGAACGATCCGTACGAGCGCAACGCCGCGTTGGATGTGCTTGCCGCACGTGCCCAGAAGCAGGAGGCGCTCGCAGAGTATTTCCCTAGCGTCTCGGCTACGGCCATGGCCTTCCATGCGCTCCATCCTTTCATCGACCTGGGCGTTACGGACATTCTCGGAAAGTCCGACAATGCCTGGAACATCAGCAACTATGTGGATGAGCTGGCTCCTCAGTATGACCTTCCGACCAGGTACAAGGCCCTGCAGTACGGATATGGCGCGACCGTGACCATCACGCAGCCTGTCTTTGCGGGCGGACGAATAGTCAACGGCAACCGTCTCGCGTCCCTCGGAATCGAGGCTGCCGAGCTTCAGCAGAGCCTGCGCCACCGTGACACGGATCTTCAGGTCGAGCAGAAGTACTGGCTGGTGGTGTCCCTTCAGGAAAAGAAGAAGACTCTTGCGGAGGCTTCGATGCTGCTTGCTTCCCTCGAGAAGGACGTACTCGCGGCAAGGGACGCAGGCGTCCTTACCGACAGCGACGTGATGATGGTGAAGCTGCGAGTGTCTGAGCTCAAGAGTTCGGAGCTTCAGCTCAAGGGAGGGACCCGGCTCGCAAAGATGGATCTCTGCAATGCCCTGGGCATAGATTATTCCACCGTCCAGGCTGTGGCGACGGCGGAAAAGCCATTCATCGACGATATCGTGATGGACGACGACCTCGGCGGCCTTCGTTCTCCGGATTCATACTATGTTCCCGAGGAGGAACTCGCAGACAGGATGGATGAGACCAGGCTGCTTGCCCTGCAGGTGGAGGCGAAGGACCTCCAGCGCAAGATGACGGTCGGCGAGACTTTGCCGGAGGTGGGCGTCGGAGCCATGTACGGATATGGTAAGACCGTGGGCGACGGCAGGATGAACGGTGCCGTCTATGCGATGGTCAGGATTCCGATCTCGGACTGGGGAAAGGCTTCGCGCAAGATAAGGCGCTTCAGCTATGAGGTCGAAAAGGCCCGCAATGAACAGGAATATCTCGATTCTCAGCTGCTTCTTCGTGCACGTCAGCTCTGGGTCAACCTCACTACCGCGTGGGAACAGCTCCAGCTTGCCGAGCAGTCCGTCGAATATGCGCGCGACGTGTATGAGCGTCAGCGTCTCTCATTCTCTGCAGGCATGGTGACCATGTCCGAGCTCCTGCAGACGCAGACGAGCCTCCGCCAGAGCGAAGACTCGTATGTGGATCAGTGCATAGCCTATCGTCAGGCTCTGTGCGAATATCAGATCAGATAGAAGCGCAGCCGTAGGAGAATTCGCGTCCGAGTATGTACCTCTTGACCTTCGTGCCGAGAGCATACTCGCCGAAGTCTATTGCGTCGAAGAGCCAGATGTCCGCACCCTTGAATATGGTCTTTCTTGCGGCGACCTCGATCTCCGCGATGCGGTCGAGCGACTCCTTCGGGATGATTCGGTGACATGGCAGGAGCACGGCCACGGGATTGAGTCCCACGGCATGGGCGACGGCCCTGATTCCCGGGCGGTTCCCGCATACGGTCGCGAACTCGGAGTAACTCAGGAGCTTCGGTTCCGGGGCCTGTCCTCCGTCCTCGGCGTGGTTGAGCATGAACAGTTGTTTCCACACTCCCAGCTGGAATTCGGTGCCGTAGAGCTTGAGGTCCTCCCAGCGGAGGGTCTCGCTCAGCTTGAGAAGGGTGTCGGGGTCCACCTTCTCGGTAGTGATGGTCTGCGCGGTGCGGCTCATCTTTGCCGCAGCGCTCATCTGCTTCTTCTTCGAGAGGCCAGGCTTCACTCCGTAGAGCATCGATGCGATCTTGTAGAGACCGCCGTAATCCAGCGAGACTGACGAGATCTTACCGTCAACCTTCGTGATAATCCATTGGTAATCAGGCTCCATAATTCATGCGGTTATATCACAAATATAATAATTTTGTTGCTATTTGGAAAATTATCCGTATATTTGCAGCCCCCAAAAAGTGGGGAAGTGAAACATAAATTAAAGATTTACAATCATTTATGCCAACAATTCAGCAATTAGTTCGCAAAGGACGCGAGGTTGTAGAAGTAAAGAGCAAGTCTCGCGCTCTTGATGCTTGCCCTCAGAGAAGGGGCGTTTGCGTGCGTGTGTACACCACTACACCTAAGAAGCCTAACTCAGCAATGCGTAAGGTAGCACGTGTACGTCTTACCAACTCAAAAGAGGTCAATGCGTACATCCCAGGCGAGGGTCACAACCTCCAGGAGCACTCAATCGTGCTCGTACGTGGTGGTCGTGTAAAGGACCTTCC